>CAYUJS010000044.1:0-16266 GCA_964445105.1 uncultured bacterium | reverse complement strand
CCCGCCTGTCGCAAGGCGCAGCCCACGCTTGAGAAGCTTTATCCACAAATCATGCAAAAAGCACAGCTCATTTTCATTGACGTACCTATTCATCAAGATTCCTTCAATTTTGTGCCCTACAATCTGTCTTTTCTGCTCAAAAACAAAGATAAGTATTTACAGCTGAGACACGATCTTCAGGAGATAGCCGAAAAAAACAACTCGCCCACGGACGCCGATATCGAGGCACTCGCAAAGAAAAATGGGGCACAGTACTCTCAAATTGGCGGCGCTCAAATAGAGCAAGGCAAAACCTATTTCAGGCAGATGACAAAAAAGTTTAAGGTAGAAAACACCCCCACCGTGGTTGTCTACAATCCTAAAACAAACAAAGCGAAAAAATTAGTCGGCGTTAGCGACATCTCCAAAGCCAATATGCTGGTGATCATCGATACGATGAGCAAAAAATAAGCAGGTAGGCCGTCGCTAAATGTGCTTGCAAGCATATTTAGCGACGGACCTTTCTCATTAGAAATCATATAACTTAGGTTAACAGCTGGCCAAAGTCGATTACTTTGTCAAAATATCTCTCGCTCAAAACGCTCTCTTCTACCCCATTCATATGGATGAGCACAGGTCTGATAGAGCAGTACCTGGGGACCTTCAAACTTTTCCTTTTTTTCTCCATCTCCTCGATGATTTTGCCGCCAACGGGGTTCTTAGAAAATTTAATCTCATATACGTACAGATTGCAGAACCGAATTTGAATCATATAATCAATTTGGTATCCCGGCTGCCTGGTTGTAGGGCTTTGAAAAAACGGACCCTGCATCACGATCTCCTCCGGAGAGATACCCAGCATGCTCCAGGGCATTTTTCTACTATGGGCGACGAGGTTCTCAAACTGTAACTCCATGGCCCCTTCCCAGCCAGGAAGCTGAGTCATTAAAGTGGAAAAAACGTAACTTCTCAATATGTCCGGGTAAATTTGGTAAAATGCGCTACCTGCCAGCCTTCACGCCTGTGCAAGGGCTATGCGTCCATGGATCAGGCGCTTTGCTTACCATGAATTATTGAGAAGTTACGAAAAAACTTCTTTTTCAATAGCAGAACGATTTTTAACTATATATTTGAGATACAAGAACAAATAATTATCAATTAAGCGATAATGGCTCAATTTCCCTTCTTTTCCATGATCCCATGTAAAACCTCTTTTTACGAAGCCTGCTTTCACCAATTCACCTAAATGCTTACTGCCTAATCCCCCTGAACTTTTCCCCAACTCCTTGCAAATTTATGTGGGCTCTTTTGGGCCACTTGCAAGGCAAAGGACAATTTTTTTATACCCAGCTTTAGCACTAGAAAAGAGATTGGAAAATATCTCGTCAAATTCTCGCACCAACAGGCCACCTCCTGTGACCGGTAAAACCTTGAATTTTTGATAGGAGATGGTGAGCTTTTCCTTCGGGCGCCAGAAAGCATTACAGACTTTTAGGGGAAGCTCTTCCAGCACAAGATCTATGCTAATTCTGCTAAGAAATCCTGTGCTACTTAGGATATTATTCTCAATCCATGATGATGACGAGCCGCAAAGCGCAACAATCAAATGGGGATTTTTGCTAAAATAGAGATCCTAAGCGGCTTTCAGATGACCCAAAAAATGAGGGTCCTTCCATCCCATCCATGAAATTTTATCAAGTACGATGAGCGCGCGCCTTTTTTTACCTCCTTGGATAGATGCCAGAAGAAGTTGCTCCGATCGTCCGGCTTGACACCTTGGATACCTGCCCTTTCGAACTGGCCTGCAAAGTCCTCGCGCTAAGATTGCGCTGTAGTTCTACCGCGAACCGGGGGATTGCCGGACAAGAAATAGCTTTTCATCTCTTTGCCGAACTCTGCAAAGAGCGTGCTTTTTCCAATACGTCTGCTACCTCGGACCACAATAAGACTAGCGCTTCTTTTGTCTAAAAGCCCTTTAAGCCTGGCTAATTCGGTTTCTACCGCGTTCTTTGGGATAGGATAAGCCCGGTGAAAGGTAAAACCAAGCGGCACAGCTGCAAAGCGCCTGTTTGCCGCTCGTTTTTTTCAGTAGCCCACGCAAAGAAAAAGAAACGGCTTCGACTGAAAGCAGTCTTGAAAGGATAAAGCGCAAAATAAGGCCGGTGACTGTCCTGGGTGCCGAGCTGGCTTCTTTTTGTTAGCGGCAGCTACGGTTTTTTGTTTGTTCAACTCACCTTGCAACAATAGACCTAATCCCGTAGGATCTTTGCTTGTCAAACGTTCTCTAGGGTGGATAGGATGAATCAGGCATTTCTCGATCAACTAAAAGAGCAGATCGAAGAGGTCAAAACGCAGGGCTTGTATAAAACTGAGCGCGTGATTGCCTCTCCGCAGCAGGCCGAGCTAACTTTGACCGACGGGAAAAAAGTCCTGAATTTCTGTGCAAATAACTACCTCGGCTTGGCAAACCACCCGCGCCTCATTGAAGCGGCGAAAAAAAGCTACGATCAGTACGGCTTTGGACTAGCCTCCGTGCGGTTCATCTGCGGCACGCAAACCGTGCACAAACAACTAGAGCAGCACCTCTCACAATTTTTAGAGATGGAAGATACCATTCTCTACTCCTCCTGTTTTGATGCAAACGGCGGGCTGTTCGAAACGCTGCTGGGTCCAGAGGATGCCGTCATTAGCGATGAACTCAATCACGCAAGCATCATCGACGGCATTCGTCTCTGCAAAGCACAGCGCTTCCGTTACCGCAACCAAGATATGGCTGATCTCGAAACCAAGCTCAAAGATGCTTCCAGCGCAAGGCGCAAGATGATTGCTACTGATGGCGTCTTCTCAATGGATGGCACCATCGCCAATCTGGCGGCCATCTGCGATCTAGCTGACAAATACGGCGCCATCGTCATGGTAGACGATAGCCATGCAGTCGGCTTTATGGGACGCCAAGGAAAGGGCACGCCGGAGTTTTGTGGCGTCCTAGGGCGGGTAGACATTCTGACGGGTACGCTTGGTAAGGCGCTTGGAGGCGGCTCTGGGGGGTACATCTCTGGTCATCGCGAGGTGATAGAATGGCTGCGTCAACGTTCGCGCCCATACCTCTTTTCGAACAGCATTACACCCTCCATCGCAGCAACTTCCCTGGAAGTTCTAGATCTGATTACCTCAGGCGACGAGCTGCGCGAAAAGCTTCAGCGCAATAGTAATGATTTCCGCACAAAAATGACCTCTTTGGGTTTTGACTTAGTCCCGGGCAGCCACCCTATCATTCCCGTGATGCTCGGCGACGCTCCGCTCGCTCAGGAATTTGCCAAGCGTCTGCTTGCGCACGGAATTTATGTGATCGGCTTCTCGTTTCCCGTCGTGCCCAAAGGGCTCGCTCGGATTCGCACACAAATGTCTGCTGGACACACACCGGAAAACATCGAGCAGTGTGTTGAAGCGTTTGCAGCAGTCGGTAAGGAACTGGGAGTGATTGGCGCCCCCGCCAAGTAACGCCTTAAAATTTGGAGAAAGCATGAAAGCTATCGTAAAAAAATCCGCCGAAGCAGGCCTCTGGATGGAAGAAGTGGCTACGCCTTCGTTAGGCGACAACGACGTCCGCATTAGACCCAAGGTAACTGCCATCTGCGGCACGGACATCCACATCTATAAATGGGATGCCTGGGCACAGAAAAACGTCCCTATCCCGTTGGTAGTCGGCCACGAATTTATGGGCGAAATTATTGAGCTCGGTAAAAACGTGAAGGGCCTGCAAGTAGGCCAGCGAGTCAGCGGCGAAGGCCACATCGTATGCGGGCTATGCCGTAACTGCCGCAGCGGCAAGGAACATCTGTGCGGTAAAACGCGCGGTGTTGGCTATCACCTACCAGGCGTATTTGCAGAACAGTTCACGCTACCAGCGACCAACGTTTTCGTACTGCCCAAAGAGATCCCTGATGAAGTGGCTTCTATCATGGATCCTCTGGGCAATGCTGTCCACACAGCGCTCTCTTTTGATATATTGGGTGAAGATGTGCTCATCACCGGTGCAGGACCCATTGGCTTAATGGCCGCTGCCATCGCTCACCACGGTGGAGCGCGCAATGTCGTTGTGACAGACATCAACCCCTACCGGCTGGAGCTCGCCAAAAAAATGGGCGCCAACCGCACCGTCGACGTCCGCACAGAAAAGCTCGAATCTGTTTTTGCCGAATTAAACATGGAAGAAGGGTTTGATGTAGGTCTTGAAATGTCGGGCAGCGCAGATGGATTTCGTCAGATGCTGCAGGCAATGGTCCCCGGCGGTAAAATCGCCCTCCTCGGCATCCTCCCCCCCAACACCTCCATCGACTGGGATCTGGTCATTTTCAAGCAACTTTGGATCAAAGGCATTTGGGGTCGCGAAATGTTTGCAACCTGGTACAAGATGCGCTTTCTTATCCAAAGTGGTCTAGACGTCAGCCCAGTAATCACCCACCGTTTCGGCATCGATGATTTCCAAAAAGGTTTCGACGCGATGCTGTCGGGTGCTGCCGCTAAAGTGGTATTAGATTGGGGATCCTAGCAGCTGGCTCACAGCGTCTTTTAGCCCAGCTTCGTCCTCTCTAAATACCTCTGGGAGCCGCTGCTTTACTTTTTCTTCGACTCGAGAGCGTATTTTTGCATCCACCTCTGCTACTTGGTTGCGGGTGATCGGCATACGTTTAACTGAGTCTCTTTGCAGTCTGCTGGACTCGTACTGCGCTACCGAATTGTAATAAGACACCATCACCACAAACTCATACTCACAAGCCTGTCGCAGTTTGTCTTTGAGCCATTTTTCGCCTAGCTCATAGCTCACATATTCTTGTAGGTAGATTTTTATCTCTTCAATATCGGCAGGGATAGAAGAGCTTGGTTTATTTGTTTCTTTGATAAAAAGGTCGAGTACCTCGTTCACTTGTAGCTCATCGCTTCCAGCTGCCTGCTGCATGAGTTTGTATTCTTTATCCAGAGTTTCTAAAGCAGACCGAAGCAAATCAGCCCGACGTTGCAGGAGGTTTTGTTGGCCAATCAGCTCTTCTTCAGGCACTTCTGGAGCTGCTATGGGTAGCATTTTTTGACCTTGCAACCCTTGCAGAATGTCAGCGCGGCGTTTTTCAATTAGGGCCTGCTGATCAGCATCTTTAGCTAGCCAGCAACGAGCTTCATTTTCCTTCACAATAGCTTCGGTGCTCGCATAAAGAAAATTTACCATGGAATAAGCAGCGGGCGCAGCGATAAAAATGCTGCCGACTAGCGCAAAGGCTATGGCCGTCAGCGCGCCACCTGCCGCAGCTAGCGCGACACCCGCGGCCGGAATGCCGACTACAGCAGCTAAGCGAAGAGCTTTTTCGCCCAAGCCAGCCTGTAGAAACAAACCTCTTTGGTGGTTGACATAGTGCCTAACGCCCTCCACAAATCCCTTAGGGTTCAGCATAGCGTCAGCCACTGTGCCGGCTATTTGCAGCTGCGCAAGACGCGCTTGATTAGCCAGAATATCGGCCATATCATCGCCGCGAATAGCTCTGAGCGTCGTATCAACCGCGTTAAGGTACTCAGGAGAGATCTCTTTTACCACTTTTTGGATAAGCGCATTTTTTGGAGCTTCCCAAGCAATTGCTTCAACACCGCCGAGAAGACCGCCTAATAAGCCCCCGGTTTTTAGTCCCTCCCAAGTCGCCTTTGCTGCTTTCACGCCAGCAGCGGCCTGCGTCCCATGTTTAGCAATATCGGCTAGGGCGATCCATTTTAAATCTTTCTCCTCTAAAGGAGGCTCAGCAATGACTCGGCCACTCATTCCTTGCGTTAAGGCGCGCGCAGCTAGGCGAGTCGACATGCCCTTGGTTAGGGTGTCTAGCAGTGCCTCATCGCCAAGTAAGCTCACGGTCAACGCTATATCCGTCAGCAACCCTTCGGCAGTAGTAGGATGAGTTTTCGCAAATTCTAAAAATTCTATCACCGCGCCGGAAAGTGCTTGTGGAAGGGAATGTCCTTTAATCGCCGTAAATCCAGCCAAGGCCGTGCTACACTCATAGCCCAATTGGGCCACCTCCCAGCGTGCTTGAAACTGTTTAGGCGTGGTGAAACCGGTTTTAAGATAGCCCAAAGAGACCATAGCCTTGGCACTGTCCCAAGCTGTTTTAGCCAGTAAATCAGCTAACGTTCTCTGCGGCTCTTTGTAGCCTTGATAATGTTCCATATTTTTTTTGAAGTTAGTCTCCAAGCTCTCAAACGAGACCTTAATAGCCTCGTTTGTCTTTATCCGTTTATCCAGTCGGCGTTGTGCCTTAGCTAACTCCTCGCCAACGTTATCGCCCCTATCCTGACCCTTTCTTAACTCATCGACAAATTCCCGCAGGTCGACAATCTCGGCCTCTACTTTCTTCTGTAAACATCTTTTTGTGTTTGTAAGCTCGATAATTTGATCGAGCACGGTAGCGTATTTTTGCGTCTCAAGCTCCCGAGTCTGGCAAAATGCTGCGCGCAATCCTGTTTTAAGAGACTCTATCTTTGCTTTGGCCTCTTGAGACTTTTTAAAATTTTTTGATGTCTCGACTATCTTTTGCTCGGCTCCAATTTGTTCTCTGATGATCTCTTGGCGAAGGGACGCATCGATGAGTTGCGTTTCAATGTAGCTGAGCGCACGAGCAGCATCAGCGTCGGTTTGCCATTCATGTACATAGATCAACTTGGGCGCGGCCAAAGCCTGCTGGAAGCCGCCGACAAAATTCTGTATCATGTTCTGCGCACTGCTTACCAATTGGTCTGATGTCTCTTGTTGGATTTTTGCTTTTCTATTTTTTCGATAGCGCAGTTCATATTGCTTTTGCAGACTGCTTTGCCTTTCTTTCAACTCTTCAAAAAGAGTTTTAATTATATTAATTTTTTTCTTTAATTTTTCTTTGAATTTTTCCGGCAGAGCAAAAGGCAAAAGTTCTATCTCTGCTGCCAAAAGGTCAAGCTCAGCGCGCGCAGCGACCACACCTTCCCCGGCCTGCTCTAAAACATGGGTTAATCGATCAAAATCCCCGGCCTCTTTTTCGGTGCCCTTAGCCATTGCTAGCAAGCGAGCAAGCTTGTCTTCCAGCAATACCGTACGGCTTAGCAGCACCCGTTGTTTACGCGCCTTGCTGTTCTTCTGATCGGTGTAGTACTTAACGGCTTTCTTGGCTTCCTCATCCACGCTAGGCCCGTCTACAACTGCCTTATACCGCTTGATTAGGCGCTTAATTTCTTTTTCCAGCTTCAACTCCAGCTGAGCCTGGACCACCGGGCTCTTGCTTTGTTGAATCCTGAGGCCCAGCTCAAAAAGAGGTTCTTCAAGTTTCCAGTTAGCTAACTCTGTTTTCAAGACACGGACTTGTGCTTTTTCCTTTCGCAAATGACTACCCAATTGCTGAGCCACTTCGCCAAGTTGATCAAGAAGACTCGGTTCTATGCGCGCCTTCCCCTGACTTAACGACTCGTTCAAAAGATCCAACTTAGCCAAGACAGCCTGCCGGCTACGACCCAAAGACTCGACCAAATTGACTCGTTCTTCCAAGAGTTTTTGCTTGGCCTCCATTACGGAGAAGTGGTCAGCGCTAGGATCAAGCCCCTTGAGGAGCTGTACGCGTTTTTCAATGGACTCGCAGCGAACCTCTTCACTCAGCAAGATATCTTCCTGTCGATCCAAAAGTTTTGTGGTTTTCGGATCCCGCCTTAACTCACGCCCCCAAGCAGTTGTGGACCATTCATGAAGGTACTCTGTTTTGTTTGCATGTATCGCTTCTGTAAGGAGCTTGGCGACTGCATCGACCGCAGCTGCGCTAATTGCGGCTAGCACAGAACGAGGTTCTTCCTTGGACACCCCTCTTCTGAGCGCCTCTTGCTTTAGCTCCTCAGAGATCTCCTGTTTGTAAGCAGCTCTAAAGCCTTTCCTGTAACGGGTAATACGGACCTCTAACCCCTTTGCTTTCGCTTTCAGGAGCTCGATATTTTTTCGCTGCGAATCAAACATCGGCTGGTCAGCGTACGTATTTTCTACATAAAAAATAGTGTCTTCAACGTACTCTTTCCACTCTACAGCTATTTTTAGCGCCTCGCGATCGTTTGCGGGTCCGTCCATTTGGCTCAATTTATCGTTGTGCATCTCCAAAGCTTCAGTAAGCATTATCCCCTTATGGACGCTTGAGCCCTTGATGAGCTTTTCATAGTAGGTAATCCTTTCATTTTGCCAATTGAGCTCTTCTAGCTCAGATTGGCTCAAAGGGCCCTCCGATAATCTCTGTACATGTCGCCGCGCATCAAGCATTTCTTTTTGTATCAGCCCTACACGCTCCACTTCCAGTTGTTCTCTCTCCGGAAAGGGAGCCTGTCTAATTTTCTCATCCACAGAAAAAAAAGGTGCGTCTAACTCCCACTGCTCTAGCTCTCGTTTGAGCTGGCTGATCTTTACACCTAGCGTCTGCAGCGTCTGCTCTACATTTAGCGCACTGCCGGCGCTTTTCGCAAAAGCGCGGTAGGGCAGCGTGTCTGCTGGCTCACGAACCGCAAGCTGCTGAGGTTTGAGCGCCATTTCTTGTTTTTTTAGCAGGCCAAGCCGATGTTTCTGTAGCTGCATGCTCTCAGGCCGCCCCAGCGCGAACCCGCACACCTCCGACTCTAGGATCACCTTCTCTAAGGCCGCAAGGTAGAGCAACTCTTTTTTGTGGGCGGCCATGCGTTCGTCGAAGCGCCATGTCCCTCCCTTTCTCTCCAGATCGACGGGCGCACTGCCGGCAGACATAAGTGTGCCAAGGGCGAGCGCCTGTGCATATAAGGAAGCTTCATCTTTTAATTGCGTTTGTAAAAACGCGTAAAGGCGATCTAATACTAAGTGCTTGCTCTCAGCCTCGACAGAATCTGTCCAGTTAATTAATTGACCGGCAAGGGCGATTTTCTCTATCACGGCAAGACGAGCTCTATGTGTAATCTCAAAATTGCCGCGGATTAATTCTTCAGTTTCGTATGTGGCAGTAGCCAGTTCATGCTTTTTTCTGCTGACAGCGACATCTAATTGGCGAATTTTCTCTCTTAGTTCGTGCAAATTTTGCTCCAGGCCTTTCGGCTCTTTACCCAAGAGCCAGTTAACCAATCCGCCCACGTTGTGGGCAGCTGGAGGCTGAAAATTATTATTTGTTAAAAATTGTCCGGTCGAAAAAAAGATTCCATCTAATTCAGCCTCAGCCGGCTGATCGGGGGCATATTGCGCTACACGCCCTCGCGACAAAGCGGGCGGTCCCACACTCCGGTTACCAAAAGCAAGCGTACCGAGACGTTGCCCTAACGCTCCTTTTGTATTTTTAAATCGCGCCTGCAAGCTTTCGTGGCGAAACCTGTTTACCGAAGCTGCCGGGCGTAAATTTCCTTCATGAGACACCAGTGCGTTAAGTTGCTGCTCTAATATGCCCTTAACATCAGCTGTAAGCTTGACGCGGCCCTGCAAACTTTCCTCTGCCAACACTTGGCGAAGCCCGGTTATTTGGGCACCGAGTTCTAGCAGGTCTTCCGCCGGGGCGATCGGTTCAACGGCTTGATGGTAAGTAGTAGAGATAATCGCGCTGTAGACCTGTTCTGCTGCAAAGGCTACTGCTCCCTCGCGCAAGACGCTATCCCTTAACGCCAGCACTCTCCCTAAAACACTTTTCGACTCTGGAAGGGCGCTCTGAAACGCCTCTTCCAAACGGAGAATCGCATACAACTTGACCTGCGCAATTTCACGCTGCAGGTGGGCTATCTCGAGACAGTTCTGTTCGTTCGCGGGGTGCTGATCTTGCCCCCCCACCTGCAGAACTCTTGCCTGCGCGCTAGCCAAACGTCCCAGCAGGTCGTTTATACGCGCACTTGGTACGTCAAGGGATTGCTGCCCGCTCTGCCCTTCGGAAGAACTACCAGCGGTTGTCAAAAAATCAGTACTTGAAACTGCTTCCTTACACGTTTGCAGTTCTTGCAGATCTTGGTCATGTTTCTTAAATAGAAAATTTGGCCCCAAACTATCCATAATTCATCCATTTTTATTAACAAGACTAAAAACATATAATAACATTACCATTATTATTTGTAAAATTAATAAAAAAACAACAAATTAATAATAATTAAGAACAAGAGGGCTATTTAATCAAGAAGTCAATAACGAACAGCGGGCATAATAGGCCGACTGGCTTTTTTTAGTGGGAGCTGTGATATTTAGTACCTTCGGCTTTTTATGTGGCTTGAGAACTAGGGTCGCCCACTACCTGCTGCCAGTAAACAGTGGCCACGCCCCAGGTAAAACGTGCCGAAAAGACCTCGACGGTCTCAAACAAAGGCTTTGTCGCGTACTCTTGTAGCGAGTAGCTCACGGTCAGCACTTTGGTCCCCCTGGGGAGCTGAGCCACGCGCGCAGCGAGCCGTTCGATGAAGTCGGCATCTAGCACCGATCCATAGAGATAAATTACAGTAGCCCCAGAGAGGTCAGCGTGCAAGATATCTTCGCAACGGAACTCTAGGCCCTGTATAGATTTCTCGCGTGCGATGTATTGCGCCAGTTTGACGAAGTAAGGATTGTAATCGATGCCTATCACCTGCTGACAACCAAATACTGTGCGCAGCCAAAAGCAGGCGCGCCCGCGTCCGCAACCAAGCTCAAAGACCACATCCTTGCTTGTGAGGCCGCATCGCTGGCAGATCTCGGCTAGCGTTGTTAGCGGGGTTTCCCCATAGGTGTACAGCTCTTTCTCGCCCTTTGCTGCCGCAAAGCGCCTAGCCACGTAGTAGGGATTTGCACCTAGGTAATTCAACACCAACGCCAGGTCCGTATTGCGAAAATCGCGATGGCCGTAGTACCCCCATACGCCTTTTAAGTACTCTAATAAGCGGCGCAAGCGGTAGGCTAAAGCGTACCAAACGCCTTCAAGCCAGTAAGGCATGAACCATCCAAGCGATAAAGAAAAACATCAAGGTGGAAGAAACGTCGTTAAAAGCCGTAATGAAAGGCCCAGAGGCTACCGCAGGGTCTACTCCAAGTCTGATAAACAAAAGAGGAAAGAAAGTACCTAAAAACGTCGCCGTGAAACAAGCAGTAAATACACCCAACCCAACTGTCAGACCGGCCCCTGCAGCGCTCATGCCCAGGTAGTGGAACCCTGCCACGTTTAGGCAAAACACCGCTAAGCCTGCAAAAAGACCAAAAACTAAACCTATAGTCAAGCCAATCATCAGCTCCTTGCCAACTGCGTTATACTTAGTGCCCGAAGACAATTCTCCCGTGGACATCCCACGCACCAGTAGAGTGCTGGTTTGCAAGCCGACATTCCCCGACATCCCCGCGATCAAAGGGACGAAAAAGGGAACCAGGCCAATGAACCAAATGCGCTTCTCAAAATGGTGCATAGCCGCCATGGTGGTCATCCCAGAGCAGAGGGTGACTACCAGCCAGGGAGCGCGCGCGCAAACGCGACGCATCACGGGTTCATCTTGACCTACCTCTTCCGCTGTACCAACGATGCTAGCGATAGTCTGGTCTGCGATGTCTTCCATGGCTTCGACAACGACTTCGTAGGTGATCACACCCGCCATAGTCCCCGAGGCATCTAGCACAGGTAAGGCAGCAATTTTGTATCTTTCTACCAGATCACAAACTTCATCGCGCGACGTCTCAGGCGAAACAGTGTGCAGCACCGGCCGCATAATCTGCTTGAGGGATACATACTGCGGATTAATGATCAGATTTCTGCCGGGTACCGAACCTACAAGCATACCGTCATCGTTCAATACAAATACGCGTCGCGTGAGATCAATGCCGGGGTTATCGCGAATTGCCTTGGCCACTTCACCGATGGTAGCGTTGAGGTGAAAAGCAAAAAACTCGTTTGTCATCAGGCGAGCAGCCGAATTGCGGTCTGCACGGAGCAAATCGCGGATGCGCGTTGCTTTTTTGATCTCTAAAAGATCTAGGACCCGCTTGAGGCGCCGATCAGAAAGATCGTCGAGCATCCAAACAGCCTCATCCAAAGGCATATTTTCAATCAACCGCCGAATTTCCTTATCATCTGTTACCCGGAAGATCGCCGCCCGCGTAGTGCTGTCGGTGTTGATAATAAAGATTACCTTGGCATGAAAATCGGGCAGATTTTCATAGACGATGTGGCGCGTATTAGGGGGCAAGCGCTTGACAGCGTACGCCAAGTCGATCGGGTCATGTTCTGAAGCTATCTTGGCAACATCGTGCACCAGCACGGTGCTCGTAGCATGGTTAAAAACCTCCTCAAGCTTCTGGATGAGAATATCATCCAAATGACTTGTCTTGGAATCCATGAGGCTACCGTGGAAAACAGCTGGTTCTACAGGTTCGGTTTCTTCTTCCACACTTACTACTCCTCAAGGGATGAATGATGCAGCCTTTTATGGGTATCTATACTTCGTTAACAAATGGTCGATAAACGGCTTGAAGTGTTCTGTTTTGCGAAGATTTTCTAGCCACTCGTCCTGCATCATTTCGTCAATGGTCGGAAGGGCATCGGCCATCTCTGCCCTTTCGAGAAAATGAAGGGCCGCTGCGCACTTGTGTGTCAGACTGTAAAGACAAGCTAGGTTATAAAATGCTTGCGTGGAGCCTAAAGAGGCCGCCTGTTGCAAACGTGTCTCAGCGTGGTCATAGGCTGATTGTAGCAAATGTGGATGAGCAGGGTCGGCTACCATACGCGCGAGATTGATGAGGGTTAAGCCCCATTCGTTCCAAGCCACCTCATCTTCCGGCTCCTCTTCTAAGAGGGCTTTAAAACAAATGACCGCCTTCTCAAAACAGTCTATGTCGGCGGTTAGTTCGCCAAGATGCGAGTAGGCCAGAGCCAAATTAAAGCGCGCATGGCGAAACTCTGGCTCCAGTACTAACACGTGAGATAACATTTGCACGGCTTTTTCATAGAATTGCGGCTCATCGGTAAAATCGCCTAGATAGTCCCAGGCGCAGCCATAGTTATAGATCCATTCCGGGTCTACCTCTTCCGGAATAGATTCGATGGAATCACCGCCAAGCGCGCGCTCCAACTTTTCGATGGCCGCTTCGATATCTTCCCGGCAACCGGTGCCCTCGCCGCGACGCATGAGTGCAACCGCCCAGTCGTTCATAAACTGCGGCACCTGGTCGCCCCCAAACTCCGATGAGCGGCCGAAATAGGTAATAGCGACATCCAGCAAATTGGCGTCTAAGCGCAGATCGCTGAGACCATGATAAGCCACAGCTAGCGCATGCCAAAGCTGCGGGTCATCCTCGCTTAAAGACAGGCCGGTACGCATATGTTCGATAGCTTTGAGCAGGTGCTGCTCGTCACCGAAGTAGCGACCTAGCTCCACGAACACACAACCGTAGAGATACCAAAAGCGGGCGTTAGTCTGATCAAGCTCCAGACAACGTGTGATTTTGTTCTGTGCGGCTTTCAAAAGATCTAACCGATCATCCGATTCTGCACTTAACATTTGTGCTTCTGCCCAGCCCGATAAAATTCCCGTGGAATCGGGCGCCAACACGTCCGCCTTTTCATATTTACGCGCGGCCACCTCGTAGAGGTCAGGCCGGTGAAAACGGCGAGCCGCCATGGTCAGCAAGGCGCCCCAGCGGGCCCAATCGTCTGCATGCGAAGGCTCTAGTGAAGTAGCTTGCTCAAAAGCGGCATCTCCAAGCGAAAAATCAGCCTCTTGGCTAGAAACAGTGAAAAGGTGGAGGCAAGCAGAACCTAGGTTACTCCAAGCCTGATAAAATTGCGGCGCACGCTCGACTGACTTCTGGTAGCAGGCCACCGACTCGTAAAACATCTCTCGATTGCGCAGCAGAGCCGCTAAATCTCCCAAGACCGCCCCGTAATCGTTCCACAAAACGGGCAGATCCAGGCCGAGCTGGATGGCCGCGCGGTACTTGTCCACAGCGATACGAAAATCGCACGCCTCGCCAGAGGCCTTACCGACCAAACACCAGCACAGACCCCAGTTGCAAAAGAATTCGGCGTTGACACCCGGAGATAAGCTAAACGCTTTCTGGAAACACTCCTCAGCTTGGCTCAGGTAATTTGGCTCATGCTGAAGCATACCGAGACGCACCAGGACTTTTGCCTTTGCGTGCCAGGCGTCAAAATATTTAGGGTCGATGCCAGTCGCCTGCTCCAGCAACTCATTGCTCAGAAGCAAACAACGCAGATTGTCCGGATAAAGCGCAAAATTAACCCCCTGTCGGTAAGCAACAAGAGCGCTTTTGGGAGCAATTTTGGAGGCCAGTGAAAAGCTTGTCAAAACATCTTGACTACCCATCTCTAGCTCTTTTTTGCCCTTCTCGACAAACAGCAGGGCCAACAACTCTCGGTCCTCTTCTGGCACTTCTAGCCAAGCTTTTGTCTCACGAAAAAGCTCTAACCTGCCATACGCTTCGGTCTGACTGATCTCTTCTAGTAGCTCTCTAATCGACTGATCCATAAGCCCTAACTGCTTAAATCGTAAACACGCCTATTTTACCGGAGGTGGCTTTAATGCACAACCTATGGATAGCTGCTGCAACCCACTAGCTCCCTCTAAAAACAGGAACAGGCTCAGTTCGCGACGAATCTATAACCCTGACTACGCATAAGAAGCAAAATGAGGCCGGTGGCTGTGCACGAGCCCTGCGGAAGCCACCAACGGGGCCAACGCCCGCTTGCACAATAATCCCAAATCCCGAATCCTGGGTCCTTTATTCCGTTAAGGAGCTAGTCATGGAAAAAACCGACACAAAGCCCATTCGTCTGCAAGACTACAAACCGACCAGCCATTTGATCTCCTCGGTCGACCTGACCTTCGATCTGCACGATGAGCGCACGATTGTCACTTCACGCATGCGATTCGAAAAAAACAGCGCCCCTGGCGCCTCGACTGGCCCCCTGGTGCTCGATGGAAGCCACCTAGAGCTATTAGAAGTTAAATTAAATAATGTAGTGCTTTCACCTGACGCCTACCAGGTTGATTACCAGTCGCTCACTTTGCCAAACCCACCCACCAGCTTTAATCTGGAAATTACCAATTGCATAAATCCAGAAATAAACACTGAACTAGAGGGGCTATATAAGTCTGGCGGCCTTTTCAGTACGCAGAATGAGCCCGAAGGCTTCCGGCGCATCACTTACTTTTTAGATCGCCCAGACATCATGTCAAAATATAGCTGTAAAATTATCGCCGACCAAAAAAGCTGTCCGATTTTGTTATCTAACGGCAACCAAGTAGGTAGCGGGCAGCTCCCAAGCGGGCGCCACTGGGTAAAGTGGGAAGATCCCTTCCCTAAACCCTCTTATCTCTTTGCGCTGGTCGCAGGCGACCTTGGCTGCGTGCGCGACACACACAAGACCCCCTCCGGCCGCGACATAGACCTACGAATCTACTGCGATAAGGGGAATGAAGCGCGCTGCCAACACGCCATGCGTTCGCTCATCAAATCCATGGTCTGGGACGAAGAGACCTACGGCCTCGAATATGACCTAGATGTCTTTATGATCGTCGCTGTGGAGGCATTTAATTTTGGCGCCATGGAAAACAAAGGCTTAAACATCTTCAACGCCCAATACGTCCTTGCAGACCCTTCCCTAGCCACCGATACTGACTATCTGCTCATTGAAGGCATTGTCGCACACGAGTACTTTCACAACTGGACCGGTAACCGCATCACCTGTCGCGATTGGTTCCAGCTCACTTTGAAAGAGGGGCTTACCGTCTTTCGCGATCAAGAATTTTCTGCCGACATGAATTCACGCCCCGTCAAACGCATCAGCGATGTCATGCGCTTGCGCGGCGTGCAGTTTGCCGAAGATGCCAGCCCTACAGCGCACCCGATCAAACCCAAATCCTATATCCAGATCAATAACTTCTATACACCCACCGTCTATGAAAAAGGCGCGGAAATCATCCGCATGGTTCAAACTCTCCTAGGAAAAGATAACTACCGCAAAGGTATCGACAAGTACTTCGAACTTTACGATGGGCAAGCAGTCACCACAGAAGATTTCCTATACGCCATGCAGACCGCTTCAGGCGTGGATCTAAGCCAATTTTCCCGCTGGTACGACCAAACAGGCACCCCCAAGTTGAGCTTCTCCTGGCAGTACGATGCCACCCAAAGTACGTTCACTCTGAACGTAACACAAGATCAAACGCCTCCCCTCCACATCCCCCTTTCCATCGGCCTGCTGGCCTCCTCAGGCAAAGAGCTCGTACGCACCACACTTGCACTCACCCAGCCAGCACAAACGTACACTTTTTCAGAAA
>CAYUJS010000043.1:0-16358 GCA_964445105.1 uncultured bacterium | reverse complement strand
CCTCAAAAAAGAATCCACATTAGGGAGCTTTAGATGCTGCAGAAACCTCCACATCGGGTCAGTTTTGCCGAAAAAGAAGAGATTATTGATCTACCCAATTTGATTGAGGTACAAATCAAGTCTTACGACCAATTTTTGCAGGCCGATCTTTTTCCTGACCAACGCGATAGTGTTGGACTACAAGAGGTATTTAACGAAATCTTCCCTATCCGTTCCTATGATGAGAAAACAGTTCTAGAATACCTCTCGTATAGTTTGGGTGTGCCCAAGTATTCTCCTGACGAGTGCATTCGCAGAGGAATCACATACAGCGTTACGCTGAAAGTTAAGTTTCGCTTGACGGACGAGACAGGCATCAAGGAAGAAGAGGTCTACATGGGAACGATTCCCGTGATGACCGACAAAGGTACTTTTATCGTCAACGGCGCCGAGCGCGTTGTCGTGTCTCAGTTGCACCGCTCCCCTGGTATTTGTTTTGAAATGGAACGCCACCCACGCGGACAAGTGATCTACTCCTTCCGCGTGATTCCTTACCGTGGAAGCTGGCTTGAAGGCGCTTTTGACACAAATGATCTTATCTATATTTACATCGACCGCAAGAAGCGTCGCCGTAAAATCCTCGCAACCACTTTTATTCGCACGCTAGGATTCTCATCTAATACAGATATCATCGAAGAGTTCTTTAGCACGCGTAAGCATAAAATTAAGTCGGACAAGGATTTTGTTAAACTGGTCGGTAAGATTCTAGCCGAAGATGTGATTGATGAAGAGTCAGGTCTTGTGTTTGGAAAAGCGGCAGAAAAACTTACGACAGCTATGTTGAAGCGTATGATTGATGCGGGCGTTAGCGTCATTCGTGTAGCGGAAGATGCGGACGAAAATAGTCCAATCATCAAGATGCTGTTAAAAGACCCTACAGACAGCTATGAATCGGCTCTAAAAGATTTTTATCGCAAAATTCGCCCTGGTGAACCTGCTACATTGGCCAACGCACGCTCTGCGATCATGCGGCTCTTCTTCGACCCGATGCGTTACAACCTGGGTCGCGTAGGTCGTTACAAAATAAATTCTAAGTTGGGTGCAGAGGTCAACGACGAAGTTCTACATCAGGTGACTTTGACGAAAGAAGATGTGATCGGTGCGTTGAAGTACCTTATCCGCCTTAAGCAGGGTGATTCTGAGGTAAACGTTGACGATATTGATCACCTTGGCAATCGCCGCGTGCGCTCAGTGGGAGAATTGATCCAGAACCAGTGCCGTATTGGCTTGGCTCGTATGGAGAAGATCATCCGCGAACGTATGAACCTATTTGACTTTTCTTCAGATACCTTGACACCGGGCAAAATTGTCTCTGCTAAAGGCTTGTCAGGGGTTCTTAAAGACTTTTTTGGCCGCTCGCAGCTCTCGCAGTTTATGGACCAAACCAACCCAGTTGCTGAGCTGACCCACAAACGGCGCCTCTCTTGTCTTGGGCCTGGTGGCTTGAATAGAGATCGCGCAGGCTTCGAAGTGCGTGACGTTCATAGCAGCCACTACGGGCGTATTTGTCCGATTGAAACACCGGAAGGACCAAACATCGGTTTGATTACCTCGCTTTCTTGCTTTGCCAAGATCAACGAGTTTGGCTTTTTGGAGACCCCTTACCGCAAAGTACGCGATGGCGTGGTGACGGAAGAAATTGAATACATGACAGCCGACCAAGAAGAGCGTTGTGTAATCGCTCAGGCTTCCAGTTCGGTGGACAAACATCATATGTTTGTGGCAGACCTCTGCTGGGCGCGCCATAGAGGTGAGCCATGTGAGATCGACCCCTCTACGATTACGCATATGGACGTATCGCCAAAGCAGATGGTTTCCATCGTCACCGGCTTGATTCCCTTCTTGGAGCACGATGATGCTAACCGTGCGCTAATGGGTTCGAACATGCAACGTCAAGGCGTTCCCTTGCTTCGGCCTGATGCCCCTATCGTAGGTACGGGTCTGGAAGCGCGGGCTGCGCGCGACTCAGGCGCCGTAGTAGTCGCTCAAGAAGATAGCATTGTCGACTACGTGGATGGATTTAGGATCGTCGTTCGTCCTAAGGACAACCCCATGCAGAAAAAGACTTATTTGCTGAAAAAGTTTATCCGCTCGAATGCAGGTACATGCATCAACCAACGGCCTCTTTGCCACGTTGGCGATAAACTTAAGGCCGGCGATGTAATCGCTGACGGACCTGCTTGTGACCGCGGCGAGGTGGCTTTGGGCCAAAACGTGCTTGTCGCTTTCATGCCCTGGTATGGGTACAATTACGAGGATGCGATCATCATCTCCGAGAAATTACTGCGCGAGGATTATTTTACCTCTGTATACATCGAGGAATTTGAAATCACGGCGCGCGACACTAAGCTTGGTAAAGAAGAAATAACTCGTGATATTGCGAATGTGTCCGAAGAGATGCTGGTCAACCTCGGCGAAGATGGGATTATCCGCATCGGGGCCGAAGTAAAGCCCGGTGATATCCTGGTAGGGAAGATCACACCTAAATCTGAAACTGAGCTTGCCCCAGAAGAGCGGCTGCTCCGTGCAATTTTTGGCGAGAAGGCTGCCGATGTGAAAGATGCTTCCCTGACGGTGCCCCCGGGTACCGAAGGCGTTGTCATGGATGTAAAGGTGTTCAGTCGCCGCGACCGTCTTTCTAAAACGGATGAAGAGCTTGTAGAAGAAGCTGGGCGTATTAAAGATATCCAGCGCGAGTACAAGACACTGAAAGCCGAAATTGAACGAGAAAAGCGCGAGCGTTTGGGTGCTCTCCTACTTAACGAAATGGCCCCTGGTGCGATTGTACACCGACGTAATGCCGAGGTCATCATTGAGGCGGGTGAGCAGATTACCGAAGACCTTATCCAGTCGATCGAATCTGAAGCCCTTTCAGATCTCTTGATGCCCTCCAACGAAATTTACGACATCTTGAAAAAGCTGTTGCATGATTATGACGTAGCTAAGCAGAAAGCCGAGACGCAGTACAAAACAGAACTTGAAGCGATGCGCAAGGGCGATACAGATCTCGATCCGGGTGTTATCCGTCAGGTCAAAGTATATGTTGCGACAAAACGTAAGCTACAAGTCGGCGATAAGATGGCCGGGCGTCACGGTAACAAAGGTGTTGTATCTAAACTAGTGCCAGAGGCTGATATGCCTTATCTGGCGGACGGGCAGACGATAGAGATTATTCTTAACCCGCTTGGCGTGCCTTCTCGTATGAACATGGGCCAGTTATTCGAAACTCACTTGGGCTTTGCTGCACATAAAGCTGGCATCAGAGTGCGAAGCCCCGTATTTGAAGGGTTCCCTGAGGACGAGATCTGGCGCATGATGGTGGAAAACAATTTGCCCGAAGATGGTAAGTTCTATGTTCACGATGGCTGTACGGGTGACCGTTTCGATGGTAAGGTCGTTGTCGGCTATATTTATATCTTGAAGCTCATGCACTTGGTGGCAGACAAGATCCACGCTCGCGCGGTTGGTCCTTACTCACTGGTTACGCAACAACCTCTTGGCGGTAAAGCGCAGATGGGCGGTCAGAGATTCGGGGAGATGGAAGTGTGGGCAGCAGAGGCTTATGGCGCTGCGCACTTGCTTCAGGAGATACTGACAGTGAAGTCGGATGACGTCGCTGGACGTACGCGCATCTACGAATCAATCGTTAAAGGCGAGAACTTGCTGAAAAGCGGCACGCCTGAGTCGTTCAACGTTCTCATCAAAGAGATGCAGGGTCTTGGACTGGATGTACGGGCTGAAAAAGTGAAGAATGATGAATGATAATCGGCGAGTGTAGCACTCTAGTGCACCTCGTCGCTACTCACGTCTAGTGCAAAGCTGTAAATAAATGTTGGAAATCTAAAAAGAAGAGACACGGGTGTAGCCTGAGGGCAGGTGAGACATAGGTCCGCCGCCTCTGGCTTGTCACTCATAACTGGGGAGAAGGCATGTACGACGATCGCGAAGATCCACAAGATGCTCAGTTTGATCAGGTCAGCATTTTGATCGCTTCCGACGATGTGGTCCGTAATCAATGGTCACGCGGAGAGATTAAAAAGCCGGAGACGATTAATTATCGTACCTTCAAGCCTGAGAAGGGCGGTCTTTTTTGCGAGAAAATCTTTGGTCCAACTAAGGACTGGGAGTGCGCTTGCGGAAAATACAAAAAGATCAAACACAAAGGCATTGTTTGCGACCGTTGTGGTGTTGAAGTTACGTTGTCCAAAGTGCGCCGCGAACGCATGGCCCATATTGATCTGGCTGTACCCGTTGTGCACATTTGGTTTTTCAAAACGATGCCATCTCGTATAGGTAACGTCTTAGGTATGTCTTCGACCGACTTAGAGCGCGTCATTTATTACGAAGAGTATGTCGTCATTGATCCGGGTAAAACGGACCTGGAGAAAAAACAGCTTCTAACAGATGCACAGCAACGCGAAGCCGTAGAAAAATGGGGTAAGGATGGCTTTGTCGCTAAGATGGGCGGCGAGGCTATTTGCGCTCTGTTAGCTTCAGAAGATTTACCTGCGATGCTCGTTGAGTTGAAAGATAAATTGCGCAAGACCAAATCTCAGCAGGCGCGCATGAAGCTAGCAAAGCGCCTGAAAATCGTGGAAGGATTCGTGACCTCTAAAAACCGTCCTGAATGGATGGTTATGTCCGCTGTTCCGGTCATCCCACCAGATTTGCGTCCGCTAGTTCCTCTAGACGGTGGTCGGTTTGCCACTTCTGACTTGAACGATCTCTATCGTCGCGTGATCAACCGCAACAATCGTCTTAAAGCGATTTTAAAGTTAAAGACACCGGAAGTAATTATTCGCAACGAAAAGCGCATGTTGCAAGAAGCTGTCGATGCGTTATTTGACAATGGCCGCCATGGGCATCCAGTCATGGGCGCAGGTAACAGGCCTCTTAAGTCGTTGTCTGAGATGTTAAAGGGTAAGCAAGGCCGCTTCCGTCAAAACCTTCTTGGTAAACGTGTGGACTACTCGGGCCGCTCGGTAATCGTTGTCGGTCCCGAGCTTAAAATCAACCAGTGCGGTTTGCCGAAATTGATGGCGCTTGAGCTGTTTGAGCCGTTTATTGTGAAGCGACTGAAAGATCTCGGTTTAGTGTATACGATCCGTTCTGCCAAGAAGATGATCCAACGGCATGCACCAGAAGTGTGGGATGTTTTAGATGACATCATCAAAGGGCACCCAGTACTGCTGAACCGCGCACCTACGTTGCACCGTTTGGGTATCCAGGCATTTGAGCCAGTACTAATCGAAGGTAAAGCGATCCGTATTCACCCGCTAGTTTGTGCGGCGTTCAACGCAGACTTTGATGGTGACCAGATGGCCGTTTACGTGCCTCTCTCCATTGAAGCACAGCTGGAAGCTAAAATTTTGATGATGGCGCCAGACAATATCTTCTTGCCCTCTTCCGGTAAACCAGTGGCTGTTCCTTCTCAGGATATGACCTTAGGCCTCTATTACTTGATGCATGATCCTGTTTATTTCCCGGAAGAGCAAGGCGGCAAGACGAAAGTATTTCGCGATGCGCAAGAGGTGCTGTTGGCACTGGCTGCAAGCGGCTCTTTCACTTGGTATGGCGGTCAGCCGCTAGCTATCGGTAACAGCCAAAGGGTGAATAACCCGAGCCGCGGTATCCGGGTTCATGAACTCATTAAGCTGCGTACAGAGAGCGGCATTATCGAGACGACGCCTGGGCGCGTGCTGTTCAATATGATTGTACCTAGAGAACTTGGTTTTCAAAATTACAACATGCCCAAGAAGAAAATTAGCGAGCTTGTGATGGAGTGCTACAAGAAGGTAGGTCTCGAGATGACTGTGCGCTTCTTGGACAATCTAAAGGCGCTTGGCTTTATGGAAGCGACGCGCGCGGCTGTTTCGATGGGTGTCAAAGACGTACCCATCCCTGTCGATAAGCCCCAAATACTTGAGGATGCCTACGGACGTGTAGGTGTAGTGCGTAAGCAGTACGAAGATGGCATTATCACAGATGGTGAGCGTCAATCTAAGACGATCAATATCTGGACAGAGGTAACCGAGGTACTGACCGAGCAGCTTTCCGAGATGATCAAAGAGGTAAAAGACGGACAATTGAACCCGTTGTTTATCATGATGGATTCCGGTGCTAGGGGTAATAAGACACAGATGCGTCAGCTTGGCGCTCAGCGGGGCTTGATGGCTAGGCCTTCAGGTGAAATTATCGAGTCACCGATCACAGCAAACTTCCGAGAAGGGTTGACCGTTCTCGAGTACTTTCTCTCCTCACACGGTGCGCGTAAAGGTCTGGCGGATACCGCATTGAAAACTGCGGATTCCGGCTATCTTACACGCCGCCTTGTTGACGTGGCGCAAGATGTGATCATCACTGAACAAGAGTGTGGCACATTAAACGGCATCGACGTTGCGGCTATTAAGCAGGGCCAGGAAGAGCTTTTGCCACTGAAGGACCGTATTTTTGGTCGCACTGTGGTTGAAGACATCTACCTACCCGGCGACAAGACGAAGGTGCTAGCTAAAGCGGGTGACATCTTGACGAGCCAGCAGGCGGATGCGATTGATGACTCAGGAATTGAAAACATCAGAATTCGTTCGGTGCTTACCTGTGAGACCTCACGCGGTGTTTGCGCGAAATGCTACGGGCTAAATCTGGCCAACGGCCGTTTCGTCAGCGAGGGTGAATCTGTTGGTATCATCGCCGCTCAATCGATTGGTGAGCCAGGCACACAGTTGACAATGCGTACGTTCCACCTTGGTGGTATTGCCGCGACGTCGTTGAGTCCTGAGATCGTTGCTGAACACAACGGGATTGCGATCTATATGGGCATCCGGGTAGTTAAGAACCAAGAAAACCAGTGGGTAGCCCTAAACAAAAACGGCGTATTACACATTGTGCGTGACGAGGGCCGCGATCTTGAAGAGTACCAAAAGCTTCTCAGTACGAAATCTATCGAGCCCTTACAGGCGTTTACGCTTGAATTAGGCACGCGCGTGCTTGTTGAAAATGGGACGAAAGTCAAGATTGGCGAAAAAGTCGCCGTTTGGGAGCAGCACAACGTACCCATTATTTGCGATCGCCCTGGTTATGCCAAGTACGAGGACCTTGTTGAAGGGATTTCGACAGAGCGTAAGACGAATAAACATACAGGGGCTATCGAGCTGCTTGTTAAGCAGCACCGCGGAGAGCTGCATCCGCAAGTTGCGATCTATGCCGATAGCAAGTATGACGAACTGGTCGGCACCTATCCGTTGCCCTCCGGCGCTATTATCAGCGTGACAAAAGGTCAGTACGCGACAGCAGGTTCGTTGTTGGCACGGGTTCCTCGTGGAGCCCTGAAGACAAAGGATATTACCGGTGGTCTACCAAGGGTGGCGGAGCTATTTGAAGCTCGTAAACCTAAAGATTCCGCTGAAATAGCCAAGATCGACGGTGTGGTAGACTTCCGCGGTGTGCAGAAGAATAAGCGGATTGTGGTTGTGCGCGACGAGATTACGGGCATGGAAGAGGAACACCTAGTTCCTCACACGAAGCACTTAATCGTGCAGCGTGGCGACCAGGTCGTGAAAGGTCAACAGTTGACAGACGGACTAGTGATTCCTCACGAGATCCTCGAAGTATGCGGTGTGCGTGAGCTGCAAAAATACCTCGTGAATCAAGTGCAAGAGGTCTACCGGCTGCAGGGCGTAGACATCAACGACAAACACATCGAGATCATCGTCAGACAGATGCTTAAAAAAGTACGCGTGGTTGATCCTGGCGATTCTAGCTTGCTTTATGGCGAAGAGGTAGATAAGAAAGAGTTCCATCTCGAGAACGGTAAGGTAACCAATGAAGGCGGCCGCGCGGCCCAGGCAGTTCCTGTTCTACTAGGAATTACCAAAGCGTCGCTCAGCACGGACTCCTTTATCTCGGCAGCGTCGTTCCAAGACACCACACGCGTGCTAACAGAGGCAGCTTGTGCGGGTAAGATCGATCCGCTCATGGGCTTTAAGGAAAACGTTTGCTTGGGGCACATCATTCCTGGCGGTACCGGCTTCGAATACCACAAGGGTGTGAAGAAGTTTACCACTCGCGAACGAGAAGAAGAGCTCCTCTTCGTGTTCGATGATGAAGTCGTGGCGGCTGGCGGCAAATCTCGCTAAAACGTGGGTTATAAGACCCCCGAAAGGCATAAAGGAATTGCCCTTTATGCCTTTTTTATTGCTCAAAAAAATAACTTTTAGGTGTTTGTGGACGTGTTGCAATCAGTTTTTTTAGGATCAGCTGGAAAGTACAGCCTCTGCGGCGTTTCCGTAGAATATAAGGCAGGGGGCCTGCTTAGGGACCGCATTTTGCGAATAATTGCCCTATGCTATGTTCATAATTTAGTGCATGCATGCAGCCACTCTTTAGCCATCCGTTTACTTACCGGCCGCGTCTCACATATTGAGCTGTCAATCGACGGTCATCGCCAAGATCTCAGAGAAGAAAAGGGTGCTTTAAAAGACATCGTTTGTCGTGGTATAGGAGCCGTGAGCAGCTTAGCAGTTTCTGGGGGCCTAGCAATAGGTGCGGCAACACTAGCCAAGCGCTCCAGAGTTCTCGCGCTAGCTATGCTCGCGCCAGTACTGGTGAACGTCATCAACGAGTTCTCTCTTTTTATCAGACCGAATGATTGCGTCTATTCATTGCTTAGAGACCGCCCAGCAAGGGGTTTGTTGATAATGGCTGCGATGATCTCAGAGTGTGCACTTATCGTGGCCGTTATGCGCCGGCAGTATCTTTTTGTAGCCCGCTGAGGCAAAGTTTAACCTACGAGGCGGGCACGAAGCCTGTGGGTAAAAATCATGAAAAATCGGCTACCATTGATCGCTAAGGACCAGCCCGTCCCAAAAAACTCCGTCAAATTTTGAGCTGGCTAGCTTCCGCTAGCCCTGCCTTCTGCTAGTTTGGCCGCTTCTTTCTCAGATCAGTCTTCATGCGCGCAGGGGAGGAAAAGACAATTTCTCGTTTTTCAGACCCATCCTTGTGGTAGGTAATTGCTTTACAGTCCGAAATGTTACGACCTTCAGAGTTAAAATCTATCCCCATCGCGATAACATCTTTTTCTTTTATAACAAATGGCAGTTTGTAGTCTTTTTCTATCGTTTGTTCTAGAGCGGTATCAGCATCTTTATCAAGTTTAAGTTCCAATATATAGATAAAACTTTCCATTTCAATGATTAAATCTAGCCGCCCGAGGCCTGTCATCACTTCAGCTTGTACTGTTATGTCCATCGCTCTCAGGAGAACAAGAAACAAGGCATGGTAGAAAGCTTCAGACTGTTTTGCAAACAACGTGCTGGGAATCGCAGCAAACAGAGATCTGATAATCCCGATAAATAGAGAAAGTTCGCGTCGTTCTAGGTATTCTTTGCATCGCACAGCGACTTCATTAACTGTCTGGACTTCAAGCTTAGCAAATTTCTGTACAAGGACCTCAAAGAAAGCTTCACGAACTTCTCGGTTGGGGAAATCTAACCTATAATCCCGGCTGGCTTGCTCGTATCCTTGAATCGTGAGATATCCGCTCTGCCACATAAGAGGTACTAGATCGAGCTGTGTCAGGTCATTGATATCCAGAAGATTGCTCCGTTGCGCGACCAATCTCCCGAATTTCATAACAGAACTGGGCTGCTTGCGAACTTGCTGGACGAGGAGCGTGGTCGTGCCCGTTTCACACCAGTAATTTTCTATCATTCCAGTGTCTAAAAAGTTCAGAGTAGAGTGGGGGTTGTAGACGGGCTCTGCGCCCCAAGCGAACCGGTAACCGTTGTACCACTCCTTCATTTCCGCGAAAATAGCTTGCTCGGTTGCGCCGTCCGCGCCCATAGAGCGACGTTTCTCGGCTACCTGTCTTACTTGACCGCCCAGAAAATTCTGAAGATCGGAGGCTGTATAGCCCAGTAGGGTGGCATAGTCCGGATGGAGCGTGATGTCCTTTAAGTTGTTAAATCCAGAAAAGAGCGAAACTTTAGAAAATTTAGTGACTCCCGTGGCAAACACAAATTGCAGCTGCTTATCGAGTCCCTTGAGCGTTCCATAAAAATTTTTTAACACAGCCTGGTTGCCTTGGGCTATATCGAGCTGCTCAAGATGGTCGATTAGGGGGCTGTCGTACTCGTCGATCAGGACAACAACCCGACCTAGTTCGGAAAGTTCCATTACCAAATTAACCAATCCTTCCCTTAAATTTGGGCATTCGATGGTCCTGTTGTATGACAAAGCGGTTTCTTTTAGAACCTTCTGTAATCCGGCTGCCAGCTCTTCGGGGTTTGCCACAGAGATTCTTGCAAAATCAAAGTAAATGACAGGGTGCTTGCTCCAAGCGTAGTCTGTATTGTATATATGACAGTTTTTAAATAGTTCTTTATTGCCTTTAAAAATCGCCTCGAGCGTGGTTAAAAGAAGTGATTTTCCGAATCTTCGCGGGCGCGATAGGAAATAGTACTTTCCTTTAGTGATTAATTTATAAATTATATCTGTCTTGTCGACGTAGACATAATTTTGGTTGATAATATTTTCGATAGATGGAATTCCGATCGGTAAATTTTTCATCTCTTTTTTCGCCTACCTCTTCCGGTTTCGATAAAAATAACTGACAGCTCTGCCCGTAAATGGGTCGGAAATCGACTTCAAACTAGAGCCTGAAAAGCCCTGTACCAATATCCATAGACGGTTGTTGAAAAAAAATGGCGGAGCAAAAAAGCGCAGGCGCATCGCCGGTTTTTGCCTACAAAGCGACAAAGAAAAGCACGCTAAGCAGTAAGCACACCCGCCAACAGAAAACATTGTAGGCCTCAGCTATTGACAACTACGAATTCACTGCCCCAGCCTAGCATATTCGGTTCCAATAAATCGAGACTTTTAAGACAAGTTCAGTTTGGCGCCAGCTGGAGTCTGGACTAACTCCGCTCGATCCGCTCGCAAAATTCAGTTCATCAGACATCCTATCCACGGAGCTTTAGAGTCTGGTCCACCGTCAGCCTTGCGAGCCAAGCAGGGGTAAAACGCCAATGGTGGGGAGCACGGGCAAGCAATGGTTGCAGCCGTTTGCTTGAGCGCGGGGCCTTGTTGGTGCAACTACTGCATTAACCCTATAATATTGACATTGACTCAATCGATTCGGATATGCTACGACAGTCGTTTATGGTGTCTTACATGGGTTTATTATGAATTTAGATGGCTTCTGCCTTCAGGTTAATGCATTTGCAGCCGGTCAAGCTGCTTTGGGTGATGCTGAGAGCTCGCCCTTTGTCTATATAGCGCCGCAGCGCGCGTACGCCTCCAATCCGTTTGGCGAAATGAGGGCAAAAAGTGATCGGGTTGTAGAGACATTTGCAACCATGGCGTCCTTTCTTCATGGGGTTCAAGATTGTTGCCACCAATTTCGTTTCAAGTATCCGCTTCTAAGCGCCGAACATGCTAAAACGTTCGCTAAGGTAATGCACATTAAAGCTCAAGAGGCCCACAGGTTTGTCCCAGTTATCAAAAATTGTGAGTTTATCGGGCCCAGAAATTTAGGGTTTGCGAGGCGAATCGTGATTGCCGAAGGGCCAATCGTGCAGGAACATGTGCTGGTTGATGCCGCGTCTGACGCTGTCATTTTTATAGAAGAATCTGTTGTCCTGCCGAACGGCGAGGTGCAACCTGGCGCGTTTGCAGCTCTAAATAGTGTGATCGAAGAAAATGGCTCGTGCTACTTTTCCGGGATCTATCTTTACGATGACCAACCCAGTGACAGGCAGGCGCAAGAAAGAAAAACGATGTTCAGACTGACCTATGAAAATATGATCGGTTTTATGGAGAGCGATGACGTTGAACTGGCGTTCGATAGGCTCGGCAAATATTAACTGAAAAGTCAGCGGCTCCCACTAAGAAAAAGAAGCCGCCTGGCTTCCGAGTGGCATCAGCCTCATTCTGCTCAAGGCGAATTCGTCGCAAACTAAACCAGCTGCCATTTTTAGGTTTTTGCTCTCCAAGCTTAAGCGTTGGTATTTTTATATTCGTTTTTGTCAAGTATTTCTAATATTTGATAACATGCAAAAATAGGTTTTTTAAAATTATTTGTCTTTTTGCTTTTTTCGGCTGATTTGAATGACGCAAAGCCTTGATGAAGACGCTACGTGAGCGACAGTAGGGGTTTTCCAATGTCCCTCTAAACTACGCCAAAGCACCAGGCTCTCAATAAATGGGTGATGCTAAAGCCGTTCGCAATGTTCCTCGCAGCGGGGGGAGCGAGGGCCTCTTTGACATAGGGCTCCAAGCGCTCGATCATTTGCTCTTGGAGCGGTGCGTACCTATGCTTCACCATGAATTCACCCTCCATTATACGCGTGTAGTAGTTTGGTGTAATTGGCAAGCGCTTCTCTAGTAAATTCTTAACTTGAGGATCTTCAAGGGGAAGAGCTTCAAAGATCTTTGCGATCTCTTTTTTTGTGGGCTCAATCACTTCCTTGCGAGCCAAACACCATGTTGTGCTTTCGATGATTTGCTCTTCTGTACAGCCTTCTTTCTTCAAATTGGGCGCAATCTTTTCGTAGAGGTCCGCGGAGGCCGCCGCGATCCTCTGCAGCTCTGTGCTGCTATAACCATCGATTTTTGCTGACACTTTACTGAGAACGGGCTCGACGCGTTCGTGGAGCCTTGCTAATAAATCGTCCATATCAATTGGACGCAAGGTGGAGCTAGGGAAAGGATGCATAATACGGCTCTCTTGTTAGGTTTTTTGTGCTGTAATGCCTAAACCGCGTTGGTGGCCTGACACAACCAGTCTGGCGGGCCAGCGACAATAAAGCCAGTATTTTGCGCAGGCCGATTTTCCAAAAATTCTCCACCAAGGGCCGCCAAGAATTGGGCGGGGACGTAGAACTAAAGCTTGCTAGATCGGTCTTGATGAAGAAAGGGTCGAGCGCTCATCTGGTGGAGGCTTCAGCGAGCATACAATCTTCTCAGGGCTTATGCTCTGAGGCATTACCACCGAGCTGTGGCTTGGTGGACGGGATCTGGTCCGGCTCGCCCAGCTATGCTCCGTTTTAACCTATGCTCAAAAGATTACGTTTTTTGAGTAAACCGGGCGATCAAGCCAACCAGCGCGTCGATGAGTTGCGTGGCTTTGTCCGCTAGCCAGGTAAGCGGGGGTTTGCAGACGCGTTGCACAAATTCCGCGCAAGCTCCGGCCGGGCCTACGGCCAACTTAGCGATTGTTCTGCCGACCCATTTAGGCCCTAGCGCTCCTGCCAAAAGATCGGCACTCTTGAGCACCCAGCGCACGGCAAGGGCCGCATCTTCCCGCGCACGCATAGGTTTTGTGTGTGTTTGTAGAAAATTTATCAGCGGCTGCAACACGCGTCTGGCTCCTTGAAATACCATCGCTATGGCACTGCCTAAAGGAGCCAGTACAGGTTGAGCGCTCTGCCAGACCAACTCTAAACCGTTGCCGACGGCATCTACAATCCGCAACAGACCGCCAGCCGCAAAGCGCACGATGGTTGCCGGCAAGAACAGGCCTTGCACTATCTTTTCGGCGATTTTTTGTTTGATCCGCTCTTTCTGCTCGTTTTCGGGCTTTAAGCCTGGGGTGCTTTCCGAAGATCTACTCACCCCCCGGTTTTCAACTATCTCAGCGGTGATTACTCCATCTTGCAAGATGATGCGATAACGATCATTAACAAGCGTCAAAGCCGCTGCGCCTCCTGCGGTCATGGCCGCAACGATCTTGACGAGCTCAAAGAATATTTTTGTCTCTTGGCCGCCAGTCTCTTCCAATTCTACTTTATGAATCTGAGCAAGCTCTTCCCACCGCTTGAGGTCCATCTCTTGGTTGTGTTGTTTCATCCAAGGGGGGTAGTACTCGAAGATCGTTTTGGGTACAGTTACAAAGGCTTGTACGTTACCCACCGTACCGAGCGAAATGAGTTGCCCTTCGCCGTTTGAGTGAAAAGCAGCTCCGACAGACATGGAGAGGCTATCCCAAGGCTTGTACCCCTTGGCTAGCGCGGGGCCAGCGGGCTCCGATCTAGTTAAATTAGCCCGGTAATTTTCTACGCCCGTGATAGTTGTGTTAGACATGCCAATAACCCCATTTTTCTTCAGGTCTGTTTTGTGAAAACATCCGTTATTTAATAAGAGCCAACCTTGCCCTTCAAAAGACCTATTATAACATATTTACATTGGAATGGCTAGCAAATATGCGGCAGTAAATATTCGCCGCACTGCTAAAAAAAATTGAAATTTTAGAGAAAATGTTTATGTTGGGCTCCATGTACCATGCATCAATCTTACACGCCGAACGACCCCGCAACGTGAATAGTTGGCAAGCAGCAGCTATCCTTTATGGCGACTGGGGCACAAGCAAGGCTTACGTAATTGGGCTAGCCTTTGCCGTCGCTGGCCATAGCTCGTTTTGGCTCATTTTATGCGCAAGCCTTCTCATCCTGCTTGTTGGCTTAAACTACATCCTCATTTGTAAGTACTATCCTAACGGAGGAGGCGTCTACGCGAGCGTAAGGCATCGCTCTGAAGTGCTGGCGCTGGTGGGTGGCTTCTTTCTCATTGCGGACTACGTTGTGACCGCTGCGCTGAGTGCGCTTTCTGCCTTCTGTTATCTAGGAGTGGATCATCCGGAAACCTGGGCTTTGCTCACTATTGGTGTTGTCGGGATGTTGAACTACTTCGGCCCTCGCCATACGGGGAACCTGGCGCTGATCATCGCAGTTTCTTGTGCTGGTATCGTCTTTGTCTTAGGCGGGCTTTCCCTCTTTCATGTTGCTGAAGCCGCTCAATCGGTGCAGCCTCTGCAGGAGGGACTGAAAACCAATTGGATCAACTTTGTGGGGGTTATCGTAGCCCTTTCGGGCATCGAAGCTATCGCCAACACGACCGGCGTCATGTGCTTGGACGAGGGGAGCTCTCAAGCAAACCCCTCGGTTGTCCGTACCTCCACGCCTGCCCTCGTGATCGTCATGATAGAGGTAGCGTTGTTTACCGCCCTGTTCAGCTTCGCTGTCAATGCGCTTCCTGGCTTGCACATGCAGGGAGAGCAAATTTCGGCCCCGGGCTACTCAGACGTCCGCGATTCGATGCTGCGTTACATGGGCGAGACCTTTGCTGGGAATTTAGTCGGGCCGGCATTAGGAAAGATGTTTGGTGTGGTTATAAGCGTCGCTTTTGCCCTTCTCCTCCTGTCCGCGGTGAATACAGCGATTGTCGCTCTAAATTCGCTGCTTTTTGTGATGTCTGACGATGGTCAGCTGCCCCTTAACTTTCAAAAAATGAACCGGTTTGGGGTGCCTTACATCCCCCTGATGTTTGCAACTGTTGCGCCTATGGCTGTGCTCTTTATTGTGCACGACATGGAGGCCTTAGCTGCTCTTTACGCTGTGGGGTTTGTGGGGGCCATCGCTACCAACTTAGGCTCGACTTCCACTGATTTCTCCTTGAGCCTCAAAGCCAAAGAGCGCCTCTTCATGTTCGTGACGTTCCTCATCATGGCAGCGATAGAGATCACATTGGTGATCGAGAAAGATCATGCCCGCATGTTTGTGGTCTCCATTATGGCTCTGGGTCTGTTGATGCGTGCCCTGGTGTTGGAGCAAAAAGATAAAAAAAATGGGCTTCAGCTCTCGGAAGGCTTTATCTCTATCTCGGATAGCGCGGTCAGGTCCTTTCGCGCTAAAACTATTGCAGGCCGGTCCAAAGAAGTGGCTTCTGTTGAACGTCTGGCTGCCGCGCCGCTGGCTCTCAACGCCGAAGAAGGGCATATCCACACCGGACCGCTTCTTTGCGCTGTTAGCTGCCTAGGAAAGTGCCTAGAATTTGCGCTCAGGGAAGCAAAAAACAGCCAGCAGCACCTGTATATCCTATTCATTCGCGAGCGCCGCATCGTCGCCCAGCGCGGCCTTCTCCAGCATTGGGTTGAGGATGAAGAAGCCTGCGCGATCTTCGACTACGCCTTAGAATTCCTTAAGGAACCGCGCTTCACCTTCCTCTACGACACCAGCGACAACCCAGCGTTAAACATCGTCACGCACGCGAAAGAGCTACAAGCTTCCTGCGTGATCCTAGGCATGAGCCGTGTCAACCGTTTCGTGCAGTTGATTCGCGGCAGTATCGCCAACGAGGTTCATAGGGAACTGCCTACGGAAATCGATCTGATTGTGGTTAGCTAGGGCGCTTGCCACAAGTAGCAGCCTTAAGTTACCACTTCCTTCTGACTCCTAAATATAAGGGAACAAAAAACCATTGCGCCAATAAATCCCGGTCTCTATAATAAGCTCCTTTCACGAATGAGGGCGAATTATGACCAG
>CAYUJS010000042.1:0-16520 GCA_964445105.1 uncultured bacterium | reverse complement strand
GCGGCTTTGACGACCTCCTGCAACGCTATGTTTACGAAGAGAGCCTCGACAAGTTGGCAGTAAGGATGGAAGAAGTCGAATCGGTTATTTGGACTGAGGAAGACGCGCGCAAGGAAGCTGAGTACTGGAAACGGGTACATTGATTTCCAGGAGTACACATCCTAGTCCTGCCTAACCCCTCCGAGTACCTTGAGCGTGGTTTTAAAATGTAGCTTAGCATACTTGCCAAGGGCCTCGCAGCCGTGTAACTGAACTAGCTTTTTAGCGGCTTTGACGACTAGCTCCGAGGCACCTTTTGGGATTGCCATACCGGCCTGCTGACCAAGCAGCTCAAGGCCACCGAGAAAAGCATCGCGCGCCAGAATAGAGGCCGCAGCGACAACGGGATCGGCTTCCGCACGGTGCTGCTGATGCAGCTTGACTGCTAGCTGTTTTCTGCGTAAGGCTGTTTCTACTACATGCTCAGCAGCGAACTGGTCGATGATCACATGGGTGCACTGCGTCTGTATCACTAGCTGTTCGATAGTAGTGGCGTGGCCCCAAGCGAGCATCTTGTTCAGGTTATGGAACTGCTCATACAGTTCGTTGTAGCGCACTGGATTGATTTTAACGACATGGTGAGCAAATTTTTCCCGGATTTTTTTAGCTAGTTTAATAACCGCATCGTCAGTCAAAACTTTGGAGTCTTTAACACCAATTTTGAGAAGTTCTGCAACTTCGTCACCCTGCGCATAAATACCCGCTATGCAGAGCGGGCCGAAAAAATCTCCTTTACCCGACTCATCAATGCCTATACGTGGCGTGGGGTCGATCGCTTCTTTAGGGAGCTGCGTTTGCTGTGTCGAATAAAAAGTTTGAAGCAGTTCTGGCTCTAGGTAAAATTCGACAAATTCTTGCGTTTTTTTGCCTTGGACAAGTAGCTTGCCAGAGGTATAAAGCGTGCAGCTGATGCCCTGTTTTTTGCCTGAAAATTGCGTGTAAGCCGGGTTGGAAATCTCGAAGCCTTGTGATTTAAGATCTCGCAGGAGGCGATCCGCGTGCCTGGCGTCGAGCGTAGTAACGTACATGTTTGAAAGGTCCTTGATGGATTGTGTGCGAGTTTAGCCGAAGCGCAAAATGAGAGAAATAAAAAAGCTGCAGCATATTGCTAATATTAAGTTCAGAACGAAAACATTCTACACTTCATCATCTATTTTTAATTTTATATTTTCACCTGCGATGCGCGATACCCAGAGCAATGCTCTTGGCTAATTAATCCCAATCTTTCACGCTGGCTAGATTAATTGTGAGGTCGTTCAGGCTAAAGATGGATTGCACGCCCTAAACAGTCTAAGGCAGCTTCTTTGATCGCCTCATTAAAGGTGGGGTGCGCGTGGGGTGCGTTGGCGAGTTGCTCTACCGTCCAGCGCGCTTGCATGGCTATCACACCTTCCGCAATCATTTCTGAGGCTATTAACGAGATAATGTGCATGCCCACGAGGCGGCCCGAGTGTTTATCACCAACAATTTTAACTAGGCCTTCTTCTTCGCCGCTGCAGCGGGCACGGGAGTTACCAAGAAACATGTAGGAGCCTGTCATTACGTCTAGACCGGCTTCTCGTGCTTCTTTTTCTGTTAGCCCTACAGAAGCCACCTCCGGGTAAGTGTAGATGACATTAGGGATAGTCATATATTTGATGTGTGCTTGTTTTCCGGCTATTGTCTCCACGGCAGCGACTCCTTCTTCAGAAGCTTTGTGAGCGAGCATTACGCCTTCGATGACATCGCCTACGGCGTAAATATGCGGTTGTGAGGTTCTGAAGTCACTGTCGACTGGAATGAAGCCTCGCTTATCCGTTTGGATGCCCACAGCTTCTAATCCTAGGCTGTTTGTGAAAGGGCGACGCCCTACCGCGACTAGCACCACGTTGGGTTCGAATGATTTCACCGTTTCTTCATCGACTTTCAGACCGAGGTGGAATGCGATGCCCTGCTTTTTGAGGCTTTTTTGCAACGTCTTAGAGATAGCCAGGTCCATCGTAGGGCAAATCTGCTCGGACATCTCCAGTACGGTGACTTCAGTACCTAAACGGCGATAAACAGAGGCCAGCTCAACGCCGATCACGCCGGCACCAATCACCAGTAGGCGTTTGGGGATTTTAATTAAGGACAAGATGCCCGTCGAGGAGACAATGTACTTTTCATCAAACGGTAAAAAAGGCAAGGCAACGGGCTCAGAGCCTGTGGCGATGAGGATATTTTGCGCCTGGATGGTTTCACTATCCACCAAGAGCTCATGAGGTGACTTAAATTTAGCCGTGCCGCGCACCCAGACGACGCCGTGGCGCTCAAATAGACTCGTAACGCCAGTAACAAGCGATTTAACTACCTCGTCTTTGCGGGCCATCAACCGGTCAAAATCTATCGATACATTGTCGCCCTCTATGCCATGATTCCGGGCATGTTTCTGCAGAAATTCATAATGCATGGTAGATTGCAGTAACACCTTGCTGGGAATACAGCCCACGTTTAGGCAGGTGCCTCCTAGCGTTTCTCTTGCGTCAATACAAACGGTCTTCAGTCCAAGCTGAGCCGCGCGTATCGCCGCGACATAGCCGCCAGGGCCAGCTCCAATTACTGCTAAATCATAGCCCGCCATCAGGAATCCTTAAATTTGCAACAGTAGGCGCAAAGGTTCTTCGAGGCAATTTTTCACATGCACTAAAAAGGTCACAGCCTCTTTGCCATCGATCATACGGTGGTCGTAGCTCAGCGCTAAATACATCATAGGGCGGATCAAAATTTGGTCGTCAATGACCACCGGGCGTTTTTCAATTTTATGCATGCCTAGGATTCCGCTTTGAGGCGGGTTTAGAATAGGAGTGGAAAGCAAAGAACCGTAGATGCCCCCGTTGGTGACAGTAAAACAACCGCCTTCTAGATCATCTAGAGAAAGCTTACCCACTTTGGCTTTTTCTGCTTGCCCAGCAATCGATTTTTCCACCTGGGCAAAAGAAAGGCGGTCTGCATCGCGTACAACAGGCACAATAACACCCCTCTCTGTGCCGACAGCCACGCCGATGTCGTAAAAATGTCTGGTCACGATTTCGTCGCCATCGATGAAGGAGTTCACTGCTGGGTAGAGTTGCAAAGCCGAAACGCACGCTTTCACAAAAAAAGACATAAAGCCCAGCTTTACACCGTGCTGTTTTTGGAACGACTCCTGGTAGTTGACGCGCAGCGCCATGATTGCGGTCATGTCGACCTCATTAAAAGTTGTGAGCATGGCGGCAGTATGCTGGGCCTCTACAAGCCTTTGCGTGATCACTTTGCGGATCTTTGTCATTTTACGACGCACTTCACCGCGCTCGTTAACGCTTGTCGTATAACCACTCTTGGCAGCTTCTTGCTTTGGCGCCTCTTTGGGTGCAGCAGCTAATTCAGTTAGAAAATCTTCCTTGGTGTTCCTTACCGAATTCATTTTTGGTTGAATAGAGGTGGGCGCCGGCTGCTCTTTAAAGGATAGATCAACCGCTACAGAGTCTGCTTGGCCATCGGTTTCTATAAACCCGATGGCATCGCCAACGCGCACCAGCTGCTCGCGCTCGACCGTAATAGTGAGCATGCCTGCGACAGGCGCACAGATCAGCTGATTCACTTTGTTTGTTTCGAGCTCTAGGATTTCTTCATCGCGCTTTATTTGCGAGCCTGTCCCCTTGAAAATCTCTCCTATAGCCACTTCAGAGATAGATTCGCCCATGCGCGGTACTTTGAGTTCGTGTCGCATATATCCTCAAATTGTCGCAGATCGCTCGTTAAAAAATTGCTTCGATCATGGTTTGGTACTGCCGGTTGTGTAGGGCATAAGAGCCCGCGGAGGGGGAAGCGCTGCACGGGCGCCCTAAGTACTTCAGCGTTTTTCCATTGGGCAAGAGGCCGTCGATGTGGTGGCGCACCTCTTTCCAGCCGCCCATATTGCTCGGCTCCTCCTGTACCCAAATATACTCTTTCACTGTCTTGTAGCAGTCGACCAGCTCTGCTAGCCGGCATAAAGGCATGGGGTAGAGCTGCTCAAGACGGATCACCACCAGCTCCTCTGCATTGCGTTTTGTGCGTTCGGCGATAAGATCGTAGTAGACACGTCCAGAACAAAGCGCCATTTTTTTTGGCGTTTTGAAGGCACCGGGATCGTCCAGAACTTCATTGAAGTGGCCTTGCTCTAACTCCTCCAACGTACTGACGCATGCTGGGTAGCGTAAGAGGCTTTTGGGGGTAAATACCACCAAAGGCTTTTTCCAACCCGAATGCACCTGTCGGCGCAGCAAATGAAACATTTGCGCAGGGGTGCTCGGATTGCAAACAAACATATTCTCATCTCCGCAAAGCTGCAGAAAACGTTCGATACGGGCGGATGAATGGTCGGGCCCTTGTCCCTCGTACCCGTGCGGCAATAACAGGGTCAACGGCACTTGCAGCCCCCACTTTTGCTCACCGCTGCTAAGGTATTGGTCGATGGTGATCTGGGCGCCGTTGCTAAAATCGCCAAATTGCGCCTCCCATATCACCAGCGCGTTGGTATTGGCCATGCTGTAACCGTACTCAAAGCCCAAGGCAGCGTACTCAGAAAGGGGGGTGTTAAAAACATCGAATCGCCCTTGACCTTGCTTAAGACAGCTCAAAGGGAAATATTTGCGCGCTTCTTTTTGGTCCATCCACATGGCGTGCCGGTGACTAAAAGTCCCTCTACGGCTGTCCTGACCGCTCAAGCGCACATGTACGCCCTCCCACAAGAGCGTCGCTATGGCCAGCTGCTCAGCCATTCCCCAGTCAATCGGTTTGCGCACCGCAACGTTCTCAACCACCATCGCAAGTCGCTCTTCGAGCAGCTTGATGAGTTTGGCGTGAAGGGTGAAACCCTCGGGCACGGCGCAAAAACGCTGGGCCACCGCGCGCAAAATTTTCGCTGCTACGCCCGTTTCCACCACTTTAAGTAGTTCAGTCTGGTCTTCAAACAAGCGCAAACGCGTGCAGCCTGCACGCTTAGCTTTTTTCCCTTTCGCCTCGTTGATCTGATCTTGTGAAGCTTGTAACGCATGGCGAAATTCCTCTTCCATCTTCTCTACCAGCTGCCGCTCCAGTACCCCATGAGAGATCAGCTGCGCGAGATAGAGCCCACGTATGGACGTTTTTTGCCGAATAAGTTGGTATTCAAACGGCTGTGTAAAGGCTGGCTCATCGCACTCGTTATGGCCATATTTGCGGTAACAATTGAGCTCGATAAATACATCGCAGTGAAACTTTTGCCGTAGCTGAACGGCTAATTTTGTAGCGTAAACGCATCCTTCAGGATCTTCAGCGTTCACATGGAATACGGGGGCATCGAATGCGCGGGCAATGTCGGTACAATACTCTGTGGAGCGAGAATCTGTCGGCAAGGTTGTAAAACCAATTTGGTTATTGATCACCAAGTGAATTGTGCCACCGTTAGCATAGCCTGGTAAACGCCAAAGCTGTAAAGTTTCATACACCACTCCTTGGCCAGAAATAGAGGCATCCCCGTGAATGAGCAAAGGGACTACTTTATCTCTTGCGCCTGGAATGCCGCTCTCTTCTAGAAGCACTTGTCGGGCCCTTACCTGCCCTTGGACGACGGGATCAACAGATTCCAAGTGGCTGGGATTGGGCATAAGGTCGATGCGGACTTTTTGGTTTCGGGCTGTGTACACCGTTGCCTGAAAACCCTTGTGGTACTTTACATCGCCGCTGCCTTCACAAAAATCGGGGAGATAATCCTCGTCAAACTCAGAGAATAGCTCCCCGTAAGACTTATTCAAGATGTTGCACAGCACATTAAGGCGCCCCCGATGTGCCATCCCGATTACAATAGACTCCGCGCCGTTGTCGGCGCTCTGTTCGATAATGGTTTGTAAAATAGGAATTAAGGTCTCCCCGCCCTCTAAAGAGAAACGCTTCTGCCCGACATACTTGGTGTGCAGAAAGGATTCAAAAAGCTCAGCTTTGTTCAGCAGATGCAGAAGCTGATGCCGCTCTTCGGCGCTGAGCTCTAGCTGAAAACGGGTGGGCTCGACCTGGCTTTGCAGCCATCGCTCCATGTCCGGCGAGTGCAGCTCCATGTACTCTAAGCCAATTTTTCCGCAGTAGATCGACTGCAGAACCGCCACCAGCTCTTTTAACGGCGCGAGGGGTTGTGCGAGCAGTCCATAAGTAGGAAACGCCTCATGCCAATCTAGCTGCGTGAAGCCAAATGTCTCCAAGCGCAGTCCGCGCGGAATCTGCGCCTCTTGGGTAGCGATGGGATTGCAATTGGCTAAAAGATGCCCATAAGAACGGTAGGCGCGAATCAGCTCGTAAATGCGCCAATCTCCACGAGACTCCACGTGCATTGCAGCAGGAGCCTCCTCTAGAGGCAGCCTGTCCCACTGAGAAAACAAGGCGCGCCAAGAGGGATCTACCCTAACAGGATCAGCCAGATACAGCTCGTAGTAGCGTTCTGCTTCCGGAAAATTTTCAAACCCGATACGCGCCGCCAAGCTCCCCTGCCCTGACTAATTGTCATAAAACCGTACTCTAGTCGAGAGCAAGATTTTTCGAGAAGAGGGCAATTTCCCCAAAAAATAAGCGGCGAGTCCGCAGCTAACCAGCCTTTTTAAACAGCAATTACTATCAAAAAAAGAAAATATATTTTATTTTTAACAATTAATCAAATAAAGATAAAAATATTATTTTAAATTAAATATGTACAAAAATTTAATTAAACAAGATCGACTATAACTAAAAAGCCGCTGTATGGATGGGATCAATAAAGACGCAGTGACTGGGGGACCCTAGGGGTCCCTTGCTAGCGTCAACGCGACGGCCGGCCATATATGAGAATCAGTAGCAACAAAGTTACTGGGACAATCGCTAAAGTAGTCGGCCTGTCCCACAATATCAGTAAAAAAAGAGGTAACCTTGGTAGTCTCCTACAACAAAGCGAAGACTGAATCGAATCTTGCCAGAAAAAAAACCGAACTTGAACAAAAGCGAGCAGGCACCAAATACAATATTAAATCCTTAAAAAAACAACTGTACGAGATACAAAATCTATCTCCTTTAAATATAAGTGCAGTAATTATTTGGATAAATAAATGAAAATATCGAAGCAGATTGGCTCATTCAAAAAGCATTTAGGCTCCTAACAAGCAGAATTAAAAAATATCAATAATAAATTTGTGAACAGTAACAAAGAGCCACCACGCACAAAGTGCGCTCGCCGATCACAAGACAACAGTTGCCGATACAAACCAGATCATCGTCGCAATCTACGAGACGAAGACGGCACACCAACAAATGATTTTTCAGCTCGACAGCCAAATAGTAAAAACTGTCACCGCTTCCAAGAGTTTTTTGATGAAGAAAACCAATCCGTACACAACAAGACGGGCTCATCGCTCGACTGTGCATTTACTTTTCTAACGGACCGTGGGAAGGAGATTGAGGCGCAGATGTGGCAGTTTCCGCTAAAAAAGCCGACTTAGACAGCTCTGACAGCAAACTTAGTTTGCCGCTCATAACGAGCAAAATAAGGCCGATGGCTGTCCCGGCACCAGGCGATCTCTTTTTTAGCGCGAGCCGCTGTTCATCCTGAAACGGCGTTGACAAAACAGCGTTGCCAATGTTAGCCTTCGTAGCTCTAACCAATAGGATTTTGTAAGATGAAACTTCCCGTGCGCCTATATGGCGACCCTGTTTTGCGCAAACATTGTGAACCGATCAAGGAGATTACTCCCGAGATCCAGCAGCTGATCGCCGATTTGTTTGAATCTACTGGGGATGGCTGGGGCATGGCGGCCCCGCAGCTGGGGTACGCCCTGCGAGTGTTTGTGTGCCGATTCCCCATTCTTGATGCTGAAGGCAAACGCACTGCAGATACCGCGCTGCGCGCCTGGATAAATCCAAAGCTATCTGCTCCGAGTCCCGAGATGTGGACTCATGGGGAAGCGTGCTTTTCTCTGCCAGGCCTCTACTTAGAGATAGACCGCCCCTGTTCCATCACGATTACAGCCACCGATGAACACGGCCAAGAGGTGGAAGAGCGCCTCGAAGGATGGGCCGCCAGAATCGCCATGCACGAGAACGATCATCTTAACGGTGTACTAACAATCGACCGTGTGAGCGCCAAAGAACGACGCCTTTTGGATCGAGAGTTACGCCTCCTCAAGGCTAGATCTAAAAAAACCTAAGCCCGAACCTGCTCGATAGTGAGCGGCGCTGCGCGATGACGCTCCATAGCTTGCGTCCATAGGCTGATAATCACACAAGAGACCAAGAAAATCAGCACTAGATAGCCGGTGAAGCGCTTTAGGATATCTGCTGTGGCAGTGCCGAAAATGGAATCTCCGGAATCGCCGCCGAAGGAAGCGCCTAAGCCTGTGCTTTTACTCTCTTGCACTAGGATAGTACCGCATAGCATAAAGCATACAAAAACAAATAGCGTGATGTAAAAGTAGTAAAGGAATGTCATTCTTCATGTCCCTTGATAAAAGAGCGATAGTTGATGATTTGACTAAACGAATCAGCTTTTAGCGCGGCAGCGCCAACTAAAAGCCCATCGATATCTGGCTTTTCCATGAATTGCGGCGCGTTATTTGGCTTTACCGAGCCGCCATAGATCAGCATGACTTGCTCTGCCGCTTCTAAGGACCATTGTTGGCCGATCATTGCGCGGATGGAGCGATGAGCCTCTTCCGCTTGCTCGGTAGTGGCGGTCTCGCCGGTGCCGATAGCCCATACGGGCTCATAAGCGATGATGAACTTGGCGAGCTGCTCGGGAGTGACCCCTTCCAAACAGGCCTTTAGCTGGCCTTCCAAAACCTCAGTGGTTTGGTTGGCCTCGCGCTGGTCAAGAGTCTCCCCCACGCAAAGAATGGGCTGGATCCCTTCTTGAAGCGCTCGCAGAACTTTTTTATTGATGAAAGCGTTATCTTCGTGAAAAAAGGTTCGTCGCTCGGAATGGCCTAACAACACAAATTTAGCGCCGGCGGAGACGAGCATCCGGCCAGCAATTTCGCCTGTGTAGGCGCCCTCGGTAGCGTCATTCATATTTTGCGCACCGATGATAATCGAACTGCCCTCAACAGCCTTGACAGAAGAGGTAAGTGCGGTAAACGGCACAGCCAGATAGACAAGATCGGGCGTCTCGCTCACCAGCGGCATCAGCTCGCCCAAGTAGGCGGCTGCCTGCTGCTCTGTTTTGTACATCTTCCAATTACCAGCTATAACTTTCTGGCGCACGATAAACCACCTCTATTTCTTGCGTGCAGAGAGTATCACATCAGCCCGCCCGTTTCCTAGGAAATTAATTATTAGCCTAGCAGTCCCCCTAAAAAAAAGAAACCGGCCCAGCGAGGGCTGACAGCAAACTTAGTTTGCAACGGATGAGGAGAAAGATGAGGCTGATAGCTCCTGTTTTTAGCGCGATCCTCGGTTTTCAAATCGACGCAGGTACTCTCTCACAGATTGGAAGAATTTGCCTTTCTGCAGATCTTCACCCTCTTGATAGGCAAGGTAAAGGACCACGGTGCCAAATCCTAAAGGCGGATTGACAGCGGCGATGAGCACCCCTACACCGACCCCCAACGCATGTTTGGCACAACACCAAAAGCAGCGACGCCACAGGATAAATAGGGTGACTTTATGCATAGAAACGGCATCTGCCAGGACAGCTATCGCCCAGGTAACCAGCGTGGCGGCGCCGACTAAAAGCAGTGTCAAGCCTGCCAAGGCTGTAATAAGACGAATTTTCCAAGGTAAATAGATTTTACCAAGCGCGGAGAGCTCCTCAAAGCGATTTTGTTTGGCTTCTTGCTCTTGCTCGGGGACAATAATGTCATCTGGTTCCAGAAATTGCTCTGGATCGGAATACTTTCCTTGATCACTCATTTCAACGACGGTGCTTTATTTTGTTAAATCCATTCAGAGCGGCCACTCGATACCCTTCTGCGTAGGTGGGATAGTTGAAGATCTGCTCGATAAAATAGTCGATATGAGCTCTCTGGGTCATCGCCACCTGTCCGATGTGAATCACTTCGGTAGCTCCTCGACCAATCACATGCACCCCTAAAATTTCCAACGTCTCTGCATGGAAAAGGATCTTGAACATCCCCGTATTGTTACCTGCGATGTGGCTGCGGGCGATCTCGTAGTAGTAAGCCCTGCCCACTTCGTAACGAAAGCCGAGCTCTCGTAACTGCGCTTCAGTATAACCACAACTAGATATCTCTGGAATAGTATAAATTCCGATAGGGTAAATGCTAGGAAAATGCTGTGTCTCCACACCAAAAGCGTGCCGCGCGGCTAAACGGCCCTGCTCCATGCTCGTGGAAGCTAATGCAGCGCCTCCGATCACATCTCCGACCGCATAGATATGTGGCGAGATAGTTTGGAATAGGGCGTTAACTGGAATATGGTCGCGTATGTTCAAAGAGAGTCCCGCGTTCTCAATATGTAAAGAGTCAACGTTGGCGGCTCTGCCTAAGGCATAGAGCAAAACCTCTGCTTCCAACGTTGTTTCGTCTGTGAAGCGCACAAAGGCGCGATCGCCTCTGCGCGCGATTTCTTGGATCTCTTTGCGCCCAATAAACCGCAACCCGATTCCGGTCAGAGCTGTCTGTAAATGGCGACCAATCTCCAGATCCAGGATTGGCAGTAAGGTATCTTTTTTATCTACAATGGTGACTTCCGTGCCTAAGGCAGCAAAAAAACTCGCGTACTCAGATCCAATAATACCGCCCCCCAAGACAATCATCGTCTTTGGCACGCGGTCAATGGCCAGGAGTCGGGTCGAGTCCAGGATTACCTCTTTGTCGAAAGGCACCTGCATAGGATTGCGCGGCTTTGAGCCCGTCGCGATCAAGACTTTTTTACCGCTCACCTGACACTTTAAACGATATTCATCGTCGACAACAATGACCGTATGCGGATTTTCAAACCGCGCCGCCCCTTGGATAAAGCGAATGCCGTTTTTTTTGAATTGGCGGCTAATTTGATTGCGTTCCTGGGCGATGACCTGATGTAAACGGTAGTTTAAGTCATTGATAGAGACCTCCTTGAGCTCGATGTCCTGACCATAGTAGCTGTGTTCGTAGAAACCGGTGAGGTCGAGGATTGCTTCGCGTAGCGACTTGGAGGGGATAGTACCCGAATAGAGGCAGGCACCGCCGGGCGCGGGCTCTTTTTCGATGACAACAACACTTCCGCCTAATTTAGCGCCTTGGATAGCAGCTTTTTGCCCCGCTGGACCAGAACCAATTACAATTAAATCTGCCTCAATGTCTTCCATAACATATCCTGGGAGTGATTGTGCCTAATATTTCGGATTATAACTATAATTTGATATAATGATATCGGAAAGCGGGGAGGGGGAGTGTCTAAGACTAATTGGACAAAAGTTGAAAGCGCTTTGGCCGCTGGACTCGAAAAGATGAAGAAAGAAGAACTTCTGCGCCAAGCTGACGCAGCTAGGGTGCCTGAACGACCACAAGCTCAGCCTTCTGCCTTGGCAAGCTCCCGCTTGCAGCTACAGCTTTCGCTAAAGCACCTAGTGGGCTGGCTCTGGAAGGAAAATAAAAAGCTCTGCGAGGTGCTTAAAATCACCAAACCCGAACTTACTCGCCTCATTACAAAACCTAAAGAACTTTCCGAACAGGATTGGCAAGCCGTTCAAACTCTGTATGATCAGTGCCTCCAACTAAAAAAAGCCCTCCAAGCAACGGGCACTTCCGCAAGCGATGAATCGCTCATCCAAGCAGAAAAGAAAAAGCATGTCTACAAACGCTATAGCGTTAACGATAAGTGGCTTCCGCTGAAATAAGCCTGGCTTTATCTTAAAAAGCACCGAGTAAGCAACATCCAAAGACCAGCCAGCAGGCTGGTCGCTAGGTGAAATAGACCATAACCGAGGAAAATACCGAGCAGAGCATAGATAAGTCCCTCTGAATCGAAGGTAAGCCCCGACTTAAAATTCGCAATGGTAGAGGTAGCAATATCGCTCTGCACGTGCCCTAAAAAGGCAAAAGGGCGTGTGAAGACGTTTGCGTGCATCATAGAGGCAATGCCGTTAGACAATTCAGATGCCCTGTCGACCATCTGCTGCATGAGGTGACCCTGGTGGGATATGTCCAGATCCTCGCTGATAATAAACTTTCTGATATAAAGCTCAAGCGTCTTTCCAGTAAGTGAAGCGGCCTGGCGCATGAGTTCTAGCTGATGACTCAGCTCCTCCAAATGGCCCATGGCGCGCTGCAGATATTGGCTATAAAAATGTGGAAATTGCGAAAGTAAAAAGGCGCCTATGACGGCGAAGATCCTATCTAACCAACTATACAACCATTGAAGCATAGGAATTCTCCGTAACCAGTAGGGCCATGCTGTCTGATCATACAGACACCCTCTTTCGAGGGTATCTTGACGACAGAAATATTACCAGCAGTAACCACAGCCTAGGCGAAAGCCACACGCGCGGATGCCGTGTTTCTCTTTGCTCAGCATCAGGTTGTAAACGCCGGCTAGATTGATGCTCCAAAGATCCGTGAGCTGGTAGTCAACCATCGCAGAGTAGCTAAAGCCTTTGGAACTGCTTTTCTGCGCTTCTCTGGGGATTAACTCACCAAAAGGTTCTTTGGTCCAGGTGGTGCGTGTATTCGACCAACCATAAAGCACGGAACCCGAAACGGAAACATTCTGCAGCAGCTGGTACGTGGCTTCTAAGCCGATAAACTCGCTAGAGGAACGGAAAATCTCCTTCACGTCAGAAAGACTGCCAGGCGTACGCGGCGGGGCGAGATTTAGCTCTGTGCTCAGTCTACTAGCAGTCCAGCCCGCTTGAGGCATGACACTAAGCCCTTCCAATGCCGGGACCAGCTGGCCCATGGGCAAATAAAAACCTAGCGCCAGCGTACCCGCCTGATACTTGCCGTGCCCCGTTGCAACGGTGAAGGCAGGTTTAAAGATCAACCCCGAATACACTTGAAAATAGCCGTCAGCGCGAAAGCCCTCCAGATCCACCTTCTCAATGGATTTATTAGATTCTAATACATCAAGGTGAACGTAAATAGGGCCTGCATCAATTCTTCCGTGCGCGGACAAATTAAAACAAGCGAGTAGGCCAACCACCATCGTCGCTGCCGTTATCCATTTAAATCGTTTCATCTGTTCTCTCCTCGGTTAAAGGTGCTAAGGCGAGACATGCTACCACAACCGGCGAAAGGCACAAAGCAGAAAAAATCCTCCCCAAATAGTTATAAATAAACAAAATTTATATGTGAAAAAATACTAATTATTCATAAAACTATTAAATAATTAAATAAAAACATAATATTAATTATATAGATGATTTAACAGTAGGTTGGTTTTATGGAATTTAGACCCGAATCCAGACCAGAATCTGCACCCGAGCTCGCCCCCGCCAATAGAGAGGGCCTGCCCGCATCTAGGCTAGGTACCCATCAGCTCACCACCTCCGCTCCCGGAGAGGGACTGCGCATGCCTAAACTCGTCGAGATAGGCTCAGCGGAGGGGAGCAAGCCCCTAACAGGGCGCGTTTCCGACCCTCGCAAAACTTTATTGCTCAGCGGAACGCTGCAAGGGAAAATTTATCGACTTGTGCTACGCATTTTAGGGCAGGGCGACAAAATCACCCAGGCGCGAGCAGAGGCCAAAAATTTGGACAGGGAAGACAGAGAGAAATTAGTCGAACACATCACAACCAACATAGATAGGTTACAGAACGCGCCTAAGATTGCCGACTACCGAGGCCTATCAGATGGCGTATCAACAGCCCGCCTGCCCCAGCAGCGGCCGCTGGACGATTGGAAAGAGGCGTTTGAAAAAAAGCCTATTATGGATAAAGCAGTAGGCGCGCAGGTGCACGTGACTAGCGTCCTCAGACGGCTAGAAGAGGATAGGCCAGCAGCAGCGCTGCAAGCGCTCGATGGTAAAGAATGGACAGGCCTCAGAATCTCACCAAACGATAAACGTATGATCGTCGTCGAAGGCCATATTTCAGCCACCAGTGAACGCAACACGGGCGCCTATAACCACGCCGACTTACATAATATCTACGTACACGTCAGCAATGAGGGCCATATTACCATCACCACGGCTGTGATCGACACACCAGTACGCGCTGAGGAATTCATGCAAGCCGTAGTTTACGCGATGAAGAAATGGCAGGATGAAAATCCTGGAAAAAGCCTTCCCCCTTTACGTCTGTGCATGCACCAGCTAAACACACATGGGGTTATTGGCCCGCTAAGGCTGGGAGAAGTCAACCTTATTGAAGGACAGCACCGCATGGCTACGTACATGAACGCCCGCCTGCCAACGGTTTTCAGAGACGCAGAGCTGTGGCTAGCCGACTCAGCGCCTTACGTCATTCACAAAAACCACGCTCTAAATACCGCGGCCGCGCTTCCCGGCGAGGCAACTTTTGCGCGCCAAAACAACCTCGATGGAACTGCCGGCCAGATGGTTTGGCTGGGCGAGACTCTGGGCGCAAATATTGACGACGCGGGTTATAAAAAAATAATCGGACAAATTCAGGAAACCCAAAAACGGCTCGGCGCGCTCGAATTACAGGCGCTTCCTCAAGATGACGCAGATGCGCTGGGCTCTTGGGAAGCGCTTAGCCAAAGCGCACAAGATAGACTCCATCGCCTGAAGGATATGCGACAAGACCTATCAGATGAAATTACAGACTTAGAAAGCATTCGAGGCCAGCACGAAACCGTAAGAGGCTTGGAAGAAAGCTTTCAAACCTTAAGTTCAACGATTCAAGAGTTAGAAGAACCTGCCAGAAAAACCCAATCCAAGCCAGCCATGAGGCAGGTTAGACAAGAGATAAAAGCAGCCCAAGCCCTGCTTAAACAGCAGCTGAAAGAGCTATCTAAAATTCAAGAAATGCTCCTAAGTAATCAAGAAATACTCAGCCAGAGTGAGCGAGAGGCCATAACTTTGGGCAACATCGTCTTAGCAGATCAACTGAATCTGCATAAAGACCGCCTCACTCAGATGCAGCGAATCGCCTTGGACTTTCTGATGGATGAACAGCTGGGGATCACCACCCAGACCAACTGTAAAAGTAGCTGCGATCGGACCGCCGTCGCCCGAGCGTTAACGGAATGCCTGGCGGGGCTCCGTTCAACTACACATCCAGAGCTACCCGCTACGCCACAAGAAAAAAGAGAGTTTATCATGAATTTTGAGGAGGGCGTGCGTCGCATGGATGCCGCCTTCAGGGGCTCAGGCTACAAAACAATGAATGAGTTTTTGCATTCCATTCATAGCTCGCCAGAGTTCAGAGCCATCTATGGCTTTCAAACGGCTATGTTCGCTCAGCTGATGGCCGTGGGTATGCCGATAACGGGTCGTAGCACCGGTTTAGAGGGCTACAAATGGCACCACGACCTAAATTCGGCCAATAAAAACTACCACCCGCTGCCCTATATCCCTGCCGAGATTTTTGATGAGAAAACTGGTGAATTTGTGAAAGTACTCACAGCGGACTCTAGGGGTAAACGAAACATGACCTATGAAGGCATCTGTGTCTTTATGGGTAACGCGCAAGGCCGCGGAAATTAGCGGCTAGCGAGCAGGAGCCGATTAGAGCGAGGGGTTTGTGTCTTGCAAGTTGGACTGGAGCGCCATTGACAAACGTGCCTCTGCGAAGGTAACCCTACTAGCTTCCGGCCGTTTTTGTCGGCAAGGCGAGAGGTTAGCAGAGGACTGCCATCGTCCGCGAACCCGCTGTCAAGGTCAAGGTATGGTCCACATAGCGTTAAAGCAGCTCCCACTAGCCACCAAGGAAAACGAAACTACCCGCTAATCTGGGCAATCATCCTTCACTACCCCCTTCGCTGCTGCCCCCTGGTCTTTCTGCAGAGCTATCAGGGCAGAGGCCGCTAGCCGAAGCTGGTGGATAGTAACGGTGTATCAAACCCTCTATCGCCTTTTCTATCTCTTTCGTTTGCTCCTCAAAACTGAGACTCGGATTTAGGATGTTGTTAGACTGCAGCCATTGCTTAATTAAAATAGCTTCCCTGGCTGCGACAGTTGAAAGAGACCTTTCTGAGCGAAATTTCACCATACTGGGCTGCCCCTCGTGCCGTGTAGTATCCTGTATGAGATCTTCCCGGTTCTGGTATCTACCAGCCTCTCCCGTATAACAGGCATAGGGATAAAAACCGCCTTGACTTTTGTATTGACCAGGTGGTTTGTAACAAAAAGCTTTCTGGTAATCGATAACCCCTTGGGCGATTAGGTCGAGCAACATGAGGCCAGTAGCTAAAGCCGCGTTTAAGCCAGAGGCTTCAATCCCAAACATTAAGCCATTCAAAAAATCTAGAAAACAAAGGAACTGGCGGCATCTCTCATAGTCTGCATTAAACCATTCTGGCAGTTTCCCAGAACGACTCAAAGCATAAAGCTGCAAAACAGCTACAGATTGATCATTGGGGATATCTGCTTTTACCCTGATATCTGTG
>CAYUJS010000041.1:0-16997 GCA_964445105.1 uncultured bacterium | reverse complement strand
AATTCTTGGATCCCTTTTTTGGTAATAGGCTGGGGATTGATGAACGGTGTGACTTCCATAGGTTAGTGCCTCTACTTAAAAATGATGTGATCAAAAAAAAGGGCAGGGCCGGCTCACGCCGGCATGATAAAACCCTCTCATCATGCTCCCTAACGAGCCCTGCGCCTATTGTAACTCTCCTAACTTAAGGCACAAACGTAGGATCTAGCAGTCGCATCACTGCTGGATGCGCTCTCTGTCTCGCTTTTTCTAATGCGGTGATCCCGTCTGCATCCCTTGCTTTGGGATCTGCGCCCATTTCGGCAAGTACTCTGACGTAACCAATCGCTGATGTTTCGATCGCTTCAAACCAAGCCGCTCTTAGGCTAAAGGGATTATCCTTAGGCAGGCGATCTAGCAAGAGCTCTAGCCCTGGGCGACCCAAGCTGTTTGCGGCTGCTGCGCAAAGCTGATGGCTGACGCAGGGGCGCATAGAGGGCGGATAGGCAGCGATGATCGCTTCTAACAGCTCAATGCTGTTGCCGCAAGCGCGTTTGATAGGCAGTTCGGCGCCAATCGGGCAAAAAAGAAGCTGCCTGTGTCTCCATAAAAGGTGTTTTACCAGATCTCTATTTTGATCATTCATGGCCTGTATAAATTCTTGTCGAGCCTCTTTGGGTAGGTGAAGGTTTCGGTAAAGTTCTGGGTGCAACTCTACAAAGTTAGAAATTGTGTTCTTGAATTCATAGTTGAGAACAAGTTCCGTGTTTGCCAATGCGCGTCCGTGGGTCGGACTTCTAGGAATATCCCCAGCAAACAATGATGCTATATATTCGTTAAATCCGTCTTTTTCGTAATTATGCCCGTCTGCTGCGACCATAGGGTTACTAAACAGCGCGCCCGTGATGGGACAATAATATTCTGTCGGCACAACGACCATCTGCTGGAGTAGACTGACGATTTCTACGTTTTGCAGCGTCTCAGCCAGGTCTATGGGCGTTTTATTGTTATTGTTGCGGAGGATGACGGGATTGTATTTCAGCAGTAGGCGGACCAAACCGGCGTTACCTGCCGCTAGGTGCAGCGGCGTGTCACCAGACGCGTTCCTAACGTCGACCGCTACCCTTAACCCGAGTAGCCGCTCGACTTCAACCAAATCACCTCTTTCACACGCTTGTAGCAATCTTCTATGTTTTTGCTTAGTGGCCTGTAGCTGTGCCTTGACCGTAGCTTGATGGACTACGTCAATGGGGTTGCCTTCCAGCTCAAGTGAGGAAAGTTTTGATCTAGGTAGCACAGATAACAGACTCAGAGCGCCCTCGTCTGAAATGGCATTTTTGTTTAAATGAAGCAATGTTAGTTGCGAGCGCGGATCTTCCAAGAACGCAGCAAATTGTTCCACCGCTTCAGCGGTAATTTGGTTACCGTCTAGGTAAAGAGTTGTTAGTAAAGAGCGCGTAGCGCCTCCTAACAATGTCACAGCCCCTGCGTCTCCAATGGCGTTTTCCCGGACATCTAGAAATTTAACCGAAGAAGAGGGTAGAGCAAGTGCAAGCGACTGCAAGCCTTCATCGCCTATTTTGTTTTTTTGCAAATAAAGGCGCTGTAGAGGGCATAGGCGCAGCACGCTCGCGATTTTCTCTGCACCGAGAGGAGTGATTCCATTTTCCTGCACGTCTATGCAAGATAACCCACAATGGGGTAGCGCTTTGCTAAGAGATTCCGCTCCTTGGTCGCCGATTTCGTTCGCACCAAAATTTAGCTCAACGAGGCGCGAGTGCGGTAGCATGCCTTGCAAAGCCGCAGCTCCCTGAGGCCCTAGGTGGTTACCAGATACGTCTAAATGGGTCAATGCAGACTTCGACAGCGCTTTAAATATAGCTTCAGCCCCTTCATCTCCAATTTCATTCCAGCCTATGCCCAGCTTTAAAAGAGGAGTTGACTCCAAGAGCTTCGCAAAGGCTAAGGCGCCTCTTTGTTGCAATCGATTAGCCCCTAGTTCAATCTCTTCTAGGCCGGTACTGGCAAAAGCATCGGCTAAAGCAACAGCCCCATAGGGGCCTAGGTCGCTGTTGTAGAGGCGGCAAACTTTAAACTGTGCAGCAAACCCGGCATTTTCTCGATCAGACAGCGCCTCTGCCAAGACCGCTGCGCCCTCATGTCCCAAGCCGTTTAAACCTATGTCCAAAATAGAGATTTTAGAATGCGGCAAGACTTTCAAAAAGCTATAAAGCGCTTGTAGCCCTTCGCGTCCCAACTCGTTTAGATAGGAGCGGTGGAGGTTCAGCTCCGTAAGGCTGGACGAGGGAAGAGCCGCGGCTAGCTGAGCGATTCCTTGAATCCCAATTTTGTTACGGTGGAGATTTAAAGACTGTAGTTGCGGGGAGTGAGCTAACGCAGAAGCCAGAGCAAGCATCCCGCGCTCTTCGATTTTGCACGAGCGCAGGCTGAGATGCGTGAGCTTTGTGCGCGGTAAGCATGCAGCCAAAGCTTGTGCCCCGTCTGGGCCGATGGCATTGCCATCTAAAATCAAAGAGGTCACTGTGGTCTCTGGCAACACTTCCAGTAGCACATGGATCTCTGCAGCGGTCAATTCGTTGTGTGTTAGATTGAGCTCGGTCTTGGCAGGATTCTGGTCGAACCAGCCCTTTAACGTCGCTGCATCACCATACATGGCAACCGGGATCGTTCTGTCTATCCCTCCTCGAAGCCGAGGAGAAACATTCAAGTATTGGCCTTGCAGGTGAATGTGAGAGTCTGTCCATTTTTTGAGGGCTGCTTTTTCCTGTTGAGGAGTTTCTATTTTTGTAGATAAGCCCGAAAGAACAAGCGGTAGGTAAGAGCTGCCAAGCTGCTTGGCCGCGTAAAGACGTCCATTGTGCTTGGCGATGACCACTAGGTCTTGTCTTACTCTACGCTCTAAGAGCCTATTCATTGGATCTGTCCAGGGGGTAACTGATATGGTTTCGTTTTGCATAACCTTAACCTCGTGATAATTTGAAATATTTACTTGGTTGTTTAATTTGCAAATTTGTTTTTTAAATTTAATAGCTCCTATTCCGATGGATCGAACGCGAACTATTTTCTATTCAATAAATTAAAGTCAAATTAAATTTATAAGAAGTGCAAGGTCACTCAGATAACTCTGCACTTCTTATAGGTTTTTTAACCTAAGGCACAAACGTAGGATCCAGCAGCTGTATCACTTCTACATTTCCTTTCTGCCGTGCTCTTTCCAAAGCTGTGATGCCCTCAACATCTCTTGCCATAGGGTCTGCGCCCATCTCTGACAAGACCCTGGTATAAGCTGTCGCTGAGGCTTCAATCGCTACAAACCAAGCCGCCCTTAGGCTAAAGGGCTCATTCTTAGGCAAACGGTCCAGCAAGAGCTCTAACCCAGGACGGCCTAAGCCGTCTGCAGCTTTTGCGCAAAGCTGATGATTGATAGAAGGACGCATAGAGGCAGGATAGGCGGTAATGACCGTCTCTAGCAGCTCGACGCTAGTGCGGCAAGCGCGCTCAATAGGCGACTCAGCCCCCATCGGAGCAAAAAGAAGCTGCTTGTGTCGTTCTAAAAGCGACTTGACCAGAGCTCTATCCTGGTCATTCATAGCCTGCGCAAACTCCCGTTGCGTCTGTTCGGATAAGTGAAGATCCTGATAAAGTTCTGGGTGCAGCGCCACGAATTCGGCAACCCTGTTCCTGAGGCTATGATCGGGCACAAGTTCTCTGTTTGCCAACACGCCTCCATGAACCGGGCTTTTGACAGGTCTTCCTGGACGCACTTGTGCGACATATTTTTTAAAGCCATCCTCTTCGTAGCTAAACCCATCTGCTGCGGTCATAGGGTTACTAAGAAGCGTGCCCAAGATGGGGCAAGAATATTCTTCTGGTACCACAACCATCTGCTTGAGCAAGCTAACTACCATAGCCTTTCCCAATGCTTGGGCTAGCTCTATGGGTGTCTTGTTATACTCGTTGCGAAAGATGACAGGGTTGTACTTCAATAGCATGCGCACCAGGTCAATGTTGCCCGCCGCCAGGTGCAGCGGTGTATTGCCAGCTTTGTCCTTAACATCGACCGCTACTTTTAGCTTAAGCAGCCGCTCAGCCTCAGCTAAATTCCCCGCTTCGCACGCTTGAAGCAGTTTTCTATGTTTTTGTTTCGTGGCTTGCAGCTGCAGCCTAATTGTAGACTGCTGAGCTACATCGATGGGGTTGCCCTCTAACTCAAATGAGGAGAGCTTTGATCGGGGTATAACAGGCAGAAAGCTCAGGCCACCTTGGTCTGTGATGGCATTTTTATTTAGGTGGAGCAGCGTTAATTGTGATTGTGGTTCTTCCAAGAATGGAGCAAAATTTTCTACTGCTTCATCTGTCACCTGATTGCCATCTAAGTAAAGAGCCGTTAGCGAAGAGCGGATAGAGCTCCCTAATAAAGCCACAGCACCAGCATTTCCAATGGTATTCTCTCGCACATCTAGAAGTTCGATCGAAGAGGAGGGTAGAGCAAGCGCCAACGCTTGCGCGCCTTGGTCGCCTATTTCATTCTTTTGTAAATAAAGGCGCTGCAGAGGGCATAAGCGCAGTAGATTGGCGATCTTCTCTGCGCCGACAAGGGTAATCCCATTTTCCTGCAAGTCTACGCAAGAAAGTCCACAATGCGGTAGCGCGTTGCTGAGCGATTCAGCCCCTTGGTCTCCAATTTCATTGGCGCCAAAGTTTAGCTCAACGAGCCGCGAATGGGGTAGCGCCCCCTGCAAAGCTGCGGCTCCGCGAGGCCCTAAGTTATTGCCGCATACGTCTAAGTGCGTCAGTGCAGACTTCGACAATGCCTTAAAAACGGCTTGCGCCCCTTCGTCGCCAATTTCATTCCACCCTATGTTAAGTTTTAGCAGAGGAATTGACTCCAAGAGCGTTGCAAAGGCTATCGCCCCTCTTGCTTGTATGTTGTTAGCTCCTAGCTCGATCTCTTCCAGGCGGGTAGCAGCAAGTGCTCTGGCTAACACAACGGCTCCATTGGGGCCTAGGTCGCTATTGTACAAACGGCACACCTTGAATTGTGAAACAAATTCGGCATTGGCTGGGTCGGAGAGTATCTCTGCTAAAATCGCCGCGCCCTCATCTCCCAGGCCATTTAAACCCATGTCCAAAATCGAGAGTTTAGAATTGGGTAGGGCTCTCAAGAAGCTGTAAATTGCTTGCAGCCCCTCGCGGCCTAAATCGTTCAGGTAAGAGCGATAGAGATTTAGCTCCGTGATGTTGGATGAAGGAAGAACGGCAGCTAGCTGAGTAATTCCTTGAATCCCAATTTTATTACGGTAGAGATTCAACGAGCGGAGCTGCGGCGACTGCGCCAGCGCAGGCATCAAGGCGAGTATCCCCTCTTCTTTGAGGTCGCAGGAACGCAGGCTGAGGCGGGTGAGACCCGTCTGTGGTAGATGCTCTGCCACTGCTTGCACCCCAGCCAGTCCAATAGCGTTACTGTCTAAAATCAGAGAGGTCACGGTGGTTTGTGGTAACACTGCCATCAGTACGCAGACCTGTGCGGCAGCCAATTGATTACTTGTTAGATCGAGCTCGGTCAACGGGTTTTGGTCGAACCATCCCTTTAGCGTTTCTGTGTCTGTGTACATAGCTAGAGGGATCGTAGCCTCTGCTCCTCCGCGGAGCCGCGGGGAAACGTTTAGAAACTGGCCTTGAAGCTGGATATGAGACTCTTTCCATCTTTTGAGAGCTCTCTGTTCCTGTTGAGGCGTTTCTGCTTTTGTAGATAAGCCCGAGAGCACAAGTGGTAGATAACTGCCGTCAAGCTGTTTAGCTGCGTAGAGACGCCCGTTATACTTGGTAACGACGATCAACCCCTGTCCTACTTTATGCTCTATCAATCTATTTGTCGCATCCGCCCAAGGCGGGCTTAGCATGGTTTCATTTTGCATAATCTTTTCTCCTAATGTGTTAAAATATTTATTCTTTTTTGCCTGCGGCGTTGCAAAAGCGGCTTGCCGTTCTACAGACTTAGAGAGGGCTCCTGGTAGTAGGTGGTTGTGTAGCAGGTGAGCAGGCCGCTTTTTGAAGACCAGCTGGTACAAGCTTGCAGCTGCTCTTGGGAAATGACATGCTGGTATTTTTGGTTATTTTCTGTGGCGCAGAGAGAATAGCCAGCTGGGGTCCTTTCCAGATAAAGAGGTATTTTTCGGCGTACGGCTTGCTCTAAGATCAAATGGACAGGATTGCTACCCTCGCAGCCACTCGGCAGAGACGGATTGACCTCTTGCAGGCATTGCAAATAGCTTTCTATCGGTATCTTTTCCAAAATAAGACGTAGGTTTTGTTTGTTGTTAGCCAACGATTGGGTGGCCAAAAGGATCCGCGGGATCTCCGCCGCAGGAACTAGCGGGGTCAATTCTGCCAAAGCCATCAGGATATTGCGCGTTTGACGGCTGCCTGGCTGCAGAGCCAGCCATAGCACCTCCACTATGCTTTTTACCTGCTCAGCCGAGGCCTCCTTTGCTAGCTTGGGCAGGGTGACCAGCAGGCGATTTACCAGAGGGGGCCGCTCCTGCAATGCTTTGCACCAAGCCGCAAGGATTTCTGTCAGTTGTCCTGCGGAAGCGACAGCTGCCAGCGCGCCTAAGGTTGTGATAGCCGCCTCTCCAACATCGAGCGTTGTGCGTCCGTTGGCCAATTTCTCAATGAGCTCCTGGACAAGCAAAGGCACTTTTTGCTCTAACATGCCGTCGCCCCACTCTTTGACTAGCTGCACTACCTGTTCGCAGAAGGCGGTTTCGCGATCCGGCAAAATCTGCCAAACGGGCTCTAGTACGGCAGGCCTCTCTGCGGCTGAAAGGCGCCTGAGGAGTAGGCTTATACTTTGCGTAGCCTCTTGTCGCACCGCGCCATCTCGGTCTTTTAAGAATACACGAAGCACCTCTAAGAGACCTGGAAGCTGATCCATGGGCATGACGGCAGCGAGGACACCCGCTGCGCTCAACGCCTGCACGCGCACTGCCTTTTCCCTGTCTTCTGCCACTTGTTTAACAGCCGGAAAAAAGGAGAGGTTCTGCAGCTCTGCGGTTGTTTCAATCCATAGCTTGGCGGCTTCATAGGCGCGCTCTCGGACAGGCGGAAAGACATCGGTTAGCGCTTGTCGGATGCAGGGGTAAACCTCTTCATAGCTGTGCGTTGATAAAGCTGCGGCCTGGCCCAAGGCTCTGACCGCGCACTCTCGTGTGTAGGGGTCCTGATCTTGCAAGGCCTGCTTCAAAAGCGGAAGTAGCGTAGCAGACGCGCTGATGGGCAGGACTTCCAGCGCCTTACCTAGGGCTTGTACGCTTGCACGCCGTACTTCCAAGGCTAGGTGAGTTGAAGTCGATTCCAATAGAGAAAGCGCTTCTAACAGAGAGGCGTTAGCTAAAGCATGAGCGAGCCCGCCGATTGCCTGGATAGCGCCTAATCTTTTGGCGCCGTCGCTCTGCGCCGCCTGCAGTAAAATCGGCATCGCCTCAATAATCTGTGCAGGAGTTCCTTTTGCGGCTACCTTCCCAAGGGCCTCTGCTAAATATGCCCGATCGACTAAGGGGCCTGCAAACGCTTGTTTTAGCTGAACAAAAATTGCCGCAATCTGGTCGTTTGGCACAGATTCGATGATCTCTCTGAGTATATGCTCTCCCTGAATGGCCAAGTCGTTGTGTTCGCTTTTTATCGCACTTAAAACGATGGGCAATAATTCTGCATCCCAGCCATGGAGGCGGAAGGCCGCTAGGTTCCTGGCCGCGGAAAGGGAGAGGTAGCTCAACGGTTTTGCCTTCATGAGCTCATCTAGTCGCACCACAGCAGATTGCACGATGCTGGCAGACCCGAGGGGGTGGGCCTGGCAGAGGTGGATCAACCAGCTAGGGATATTTCCATTTGCTTGGTTGATCTCATGATCGATCAAATGTAGAAAGGCTTTTTTCAGGCCATAAGTCCTCTCGACCCATTGATGCAGATCTGGGTCCGCGCATTCATTCAAGCAGCGCAAAGTTAATGAGGATTGGTGGATCCCAATCAAGTCCGCTCCGGGCTGGTGTAGCCAACCAAAGAACTCTCTCATCTCTTCTGAACATAGACGCTGAGAGAGCAAACCGGCCAAGAAGCCGATCACGAGTTGAAATTGAGGTAGGTTGCGATGGAGGAGCACAAACTGCTTTTGCTCTTCTTGAGGCCGGTCGCTGATAAACTGCGCTGTCAGGTATTCTTGAAACGTCAAGTGTAGGAAATAATACTGCCCCGACTCATTTTTCTTGAGTAATCCTGTGGCTAACAGCAGGTTCTGTTGTCCCGTCCTCTCTATAGCAGTGCCTGCAATCAGTAGCTGCCCGCTCTGCAGTCCGCTTAGTCCGATTTCGCCCAAAAGGGCGAAGGCAGGCTCTTTTGCAGCGCGTAGATCTTCACCTCCTCTGGTTGGCTGGCAATGCCAGCTAAATAGCTCCAGAACCATGTGTTGGTAGAGTGTGGTTAAGTCGGCGGGCAAGCCGTCCGCTGCGCGGTAGCGCTCCCAAAGAACGCAGAGCATTTGCAGCTGTAGAGGAATGCGCGCAATTTTACTGCAGATTGTATTGGCCCGTAGCGCTTGCAAAAAGTCATTAAACTGTCTCTGTGCCTCGAGCGGATCTGGTTCGTCTCGCTCAAAAAAGCGTTGTGCGTACTGCAAAGACTGTGCTTCAGAAAATCCTCGGGTCTCCACAATGCGGTCTATTCTGCCATGAGCAGTAAAAGCTCCTGGCCGAGAGGTCAACAGGATATTGAGATCCGGCAATTCGAGTAATTTTTTAACCCTATTTGCCACATCTGGCGAGGCTTCATCGTAACCGTCTAGTAGGATCAGAATCTCTTTCTTACTTTTATCTAGCTGTTTTTCCAAACTCGTTTCGAGAAATTCCCGTTCAACGACCAGCTTGGCCAAGCATTGAACGAGCCATTTTTGAGGATTTTGTGTGTGAAAAGTTTCGCCATTACACTTGCGTAAAGGAAGCCAGTAAATGGCCTTGTATTGCGACCAAAGCTTTTCCGTTGCCCAGTCGTGGGCTATTTTCTGGCAAAGGGTACTTTTACCGATTCCAGCTGCTCCCACCACCAGCACTTTGCGGATCTCTTTGTTTTCATGGGCGGTCGGTTGAAAAAGATGGGACAGCTCTAAAAAAGTCTCCGCTGGGGGCGAAGAAAACAGATCATAAAGAGAATCTCTTTCGGGTAAATTGGGGTTGCGCTCATTAGCCTCTGAACGTTCTCCCTCCTGCCTTTGCTTTTTTTGTTCGACCAATGTGAGATTGGCATACAGCTCGCGAATGGGATAGATCTTATCGGAAGCCGGTAGCGGTAGTTCACCGTAACGGTCGATATATTGGATGCGTAGCAGCTCCTCCGGATAGGCTTCTTGGAAGCGATCAAGGTCAATTTTATAGACCTTTTCTTGAATCTTTAACCAGCGTGTCAGGTCTGCGATTAGCCCCTCTCCCACCTCCCTCGGCACTTGCCCAATGAATTTGTCTTTTCGAAGAACGAGAAATTCCAATACCCCCGGATTATTTTTATAGCGTAAACAGTTTAGTAGGGTACTCAGGAATACATTTTTCTGCGTCTGTTCCAGCTTTCTCCAGCGGATAGTCATCTGTGCGTCTTGGGACGAGGTTTGTATATCGCGGCAATCGGAGAGCCTGTTCACAGCGGTGCCAAGGCCCAAGCGCGTGCGCATCACAGCGTTGTCTACATCTTGCTCTCTAAACCGGAAGGCTTCTCCTGGGTCAATTTTGACTGTTTGGGCGGCGATAACGCGCCTATCTTTGTTGTATTTCCAGACAAAACCAGCATTGCCTCCCGTGCCCAAGCCATCGATGTCTCCAACCGCTCGCATCACAGCAAGCAGCTCAAGCATACCTAAAAGGGGCACAAGTTCACCAGCAGGGCTGAAAATGGATCCGGGGGGCCGATGGTAATTATTTATGAAATTAACAAAGTTGACCTGTTTGTTTTCTTTGTCCAAGGTTGTTGCGTCGTTAAAATCTTGATAACCCTCGACGTAGCGACAAAAGATATGCAGACAGGCTCTAATGCGGTCCTCATTCACGAGCTCTTGAGCAAGATAATGATCTTCCGTATAGGGGTTGCTCACGGGCTGTTGTGAAAGAAACGAACTCGGCACGGCGAAAAGCCCCCGCCCCCACTCTTTGTAGATGTCATAAGCGAGCTTTTCCAAACTGGTGGAAAGGTCTTTTTCTCTCAGGATGTGATGAGCGTCACCGCGCCCCTGTAGCCGCGCGGTCCCTGTATTATTTTTGCCCAGCCATCTCGTGGCATCATTCCCTACCCGGTAGATAGCCCCTAGGGCTGCTCCGCGCACTTTCTTACCAACAGCCTCGATTTTAGGACGAGGCCTTCGCTCTTCGGCATAGATGTCGAGTAGCTCTTGGTTCGCTTCGGTGATCCCCTTGATCGTGATGGGTTCGTACACCAAGGAAAAAAGCCTCTGGTTTTCTAACATAGATTACCTATCCGTTCCTGAGGTATGTTGAGACATAAGTATATAGAGGTAAGTTGACGCATCCTGATTGCAGCTGCTGGATTTGTTCGGAAGTAACAGGCATGAGGTACTTCTCGTGGTTTTCGACAAGGCAGAGGTAATGAATGCCATCTAGCAGTTCCACGTACAAAGGGAGACTTTGATTGTTTGCTAGCTCACTCATCACAGGTAATAACTGCATGCAGTCTGGCCGGAAAAAATGACCTAAGTAGCTATGTAAAGGGGCCGCTTGTAAGGCTTCCATAACGCATACGCGAATCTCTGTGTTCCTTCCCAAAGCTTTGACCAGAGGTCCAAAGACTTCGGCGAGTTCTCTAGCTGAAGCAGCCTGAGTAACTTCTCGAAGAGCCTTTGTGATAGAAGAGCGAACGTTTATCAACCAGTCGTTGTGAGCCACATCGTCCGCTAACGCTCGCATCAGATCTACAGAAATTTCCATGAGCTGCTCAGGGGTGGCTACTCCTGCCATCTCTCCAAGAGCTCGTGCTGCCGAGTAGCACACTGAGCTGTTTTCACCCTTCAGCGCTAGTACCAAGATTGTAAGAATCTCGATACGTTGCTCAGCCGTAGCAACTTTGCCAACATCCCCAAGAGCCCATACGGCGTTTGCATTGCTTGATAGTTGCGACACCAGAGCTGCGAGGATCTGTGGGATGTGCTCAGCCGCGGCGGCGATTTTGGCGATTTTTCCAAAAATCTCTGCCACACACAAACTGCTTTCCTCCTCCCCGCTCTGCAGCACAGGTATCAATCTTAATAAAATTGTTGAAATCTGTTCAGAGGTAGCGATTGTAGCAATTGCTTCAAGGGCTTCTGGCGCATTTTCCCAAATCTCGCAGTTCCCTTTCACCAGCGATAGCAGGGCTTCGAAAATCTTGGGGACCTGCTCGGCATTGGCGATGTTAATAACATCATTAAAAATCTCTGCTATGGATTCGTCAGACTCATTATATTGATATTTGAGGCGCATCGCTTTTATTGCTGCGGGAAAAATGTTCAGGATTTGCTGAGCAGTGGCTCGCTTGGCAACTTCCCTAAGCACCTCCGCCACCCCCTCAAAAACTCCTCCGTCTCCATCACTTAATGCTGGCAGTAAGGCTGTGAGAATCTCCGCAATTTGTTCCTCATTGGCAACCTTAGCAATTTCTTCTAGAGCGCATGCTATTACATCCACATAAACCCATATGCTGTCTTCTCCACATTCATTATTCAGCGCCAGTATCAAGGCTGCGAGGATCCCCGGGATTTGCTGTGGATCGGCGATCTTGGCGATCTCTCCAAGAGCGATTGCCGCGCAGGAACGGGCGTCACGATTTTCATCCGCCAGCAACAGCTGCAGCGTCGTAACAATTCTAGGAATCTGCTCAGCGGGAGCGCCCGCCATAGCAACCTCTCCTAGGACTCTTGCTGCACAGTAGCGCGCCTCACGATTCTCATTATTTTCTAGCACCAGTACCAGTTCTGCAAGAGCATCCGAGGCCTGCTGCGGAGCAGCCACCTTAAAGACTGTCGAAAAGGCGTTTGCTAAGTCGGGACTGCTCCAAGCGCCCGGGTGTCTCAGCGCTTGTGTTAGAAAGATGAAAAGCCTTGGGACCTGATCGGAAGAGGCCGCCTTAGCGTATCCCTGGAGTGCTTTTACTAAAGGAACGGACTCAACAGGACTCTCTATCCTATGCATCAAGGCTACAAGAATCTCCGAAGCTTGCTGATTAGTGGCAATCTCGGTGAGTTCTCCGAGGGTTAGTAATGCACAAGAACAAACATCGCTATTTTCGTCATTTAGTGCTGGTATCAAGGCTGCTAGAATCTCCGGGACCTGTTCAATGGTGGCCGTTTTAGCAACTTTCAAAAAGATATTTATTATCTTGAAACGAGCCCAGTGACCTCCCTCTCTTAGCGTTCGTACTAGGACTGTAAAAAGCCCTGGCATTTGCGCGGCAGCAGTTTCCCTGATTAGCTCTCCAAGAGCTGCTTCTGCTTTCAGCGCTTGCACCAGTAGTGCGAAAAACCTTGGTATCTGCGCGGCAGCAATTTTCTTTATCAGTTCTCCAAGAGCCGTTTCTTCATAAGAATGAACATTGCCATTTCTATCCTCCAACATGGGCTCCAAGGCCGCTAAAACCGCCGGGATTTGTTCAGTGTCGACGGTCTTGGCAACCTCTAAAAAAGCATTCATTATTTTACGGTGCACGCCCATACCTTCATTCGTGAGTGCTTGTGCTAGTGCTGTCAGAACGTCTGAAACCTGTGTAGTGGCGATTTCTCCAAGAGCTTTTGCTAAGGGCTCGCAAACCCACTGGTTTTGGTCCCCCGATACTAGCGCCATTGTGAGAGCTGCGATTATTTCAGCCACTTGCTCATTTGAGCACTCCTTGGCCATTTTCCCCAGAGTTTCTGCGATTAGTTCCTTACCAGAACAACGGTCGTCCTGAAGCAAACTGCATAAAGACTGACAGAAGAGTGGCGCGCTTTTCGAAAACGTCGCCACGTGGAAAAGAAGGTCTTTGCGGAATGTACTGTAAGCGTGGCTTCCTGCGACTGCCCCCAAAAACGCCCTTTCAAGGCCGTAAATATTGTTGATCCGTTGATGCAGACTGCGAGGGCATTCATTAAGGCAGCGCAGAGTCAGCCCAAATTGATAACCTCCAAGCAGGTCCGCCCCAGGCGATTGGTGGAGCCATTGAAAGAAGTTTTTTGCTTTATTTTCGCCATCAGGCTGTTTGACGAGCAGGCCCACAAGAAAGCTAAGCACAAGTTGAAATTGAGGTAGGTTGCGACGAAAAAGCACAAACTGCTTTTGCTCTTCCTGCGGCCGGCCACTAATAAACTGTGCTGCCAGATATTCTTGGAACGTCAAATGTAGAAAATAATACTGCCCCGACTCATTTTTCTTGAGTAACCCTGTGGCTAACAGCAAGTTCTGTTGTCTCGTCCTCTCTATAGCCGTGCCTGCAATCAGTAGCTGCCCGCTCTGCAGTCCGCTTAGTCCGATTTCGCCCAAAAGGGCGAAGGCAGGCTCTTTTGCAGCGCGTAGATCTTCACCTCCTCTGGTTGGCTGGCAATGCCAGCTAAATAGCTCCAGAACCATGTGTTGGTAGAGTGTGGTTAAGTCGGCGGGCAAGCCGTCCGCTGCGCGGTAGCGCTCCCAAAGAACGCAGAGCATTTGCAGCTGTAGAGGAATGCGCGCAATTTTACTGCAGATTGTATTGGCCCGTAGCGCTTGCAAAAAGTCATTAAACTGTCTCTGTGCCTCGAGCGGATCTGGTTCGTCTCGCTCAAAAAAGCGTTGTGCGTACTGCAAAGACTGTGCTTCAGAAAATCCTCGGGTCTCCACAATGCGGTCTATTCTGCCATGAGCAGTAAAAGCGCCTGGCCGAGAGGTCAACAGGATATTAAGATTCGGCAATTCGATTAGTCCTTTCACTCTATCTGCCACTTCCGGCGAGGCCTCATCATACCCGTCTAACAGGATCAAAATCTCTTTTGCGTTTTCTCTTAGCTGTTTCTCCAAATCCGTCTCAAGAAATTCGTGTTCGACGACCAGCTTGGCCAAGCACTGAACGAGCCATTTTTGATGATTTTGTGTGTGGAAAGTTTCGCCATTACACTTGCGTAAAGGAAGCCAATAAACAACCTTGTATTGCGACCAAGCTTGTTCCGTCGCCCAGTCATGAGCTATTTTTTGGCACAGAGTGCTTTTACCAATCCCAGCCGCTCCGACTACGAGGACTTTACGGATCTCTCTGGTTTCATCTTCGGTAGGCTGAAAAAGGTTCGAAAGCTCTAAAAGAGTTTCTTTCTGAGGGGAAGAAAATAGATCGTAGAGAGAATCTCTTTCTGACAAGTTACGATCGCGCTGATTGTTTGGTAAGTTTGCATGGGGTTTGCCGCCAGCGGCTGGGTGGCGCTCTTCCTGTTTTTGTTCGACTAGCGTAAGGTTGACGTGTAGCTCTCGAATGGGATAGGACTTATCGGAAGCCGGCAAAGGTAGTTCGCCGTAGCGGTCGATGTACTGGATGCTTAGAAGCTTTTCTGGATAGATTCCATGGAAGCGCTCGAGATCGACCTTATAGATTTCTTCTTGAATCTTCAGCCAACGCGTGAGATCGTCAATCACTTCTCTCCCTACTTCCACGGGAATCTGCCTGCCGAATCTACCTTCTCGGAGGACGAGAAATTCTAATACTTTTGGATTATTTTTATATCGTAAGCAATTCATTAAGGTGCTCAGGAATATATTCTTCTGCACTTGCGTAAGATTTCTCCAGCGGATAGTCATTCCGGGATCTATGGAGGAGGTCTGTATGTCGCGGCAATCGGATAGCCTATTTATAGCAGTACCAAGGCCGTGTCGTGTGCGGATGACAGCATTTTTTTCGTCTTGGTCTCTAAACTGAAAGGCTTCTCCTGGGTCAATTTTGACTGTTTGGGCGGCGATAACGCGCCTATCTTCGTTGTATTTCCAGACAAAACCAGCATTGCCTCCTGTGCCCAAGCCATCGATGTCTCCAACCGCTCGCATCACGGCTAGCAGCTCAAGCATGCCCCAGAGGGGTACAAGTTCTCCCGCAGGGTTGAAAATAGATTCGGGAAGCCGGTGGTAATTATTTATGAAATCTACAAAGGAAATTCTTTGGTTTTCTGGGTTTAGAGTTTCTGCTCTTCTGAAGTCCTGATAGCCATCTACATAGCGGCAAAAGACGTGTAGGCATTTTCTAATGCCATATTCTACCAACCCCTGAGCAAGATGGTTATCTCGCGTATAGGGATTAATCACTGGCTGCTTTGAAAGGAAAGAACTCGGTACTGTAAAGAGCCCTCTCCCCCATTCCTTATAGATGTCATAAGCGAGCTTTTCCAGATTGGTTGAAAGGTCTTTTTCTTTTAGGAGGTGTAGGGCATTGTCGTGGCCTTGAAGGCGCCCCGTTGCGTCACAGTTCTTACCCAGCCACCGCGTAAGGTCGTCTCCTACCCGATAAATGGCTCCCAATGCAGCCCCGCCCACCTTTATAGCAACAGCTTCGATTACTGGACGAGGATTTCTTTCCTCTGCATAGATGTCAAGCAGCTCTGGGTTTGCTTTAGTAATTCCCTTGATCGTGATGGGTTCGTACACCAAGGAAAAAAGCCTCTGGTTTTCTAACATAGATTACCTATCCGTTCCTGAGGTATGTTGAGACATAAGTATATAGAGGTAAGTTGACGCATCCTGATTGCAGCTGCTGGATTTGTTCGGAAGTAACAGGCATGCGGTACTTCTGGTTGTTTTCGATAAATCTGGGTTATGGTTAGCGACTTGGACATCTTCTTGGTTGCCTAATTGGTTGAAGGCACGCCGCTTCCGGGTATTGACGAGCCAGTTTGCTCCGTTATTTTCATTGGTCACAAACTGAAAAGCACAACCAGTGTCTATTGTGACTGTCTGCGCGCCAATGACCGTGCCGTGTGCGTCGCGCACCCATTGTAATCCCGCATTGCCGTCGCGTCCGCCGTACGCTAATACCCTGCCTAAGACAAGCACGCCGTAGAAGCCATTAAGCGGTACCTGCACGTTCTCGGGAATTAATACCTGCTCCGGAGGGCGGTGATGCTTTTTCGTGTGTTGCACGAAAGGGATGCGTTGGTCGTCTACATCGCACGTGCTTATATGTTGAAAATCTAGGTAGCTACTTACGAAGCGGGGGAGTATTCGCAGATTGGTGGTTCTTCCTTTCTGAGCGCATAACTGGGCCAAAAGATTTAACTGGGTGAATGGGTTCAGAATAGGCAAGGAAGAAAGACCGGTTTTGGGTATCTCAAAGAGCCCTCTACCTAGCTCTTTATAAAGATTGGTGGCAATTTTTTCACGGATTGTGTCCAGATTGATCTCGCCCAAAGCGTGTGCTTGGATAGTCTGGATATGATTGTGCAACAATCCATTGGGCCTTCCTACTTTTCCGATCCCGTGTCGGGGACGAATTTGCTCGTCTGAGACTTTTCTGAAAATCAAGCCCAGAGCGATGCCTCCAATGGCTTCAGCGGTAGCGGTAAAGACAGTGGGTTGCTCTGTTGCACCATAGATATGAATGATCTGTCGATTGAACTCTTGAATGCCCTTTTTGTGATGGTGTAGGGATTGATGAAAAGGGAGGCTTGCATGAGTCAGACTCTTTTTGAAATGTAAAAACGACCGTTAAAGCTTTATGTAAAGAACCGATGGGCTGTAATCGGCAGCAACCAATCTAAAGCGGGAACCAGTTGCAAAGTTCAAAGGCGGCATGATGCATTTTTTGTTGGATTTAGCTCAATTAAATTTTTGTTTTTAGCGAAAGTAAGGCTTTTTGCAATATTGAAGACTCTCTCAATCATCCGGAGTCCGCCATGAAGCGCCATAAATCTAGCGGGGGGATACCCTTTAGAGAAAGTAGGACCGAATGCATCCCTTATCTACTTGCTCAGCAACCCATAAGGCTCCATC
>CAYUJS010000040.1:0-17679 GCA_964445105.1 uncultured bacterium | reverse complement strand
AACGGCAGGGGGTAGATAATATTATGAAATAGGCAAGGCGGCGGCGGGTCTTTTTCAGCGGTCGTCAGGCGGGTCTTTTTGGGCGACCGCCAGATGGTACCTTTTGAGTGGCCGCCAGATGGGTCTTTTTGAGCGACCGCCAAGTGGGTCTTTTTGGGTGGCCGCCAGGGTGGGGCCCTTCAGGTGGCCGCCAAATGGTACCTTTTCATCGGTCGTTGACAATCAGAGGAATTATTTTGTATGTGCCTGTTGTAAAGAATATGATTGATTGACTTAAAATTATATTTTTGAAATCATTCGTCTTTATCAGTTTCTACCTGGTACAGCAAAATGCAATCTTTTGAAGCTACAAACGAGCGAGTTCGGGAATCAGACGATGCAAGGGGCATGGCAGATCAAACTGCTGTAGGCTGTCTAGAAGGGCGGTGGACCTTCAGGCGCTCCTCACAAGGAGCCGCTACCGCCTATCGCCTAATCGAAACCAGGGACGATCGCGACTGTTTTTTTCACGCGGTCAATAGGCCCGAGCTAAGCCGCGATAGCTTGGTTGAAAGGCTGTACGCGCATGCGCGAGATGAAGAAGTGCGCAGATCTTTCGCTTCTGAAATTTGCCAGTTTCTTTATCTAGGAGCCACACGAAAGCATGAAGATCCCGCCGAACACGAAGCGTACGACAAACTCGTTACCGAAGAATTTCTGGCCTTGAGTCGTCGTTCGGTTCAGCTTGAGGGCAAGGTACAAGAGCTTGTGGTTACCGCACGGAATGAGTTGGGAGAGGAGGCTACCAAAGATAGGGGGCCAGCTGCGTTGGTCGTTTTGCTGAGAGGAAGAAACGCTTCTCCGGCGCAGGCGCTTTGTGAAGCTCATCAAGCGGTTTTAGGCGCGGACAGACAAATGATCGAATACTGTTCGCAAGAGGCTATTTTTAGCGGCTATGTCAGGTTTTATTTAATGGAAGCCCGTGGCTTTATCCCACTTGTTCGCAGGCTAGGAGGGGAGGGGGAACGGACGCTCATTGATGTGGTTAACGAGTTATTCCAAACGAACATCCAGGTATTTTTAGCAGACGGTACCCGCATTACAGTAAAACAACCGGAGCCGTCTATTCCGATTTTTCACAACGGGATCGACCATTTTTCTGGGCTTGAGCTACTATCAGTGGCAGATGCAAGTAGAGAAAGATCTCTAGATCACATTTTAAGAGCAGATTCCTGGGAAGAAATCCTGAATAGCGATGCAACGATAACCTCGGGGGATGTTTTAGAAGGGCTTTGTGGGGCGATTCAAGAAGAGCAACTCAGGCTAGAGAGTATTTCGAGTCCCACTAGCGCAAGCCTTTGTAAGTACGGTTACTTTCTCTTGGTTCAAAGCCGTGACCAAGAGGCCTCACTCTTGCTGAAAAAAGCTGTACAGCAAAAAGAAGATGGGGCCTCCATCACGTATGAGCCAACGAAGCTAAACGCACTAAAAGAGCCCGGATCTTTTGACTCAGAAAGCAGCACGATCGCCATCAATGCCTCTTGTTTGGCCTCTTTTCTCCTCTCTCGCTTCTTTCTCCAAAGAGGAGAGTTTCAAAAAAGCTGGGATTGGGCTCTAACGGCAGAGGAAAGCACAGGGCAGCGGCCTCTTGTTGTTCAAACTTTTCTTCTTAAAGCTCTGAAAAAAGAACTTGCTCAGGCCGCATCAACCGTGATTATGGAGAGATCACGAGCGATTTGTGGGTTCCTCAAATCTGTTCCCAAATTATCTTTCTCGTTCAAGAACGAACTGGATGAAATTACAGCGAGTGATAAAGAAATTTTTCGCCTGTTAGGCGAGGAGCTAGCCCCCGACGAAGAGTTGTTGGAGCGGGCCCGCGTTTTGCTTAGTCAGCAGAGCAACCGTCTCCGCTTGCTGGGATCCGCCTTGGATGAGGGCGTACAAAAAGAACTTTTGAGCGCCCTGACGTCGCTCCGCCTTCTCAAAGAACTTCTCTTGGAGGCCTTTGGGATGGAAGCAGAAAGCGTAGATTTTGTGACCAAGTTGTTACAGGTGGCCGCCTATTCCGCGGGAGAGCAGGCTCTACTTTCTAGTGAACTCGAGACAGCAAAAGGTTTTTTCGCCTATCTGATGACCCAGGTTCATAGATGTGACCCGAGGATAGTAGGAAAAAGTGCTCTTCACCTTGGCCAGCTTTATCTAGAAAAAAACACAAAAGACGACTGTGTAAAGGCTGCTGGCCTGTTTAACTATGCGTATCGCCTTTCTTCTACGCCCGCGAAAAAAAATGAGCCGAGCAGTGCTGAAGCGCAGTCGCAATATGCGTTTGCTACCGATCAATGTTTAGAGAAGATCGCCTTGGCCCACGCACAGATGATCAAGCTCTGCTCTCAAGGATTACTTTCAATCCCAGCTCATGAGCTAACCTCTTGCGACGTCGCTAATCGAGCGTGCTTGGATAAAATCCGCAAATCGATAGAGACCCAAATTCCACGAAGTGGGGCCAAAGCAGAAGAGACAAAAGCCCTTTTTGATGAGATTGCTGAGCGGATGAAGGGCTTCGCCGTTCGGATCTTCCAGCAGTGTGCGGGTATTTGCGGCCAGCCTCAATGTGAGTTTGCCATGATCACGCTGGGATCTCTGGCTCGCCATGAAGCCACTCCTTGGTCGGATCTTGAATTTGCTTTCTTAATTGAGGAGGGCAAAGACGACCCGATGGTGATTCAGCATTTTACGGACCTTACTTATCTGATGCATCTTAGGGTGATTAATTTAGGCGAGACCATTTTGCCTGCGTTGAACATCTGTGAGTTGAAACTAGGGGAGTTTTATGATGATGTGACGCCGAGGGGTTTTGCTTTTGACGGCGGCGGAGTCGCTGGTAAGGGGCATAAAACGCCTCTTGGCCAGAAAGAGCGGGTGGTGGGCGAACGTTGCGTAGCGCACGAGTTTAGGCTCATTCAGACGCCGGCGCAAATGGCCCAATTTCAAGGAAAAAGCCAAAAATATGAAGGTGCTTATTGGTTCGAACTTGAGCCTCATTTGCCTTTAGAGCTGATTAACGTCGATTTCGCCCATGGAAACTCAGAACTGGTGCGGAGCTACCAGGACGCCCTTCAAACGATCTTAAGTACGCTCTACGGGGAAAGGCCTCTTAGGGAGCACTTAGCTTTCAACTTACTAGTAGAAGAAGATCTGGTCCACTTTAATCCCTGGAGCCACGTTCAGCCCCTGAACGCAGGGCGTTTACTGCGCGCAAAAAATGATCTTTATCGTCTCCCTCATCTCGCTCTAGACCGGTTTGCCATCCTCTCCTCTATCTCTCAATCGAGCAGTTGGGAAAAAATCGAAGCCCTCCAAAAAAATCATACCCTAGGCTCGGAGGGGGCCAAGAGATTGGAGTGGCTTCTTGGCGAAACTATGAGATTTCGGCTCATCGCTTACGCCGAAGCCGGGTGCCAAAGAGAAGAACTGAATCCTCTCTTAAACCCATTTGTTAACGACGATGCCACGCAAACGTCGCACTATTTTGACCTGAAACCGGCCTCCTTAAACGTACTGACGATCATTTACCAGACACTACTTCCTCTTTATAATGCCCTGGAGCAGGTCGTACGGAGGAGAAGCCTTGGCGCTCTGCCCGGACAAAACTTTCTGGATGAGAGCGAGGAAAGTTTGGGCCAAATTGCTATGCGCTTGCAGCAATATGAGAGAGCTAAGCATTATCTTGAGCGGGCCCCCAATAGTGCCACGACTTGGCTCTTGCTAGGTCAAATTGCTCAAGCAGAGGCTTGCTTCGAAGAAGCTAAAAGATGCTACTTAGCGCTAAAAGATTGGCTGCAGCAGCAGCCGAACCAGCCCAGCTTCGATATTGAGATCAATAAAATAAGCGCTGTGGGAGCGTTAGCGGCCCTTTATCGAGAAATCGGAAATCTTGTCGAAGCTAAGAAAGTACTCGACGAGTACTGCAGAGCCCCTGAGCCTTTTTGCTTAGACGAGTTGTCTGCTTTGAACAGGGCACAGTGGCAAGAGGTCAAGCACAAAATTTCTAGTGTATTAGGCCTGTTAGCTATAGAGTCGGGGCTTTTTGATAAGGCTGAAAATATTTTTGAAAATTTGTTGCCCTTACTGAAAGATCCGGAAAAAGCAGGAGTGCTTGTGAACCTGGGTGCTGCTTTTTCTTACCACGACAGTGATAAATCGAGGCGACTATATGAGAAAGCCCTCAGTTTATATCGGAATATCTATCCCAGTGGGCACCTTTCACAGGCCATCTTGTTGCACAATTTGGCTCACAACCTCGAAAAAACGGGCGCTTTCCAAGAAGCGCGCGAGCGCTATTTGCAAGGGCTAAAAATCGTGGACCATCTGGGTTGTGCCCACCCGTTGCGAGTCTCGCTGCTTGTAGGGCTAAGCACGGTTGATACATTTTCTGCTCGTTTTGAGCAGGCTGAAGATAAGCTGAACGAGGCTCTTAACATCGCTCTCAAAACGGTACCTGATGACGTTGGGCTTTTCTGCCGGTTGTACGGTACTCTTGGTGATAACTACTTCAGGTGGGGGAAAAGTGATGAAGCTGGAGAGTGCTTTGCTCTGCTCGTGGGCGCATTGCCAGAGCGCGAACATGGGATCGTTGATGAGCAGCTGGTCGAGGCTTTGTGTGCTAGCACGCAAGTTTTGGCAGATCTCGGTAAATTTGACTCTGCGAACAAATGCTCGCAACAAGCGCTGCAGCTATTGGGCCCGCTCGATTCAGCTCGCCCAAAACTGGCCATTCAGGCCTTGCAGGTAAGAGCTAATTGTCTATTAGATCTTGGCAAGATTGACGAAGCAATCCTTCTGTATGAGCAGTCATATGAAATTTTCTCCAGCCGTCTCGGGAACGCCAGAACAAACTCTTTTTCGATTCGTGTGCTGAGCGGTATCAGCCGCGCCTTTGTGCAAATAGGCAGGGCAACAGAGGCTATCCAAATATTAGAGCCTCTTTCCCGGGGCTCTACTCAATCACCGGATGACTCAATGGAGATCTGGAGCTCTCTTGGTCTAGCGTATGGTGCCAGGGGAGACGCTGCCGAGCAACCGGATGACCACCGGAAGGCCCTAGACTGTCACCAAAAAGTGCTTAACATTTGCCAAACCTTTCTAGGACCTTGCCATCCCCGTATCATACCCTACTTAAGAAATAAGGCAGGCTGCTTGGTCGATTTAGGGAGGCTTGGAGAAGCGGAGGACTGTATTAGCAAAGCGTATGAACTGATTAGCTGCGGCAAGGGCGCCACCTTGCCCGATCGTTACTGCATAACCTCCCAATTTGCACAGATCTTACGGCTCAAAGAAGATTTGCCTCGCGAAACTATTTATCTGTTGCGGCTTTTAGAACTGGCAAAAGAGCTGTTCGGCGACGCGAGCGACCAAGAAATGCAAACTTATGAGCTCTTAGCCACTGTTTATAGCGAGCAGAGCGAATGGGGCAAAGTACTGGAATACAGCCGCCCAGCGCTTGACCATTACCGCGAAACTGAGAAGCCCGAGCGGTATCTCGAGCTCTTGAGCCTGGCTGCCGACGCCCATGCAAATCTGGGCCAGCAATCGGAGGGGAAGAGATGTTGTGAAGAGTTTATAGCTGCTTACGATCTATTTTCTCTTTCCAAAGACGTCCCCTATCTCTCAATCCTGCTAAAGCTGGTCGATCTGTGTATAGCCACTGACAGCGAAGTGGAGGCTGTGTCCTATTGCCAGCAGAGCTTGGACGTATGCAATGACCTTTCCAATGGTGAAGAGAAGGAACAGGCCCTACAGTGCTATGCTGATCTGCTCGGGCTAATGCCGCAGCTGGAAGCAACAAAAGAGCTGCGTTTAAAAGTTTTGAGTGGTCTAGGATTACTGCAACAGGAGCTCGAGCTAGTTGATGAAGCAATCAAAAATTTTACTACAATTTTACAGTCCGCAAGCCAGGTATGTTCTTCAGAGCAAACTTTGCTTTACATGAATAACCTAATGAGCTGTTACCTCGAAAAAGAAGACAGGAACGCTGCAAAGCCGCTTTTAGCAGAAGCATGGCGCATGTGGAATGAATTGCAAGGGAGCGAAAAGCCTTTTATCAAGGCACTATTAATAAACTGCGAAGCGAAGATTGCTCAGCAGGAGGGGGACCTAGATCAAGCCGTCCGCTTTTTTGTAGAAGCTCTGGTCGAAATGGAGGCGATCTTTGGTCGCGTTCATTTTTACAGAGTGCAGATTTTGGACAATCTGGCCGCAGTTTATCAACAGCGCGGTGAGGAAGGCGCTGCAAATGAAAAACTTTTAGAGGCCTGTGAAATTTTGCAGCAGTTGTGACTCCGGCGATACAGAGATTCGGCAAGTGCAGGGGCTATTAGCCTCTGTGAATTCCTACGTTGCTATCAACCCTTCAAAAGGACATCAAGATGCAACAAACCTACCACGGCACAAACTGGCGATTTAATGGACACGGACATACAAATTCCTCAGAAGGGCAGGCTTTAGCAGGCTCTCTTCAGGGGCGGCGGACCTTCCAACGCTTATCTCAAGGGAACGTCACTTTCTATCACTTAGTCGAAACTAAGGGAGATCGCGACTGTTTTTTTCATGCGGTCAATAAAGTGGATTTGACGCGCAATGAATTGATCAAGAGGTTGCGTGCGCATGCGCAAGATCAAGAGGTAAGACGAGCCTTTGCTTTTGAAATCCGCCAGTTCCTCTATCTGGGCTTCACTCACGGGCATGAAGACCCAAACGAGCAAGAGGCGTATAGAAAGCTTCTTACTGAAGAATTCCTTGCCTTAAGCAGCTCTTTAGACCAGGTAGAAAATGCGTTGCAGCCGCTTATTGTGGCAGCTCGGAAGGAGCTGGGAGAAGATACTACTAAAGGTAAGGGAGCAGCTGAGCTAGTCACTCTACTGCTAGAAAAAAAATCTCCCCTCTTGCAAGCATTTTCCGAAGCCCACCAGGCTGTCCTAGACGCGGACACGAAAATAATGGTCTACTGTTCTCAAGAAGTCGTTTTTAGTAGTTATGTCGGGCTTTATCTACAACAGGCCCTCGGGTTTATCCCGTTTGCACGTAGATTTGAAGGAGAAGATTTTAAGACGCCCATCGATGTGATCAATGAACTGTTTCAAACGAATATCCAAGTGTTTCTAGCAGATGGTAAGCGTGTGACGGCCAAGCGGCCAGGGCCACCCATTCTGGTTTTTCACAATGGGGTCAATCACTTCTCTGGGCTTGAAGCACTTGATGCGGAAGTTTCTTCGGATGTCGCCCGGCCCTCAGGCCTACCTCTGACCGAGCGAGATGAAATTAACGGTTCAATCCAAAGCGAATACTTACCAGCGGTGGATCCTTGGGCTGACATTCTCGACAGTAACCCAGAGATGACAGCCGACGCTATTTTGCAAGGTTTGTGTGCAGGAGCGGATGAAGAGCAGTTTAAATCGGCCGACGCCATGGAGCAAAGCAGCGCAGCTTCGTGTGAATACGGATATTTTCTTTTGAGCCAGGGCCGCGACCAAGAAGCCCTGTATTTACTAGTAAAGGCTGCTCAAAGTAGAGAAAATTGGGCTTCTATTACCTATAGGCCGGCTCTTCTAGACGTGCCCATAGGCTCCAAATCCTTGCAATCGGACAACAGCACAATCACTATCAACGCTTCTTATCTGGCGACTTTTCTCCTCGCTCGTCTTTTTCTTAGAAGGGGAGAGTTTCTAAAAGCTTGGGAATTGAGTCTGACACTAGAGCAGCGCTCTAGGCAGCAGCCGTTTGCTATCCACACATTCCTCGTCGGCGCCTTGAAAAAAGAGCTCAGTCAAGCCGTGTCAGCGGCGATTTTACAAAGGTCACAAGCGATCTATGATTCCTTAAAACCCATTGCAGCAGCGCAGCCAGAGGTTGCAAGTGCCTTTAAGAGTAAATTGGAGACCCTAGCATCGAACGATGAAGAAGTTTTTTACTTATTAAGAGATTGGTTCTCTTCCGACCAACCTTTTCCGATTCATGTCCTTTTTTTCGTTCGGCAGCAGACTAGTCAGCTCTACTCGCTGGAATCTAAAATAGCCGTTTGTCGCCTGGACGAAAGTGTGCGGCAGCTAGTGCTCAATAAGTTGGAGGAGCTCCGGCTTTGCTATGAACCCCTTCTAGAGCAAACGAGCAAAGAGGCCGCAGGACCAAAAAAAGCGGAGGCCGATTTTGTGAGTAATTTGCTGTATCTAGCCACCTATTCTGCAGGGGAGCAAGCGCTTTTTACTGGAAAATCAAATATAGCAAAAAACTTTTTCGCCTACTTGATGACGCAGGTACACAAGTGCCCCGATCAGTTGGTAGAAAAGAGCGCTGTTCATCTGGGGCAGATTTACTTAGCGAAACAGGCAAAAGACGATTGTATAAAAGCTGCGGGCTTGTTTAATTACGCGTACCGTCTTGCAAAGCCTGCAAAGAAAATTGAGCCGATTACTGATGAGATGAAGCATTCGTTCGCGTTGACTGCCGGGCGTGCCCAGCAGATGCTGCTTACTTACCAGGCTGTGTTTAGGGATGCTACTTCGTACGGCCTCCTTCCGCCTGAGGTGCAATCTCTAAAAAAAGCTGCCAAGTTATTAATGACCTTTGCTCTTAGCGACAGCGCGGAGCTGAGCCAGCGCGTTTCTCAATCTTTACCGCCCATCGACGGGCCGCTCGAGTTTTTCACGCACCGCCAAACTCAGTGTCTAGAAAAAATCACTTTGGTTCATGCGCAAATGATCCAGCTGTGCTCCAGGAGATTATCGCCTTTCTCGGCCCGAGAGCTCAGCTTAAGTGATAGAGACAACAAAAAATTGTTGAAAGAAATTCGTACCTCTATAACGGCTCGAATCCCAAAAGATGGTTCTGCACCGGAAGAGACGCAGGCTCTTTTTCATGAAATTGCTGAGAGAATGAAGGGGTTTATCGCCCAGCTGTTTCAGCAATGCGTAGCTGCTTGCGGCCAGCCTCCCTGCGAATTTGCTATGGTTACCCTAGGATCGCTGGCTCGTCATGAAGCCACCCCCTGGTCAGACCTGGAGTTTGCCTTTCTGCTCGAAGAGGGAAAAGACAGTCCGGAAGCGATCAGTTATTTTACAGATATCACCCACCTAATGCATCTCAAGGTCATCAACTTGGGCGAGACTATTTTGCCTGCACTCATTATTGCTGAGTTGAAAACCGAAGGCTTTTACGACGATGTGATGCCGAGAGGCTTCGCTTTTGACGGAGGTGGGGTTGCTGGCAAAGGACATAAAACGCCTCTTGGCCAAAATGAGCAAAAGATAGACGGACGCATTGTAGCTCACGAATTTAGGCTCATACAGACACCGACTCAAATGGCCCAGTTTCAGGGAACGAGCCAAAAATATGGCGATGCTTACTGGTTTGAGCTAGAGCCACATTTGCCTTTAGAGTTGCTGAATGTTGATTTTGTTTACGGGAACGACGGCTTGGTGAAAGATTATCGCAAAGCGCTTCAAGTCGTCTTAGACCAGCCTTATAAAGTAGGATCTATCAGGGATCACTTGGTTTTTGAGTTACTAGTAGAAGAAGATCTTATTCATTTCAACCCTTGGAGTGAAATCGAGCTTTCGCATGCCGGGCGCCTGTTGCGCGCGAAAAATGACCTCTATCGCCTTCCTCACCTTACTTTGGATCGCTTTGCCCTATTGGCTTCTGTCTCTTGCCCCAGCAGCTGGGAAAAAATCGAGATTCTTCAGAAAATAAAAGGTATTCTAAACCCGCAGGGGGCCAAAAACCTAAAATGGCTTCTTAGCGAAACTATGAGATTTCGGCTCGCTGCTTACGCCCAAGCCAATCGGCAAAGGGAAGAGTTGAACCCGCTGCTAAGTCCATTCATCAATGATGATGCCACACAAACTTCGCGTCATTTTGACCTAAACCCAACCTTTTTAACAGAGCTGACCAAGATTTACCAGGTGCTTCTCCCTCTGTACGATACCCTGGAGCAATTCATTAAAAGCAGAGACATCGGCGCTCTTTGCAGGCAGAGTTTTTGGGCAGAAAATAAGGAAAGCATGGGGCAGATTGCTATGCGTTTACAGCAGTATGAGAAGGCGAAAGGGTACTTTCAAGCGCTCCCTGAAACCGTCAAATTCTTAACGTTCCTAGGCCGTATTGCTGAAGCAGAAGGAGACTTTGGAGGTGCCGAGAGGTATTATTTGAAACTGAAGAGTCTGGCAGAACAGCAACTCAACCAATCCAGCTTTGATGCTGAAATAAGCAAAATAAGCGATATAGCTCTGCTGGCGAGCCTCTATCGCGATGTGGGGAGGTTCGAAGAAGCCAGGAGATTGCTCGACGATTACGGTGAGGCTGCTAGGCCTTTTTCTCCTTTAGCACTGTCTGATTTAGATAAGGCGCGTTGGCTGCGCACCAAGCATGTAGTGGACACAGAACTGGGTTTGTTAGCCATAGAATTGGGAGACAGCGCAAAGGCTGAGAAAATTTTCGAAGGCTTGCTAGCTCTGTCCAAGGGCACAGAGAAAGTGAACGTACTTGCGAATCTGGCGCTGGCGCTCTCTAGCCGCGATCTAGAGAGGTCGAGGCAGTTTTGCCAGGAGGCTATTGAGTTAAACCATAAGGTCTATCCCCTTGCCCACTTCTCTCACGCGGTTCTCTTCAACAATTTGGGCCGTATGCTTTACGAAGCAGGTGACCCGCAGCAAGCGCGTAACTACTATTTGCGAGGATTAAAAATCATGAGCCAGCTGAGTGGGGCAAACCCAGTTCAAGTGGCTCTTCTGGCCGGGCTAAGCGAGGTCTATACGCATCTATCGTTTTACGAACAGGCAGAAGATCGTTTGCATATGGCCCTGAATATTGCTCGTCGCAACATTCCCCATCACACTTTATTACAATGCGAGCTTTACTATGGCCTTGCTCACAACTACTTCAAATGGGGGCGAAGAGATGAATCTGAAGAGTACTTTGTCCTGCTTGTCACCGCCTTAAGAAACCTAAAGCAAGGGAGCGCAAATCGGCGCCTGAGTAGAGCGTTACGCGGCAGCGCGCGCGTCCTAGCAGAGCTGGGTAAACTCGATGCAGAAGAGGAGTGCTCTCGACAAGCGCTTGAGCTGCTGGAGCCGCTAAGTACTGCCAACCCCAAGGACGCGATCGAAGCTTTGCAGACGAGGGGGCGGTATTTATTACGTGTTGGAAAAAATGACGACGGGCTGGCTCTTTACGAGCGATCCCTTCTGATGCTCCGTAAGCAGCCGGGAGCTTCTGAGAAAAACCTTTTTTTTATCGTAGCCCTGCAGAACATTGGTTACGCATTTGTCCGAGCGGGTAGGCTACAAGAAGCCTTGGCGATCTTGGAACCTCTTCCTGCATTTTGTACACAGGCGCCTAATGAACTGATGGCTGCTTGGAATGGTCTCGGCCTCGCTTACGGCCTGCGCGGGGAGGCTAGTGGGCAAGTTGAGGACCATCGACGGGCCTTAATTTGTCACACAAAAGCCATGAACATCTGCCAGAGCCTGGTAGGCCCTCGCCACCCTCGAATAGCGCCCCATCTGAGTAACGTAGCGAGTTGCCTTGCCAGCTTGGGCAAACTTGGTGAAGCAGAAGCAAATGTAATGCGAGCCCACGCGCTGCTAAACTCAACCGTGCCTCCTGTCTTGACTGAGCTTCGCGGCGTTGTTATCCAGTTTATAAAGATTTTACAGTTGAAAAAAGACTTGTCCCAAGAAGCAATCTATTTACTGCAACTTTTGGCGCTATCAAAACGTCTAGGAGCTTCGCCCGACGAGTGTGTGTCGATTTTGGCGCGTTTGGTTGAGATACATAGCCAGCAGCATAGGTGGGATAATGTGCTGGAACATATCGGCTCAATCATCTCTCACTATCGTGAAAATAGAGAGCTCAGCAAATATTTTTATTTTATGGACCTTATGATTACGGCGCATTCGAGCTTGCATCAACATGGGCCAGCCAAGGAGTGTTGTGAAAAGCTCATGGCTGATTACGAGGCATTTTCTCTGCCTAAAGATGCTATTTACGTGTCGGTGTCACTCATGCTCGTGAATATCTGCTTGGCCCTTGGTGAGGAAGATGCTGCCGTGTTTCACTGTGAGCAGGGGTTAAAAGCTTATGACGGCCTTTCGCGTCTGGTGCCGAGCCTGAAAGCACGACTTTTGATTGGGCTTTGCTGCGTATATACTGGCCCCACACGCAAGCGTGATTTGGTGCAGGCACGGGCTCTGCTACCCCGTTTGAACCAAGCGCTAGCTGAGCTTGGGGACGAACACGACCTTTCAATTTTGTGTAACGCAGCTTTTGTTTACCTTGGACTTGGCCAATCGAAAGAAGCTGAAGGCCTCCTTTTGCAAGTAATCAAACGGACTCCGCCTCAGTCGGATGACGTAGCAAAAGTGAACTTAGCGAAGGCATATGCTCACCTTGCCGAGCTTTATGGGGTAAGCGAGGAGCCGGCAGCTAAGGAGCGGGCTTTGGATTATTATTCTCAGGCACTTAAACTACTGCCCCAGCTAGATGCGCTTGGAGACTTGCGTTTGAAAGTTCTCAACAATCTAGGTACGCTGCAAAAGGATCTTGGACAGCTTGGCGCGGCGATAAAAATTTTCACTACGGCGTTGGAGTATGCGAAAAGGGTCTGCTCCAAAGCACAAATGACGCCTGTAGCATGCTTGGGCAATCTGTTGGGTTGCTATATTGAAGAAAAAGACCTGCAAACTGCAAAAAAACTATTACAAGAAGCCTGGCAAATGTACGACCAGCTGCAGGTGGACCAGAGGCCCCTTGCAAGGGCGCTGTTGATGAATTGTCAAGGCAAGATCTGTCAACAGGAAGGCGATCTAGACCAGGCGATTGGTCTTTTTATGCAAGCTCTGGCCGACATGGAAGCCCTTTATGGGCCTGGCCACCCCCATGTGGTCAAACTTTCGCAAAATCTAGGCTTAGCTTATCAGCAGCGGGATGAACAGAAACGAGTGCGAGAGTAGCTTAGAACCCTTGCAGAAAGGCTGTTCACCGGTCTTTTGAGTGCTTCGAGGGTGGTTACTAAAGGCCACACGAGTCCCTGAAGCCATATCAGAGGTCAAGAAACTTGTAGAAAAATCAGATGAGTAGATCGAGAGCAAGAAGGGATATAAAATAGCGCTATTCAGCTCTTCAGATGGCAGGATTGAGCAGAGATGGCTGCTAGCTTTCTCAAAGTAGGCACCTCATTTGGGCTGGATTTAATTCTAATCTTCTACTTCGATCACTTTTGATAAGAACGCCGACTTTGATCGGCGTCCTTATCGCGGCTTTTTGCTTATACGCTAATTATCTACATGTTTGTCTAGGAGCTCTTCCAACTCGTCAATCTCGTTTTGTCGCTTATCTAAGATCCCCGGTTGCTTAGCCAGCTTCCTGAGGGCATCCCATGCGGATTTCTTTGCCTTGAATATGTACTCCTTTTTCTCGCGGGGTAGGATGTGGCACAAGTTAGCTTGGCATATATACAGCATCGCTAGTTGGTAGTGGGCCAAGAAAACATAGTCGTCTAAGGGCTTATCTGGGCTTAAGGCGCCCAGATCAATAACTTTTTGGAAACTTGCTTCGGCTTTCTGAAAATCGCGGTCGCCATTTTTATCAGCCAAAATCTCCCCTTGCAACAGGTAGATAGCTGGTTTGGCGTCCACCCAGGTTTTACCTTTGTTTTCGGCAATACTCAAAGCACTATCGAAAGGCGTGTGTTCATGCACGCCGCCCTCGTTAAGCCGTTCAATAGCGCTTTTGTAATAGTGATCGATTTTTTTCTTTTCATCCGATACCTGACTTAATTTGAAGTATGCTCTCGCTAACTGGAGATTACAGTAGTAGTGGTTGAACGGGTGATCCTCTTCTTCATAAACTTTCAAGTAAAGTTTTTCAGCTTCCTCTAAATCGTTTTTTTCTTTGCTTTGCAAAAGTATCCAGCCCGGGCCCTGCCTTTGATAAATAATAGACTCTATATTAACCTCCTTGCAAAACTCGTCTCGTAAGGGGGTACATTTTAACTGTTTGATCATCAGGACGGCTAAATTAAAATAGGATTCGGCTTCTGAAGATCGGTTTGTCTGAAAATATATTTTGCCCAGGTAGTGAATAGATTTAGCATATTGCAAAGCGAGCGCATTATTTATTTTTTTTAACTCCTCAAAAATATCTTGTTCCCGAGCCCTTTGGGCAGGGGGCGTGGGTGGGGCCAGTGATTCACAAATTTTCTTGACTTGCTTGAAGTTATTTTCACTCTCCTGAAGCCTGCCTTTTCTCAATTCGTTGTTCGCGATCGAATTTAAGATTTTGGTAGTGAAGTAAGCAAAATTTTTGTTATTGCGCGCCTCGCTACTGGTATTTTCTAGTATCTTTCTAGATAGGCTAGATAGGTTCTCGTTCGCTGTGAGATCATCGTTGTGTATGTTATCCATGTGGCTGTGTCCTGAGAGAAACTCTAGCAGCTGCATGTGCTGCTCTTTTTTTGGACTCAGGATTTTTCTAATGGCTCGCGTCGCTTCAGCATGGATTTGGGTATTCGCCTCTTGACTTAGAACTGATATCCCTGTCAGGGCCTCGACGAGCGGGCCTGCAATTGTTTCATAGTTGGCGGCTGGGTTGCTCCCCGCTTGTGCTGCAGCGCGATTCCACCATTTCCTGATTAAATAGCTAGGTAAGCCTACCTCATAAAGAAGTGGCAAAATCGAGCGCGTAATTGCTTCTTTTTCTTGTGAGCAACTGTCATCGGAACAGCCTAACTTTTTACATGCCTGCCCGATCATTACCTCGCTTAATCGATCTAGCAGGTCGGCTTCTTCCGGTTGTTTAAGGTTGAGTGCAGCAACTAGCTCCTGCTTTTCCTCAAAAGCTTGTGTGGTAAAATACCGTGCTAGTATCGCTACTGTAAGCGGGGATCGCGCCAGCAAAGTCTTGAGCTCGGGGCCGAATTGCAAAAACTCTGAGGCAGCGCCTTCGCCTAGTAATGCTCCCAGTTGGGCCTCTGTGAGGGGACATTCTTTAACCATATCTAAGCCAAAAACGGTTCGACTAGCAAACGACAGCCCCCTTTTTGAGTCAGACACGATCAAAATTTTGCCGCTGGGTTCGGTTGCCGGGAGATAATCTTCAGCCTCTTTAATAGAAGCTAAATGATCAAATATAAGGAGGTAAGAACCGCGTGATTCTAACGCACTGTAGATAGCTTTTTTTAGTTCTTGCGTCTTGTCCCCTCTCTGCGAAGAGAGCTTTACTCCTAATTTAGCTGCAAGTTCTCGCCATCCTCTTTGCAAGGTATTTGGTGTAGACGCATCAATAAAATGGGTAACCGCTCGTTTCCCGGCCTGCTGTTCTGCAAATCTTTTGCCGTAGCTGCTTGCTAAGCCACTCTTTCCAGAGCCCGCCGGACCAAATAGCTGGACTATATTAGAAGTACTAAAGCCCTTGTCAATTGTTTGGTGTTGCTTAGATCTGTCGCTTGCGGAAAACGGCGGGCAGGTGCCGCACCCCTGCTCTGAAAGCTCTGGAGGTTTTATGCATTGGTAATAGCCAGAATAGAACTTTGAAAGTTCCGTGGGCTTTGTCCCCTCGAGCTGCTTGACTAGTTCGGGATGGCAAAGGAGGAATAGCTCAATATTTTTTCTGAAGACTAGTGCATTAGCGACACCATTTACTCTGATAGTGTCTCCCTCCAGCGTAAATCCCCATAGTAGCTGGAACTCGTCGGAAGAGATCTCTTTCTTGGCTTTCTGTTCCAAAAAACACCGCCACGCCGCGAGCCTGTCCTGCTCATCCGCTACTTCCGCCAGAGAGCCACGCCAGTTGCTGATGTCGTTCAGCAAACGTTTTGTTTTTCTGGAGAAGTGAACCAGCCGCAAGGTGTCAGGTTCGTGCGGCTTCGTTTTTTGATCATAGGGCGCGACAGCGGTATCGTTCATATAGGGCTCGTGTATTCCTTGCGCTGGCCAGTTTATTATTCGCGAGAGCCCTTCAGGCTCTTCCAGAGCACCTTCAAAAAATTTAGCAATACCAACCTTGTCGTGGGTTTCTATTGAGAAAAAATGCTGTGCAATCCGGCTAAGCAAGCATTTGGGGCTTTCAGCGCTATCCGGTACCTTGTAAAGCGTGCCCTCGTGAAGCCTGTGGGTGTTGATAAGATTTGGCGACATCATGTAGTTTACGACGTCTAGGCCTGGTCTTTCTTGTCCGCTGTATTTATCGAAATATTTTTTATCGATCATATCTTTGGCACCAGGGCTATCTAAACACACTGCATACACGCTGGCGCTCTTTTGGCTATTTTTTTGCTGAAGGTAGAACGCCGTCAGCTGGGCAAGCCATCCTCCCAAGGAGTGGCCGGTGCATCCTATGGTGTAATGATATTCACTCACTCTTTCATGAACTTTGTCGGCAAAATCGCGGGCCGATTTTTGGTGGGGGCCCAGCTTAGCGAGAACGACTTCATCAAGGTCTGTAAACAGATCGTTTATACTATCGGTGCCCCGGTGCGCGACGATGACATTTCTCGTGCTATGGTTTACGAAAGCCACCCCGTAATAGCTGATCTTATGCCAAAAATACGGTTTCTTGTTTCCGGCTTCCAAAACCGTTCTATTATCCTCAGCGCGCAGCAGTTCCCAGCCCGGTGGCAACTGCTTCACAATTTGATCCAAGTCCTTCTCGTAGGCTAAACAGGCAAACCTCGCGCACTCTGCCGGAGAAGCCCTGTCGCGATACAATCCTTCATTTTTCTTCAGCTTCCTCTCGATGCTCTGGATGGCTGTTTCTGCCTCGGCAGCGGCGGTGCCCTCTAGGCGCATGAAGCAGTGGTAGTGGGTTGTTAGCCATTGATCCAGCGCTTTAAGTTCTTCAAGAGAAAAACCACTGATGTTCAAAACCGCAAGCCGCTCCTTATAACTTGTCTTAACGCGGCTCAGATGCTCTTGTTTAAGGGCGCCGGCCTCAAGAGAGGAGAAGTATTGCGAACCTAGCGGGTCATCTGTCGAGAAGCCCTTTTCTTGAGCTTGTAGCTCGTTAACTTTTTTCTCTTTGGTGCCCACCGCTACCGCTAAAAGTAGCCCGAAGAAAATGTAAAAGTAGCTTTGCGACGCTTCACGGTTGTGTTTAAAACGAGGCGAGCCGTTCGGAGAAAAGGGAGAGGCCGTATCTTCAAAAGGAAGGGCTCGTTTCGCAAGTGTGTTGGCCGTTGTTGATGAGGCAAGGAGGTTATTATGTGCGAAACTCGGATGAAGGCGCTCAGCTTCCTCTGACAAAGCCGACGGGGATGATAAAAAAAAACGCGTTGGATTTAAGTCTAGACGTCTGAACCGCGTAGAACTGAGATTAGTTACCAAACGCTGCTGGGCGCTAGGGGAAACAGAGGCTAAGCCCGAGCGTAAGAACTGCATACTACTGAACATAGAATATATCCTTAATGGTTGGTGTTTAATCTTTTGAAAATATTGTTGGCAAGTCTTAAAAACATGCTATGGCTTATCGCCGAAGTAGAGCAGCTTTCAATCGCAAATCCTTCCTTCGGCTGTTTAAATTTTTTTTCAATGCCGTGGTGCAGTGTTTGATAGCTAACTTCATAGATTTGTCTCTAGAGCTCTATTGCCACGAAGAGGAATTCTCTCCGGTCCGCGACTTTGCCTCTGGTCCGGGCAGCACCGCCGACGCGCG
>CAYUJS010000039.1:0-18263 GCA_964445105.1 uncultured bacterium | reverse complement strand
GATACTTTTGGTTTTTGAAAGCGGGCCAAGTGCATTTCTGCAGCCGCAAAAAGCTTTCTGCGCACCCGACTAGCTCTCTTATCGATTTTTGGCAGGATCAGACAAAGAGGAAAAAGCCCGTCGATGAACTCATGCGAAACGGGCTGCTCACTCTCATAAAACAGGCGCTCTAGCCGTTCACTGACCTGGTCGGCTAATTCTTGGCGTCCAAGGCCAAGATAGAGAAAAAGAAGGTAAGTTTGGCTTAAAGGGTCATCTGCAATGAGCTGACCATCAATCAATTCAAAAACGTGCGCAACGCTCGTATGCTGGCTTTGAATGGCAATATCTGTCATCCATCGTCTCAGAAAGGGGGCAACTTCTAGTTTTGCTAGCCCCCTCCACAGCCCCATAGCGGCCCACTGATTTCCCGCTAGAATCACCTTTTGCGAATGACTGTTTTCGATTAATAAGTAACCGCCTAAGCCCTCCAGAGAGGGGTGCTGCTGTTCATGAGCGATCCAAAAGCCGGCATGCTCGCCAGTGCCAAATGCGCGCGGTTGTTTCTTGCTCGCCCTGACCTCAAACACGAGCGGGACAGCACCCACATCGAACACGATGCGCTTCACCAGTTTCCCTTCGATCCCGGTGTAACAGCTAATCTTAGATAAAGCACAAAAGCCTGCCAAAGGAGAAAGCGACTCTAGCCACTGATCTAAATTCAACGGAATTAGCTGCTCGGGCAAGAGCTGCTCGCGAACTTTTACCACGGTCGAATCATCGGAAAGCGTGACCATCCATATTTCTACGTCCGTCGGTTTATGCACTAGCAGCTTTTTGTGTTCTTTTGGGGTCTCTTCTAACCAGAGCATCCCGGAAGCTAAATGCCGGCCGACATCACCGCCTGGCAAGGCCCGGGCCTCCACATGCTTGTACCGGCAACCAGCTTGCTTTCGATAGAACAACACTTCGCGATTTTCGCTAATGACCATGCAAAATTTAGCTGACTCGTAGCTGTTCTTAGCTGTCTGCTGCAGTTGACCGACAGGCACGCCCAATGCGCGACCGCGCTCTTTAGCCAGCTCTACAAGATGATGCACCGGAATATGCATGTCGGTTAGCAATGTTCGACTAGCGAGATCCAGTTCAAACCCCTCCCAAGAAAGGTTCAATGGCCTGGCCCGCTCCCAGGCCACTGCTCCAGGTGCTCTTATACCAATGCCTGCGCGCTGCATCACAGCCTGGCACACCGCACTGCGAAACCCTTCCCCCTCTAACCTCTCTAGTAGGCTGGGCTGCCAAGCGATGTACCGCTCGAAAAAAAGATCCTCGAGCAAAGCAAAGGGGCGGCTCTTCTCGGCCTCTACTTCTTGGATCAGCCCACAGCAAAGGCCTACTAAATCCCCATCTGTCGGCAGCTGACTCGACGACGAAAGGACTTTTAAGCGCAACGCTGCGTCCCGAAACTGCGGGCGTGCTAATTGGTGTAATTCTGCTAGCCATGGACCTATCTCCACAAGAGTTTGACAAGCCTGGCCAGCCTGAATGGCGATGTAGGCCAATGAGAGGCAGATGGCTGGGTCTGACTGCAGATAGTAGTGAAATAGCCGGCCCACTACTTTATTGATCTGTTTGGGTAGTTCTGGGGCGCTTCTCAGTTCTTCCTGCAAGCGACCTGCCTGAAAAAGTGTCGCATAAAGAAAGTCCGTCATACGACACGGGTCATTTTCCCAGATCCCTTTGGGATGCTTATCCAAAAAAACCAAGGCGCGCTGAAGCTGGTTTCTAGCTTCACAGAAGATGGTTTCGAAATCACTTAAAACTGTAGCTGGCACATCTTCATCAAAGTAGTGTTTCGAAGGGCCGGCGCTCAATATAGCACTTTCTTTACGCCGTTCCACCTGCAGGCGAATCACAGAGGGATCTAGCCATGTCTCCAATTTTCCATATTCAGGACCCAAAGAAGTATGCTTTAGTTTACGCGATCGGAGCCCTAGGTTCTGAGACATGCCTTTCAGCGGCTCTTCTGTCTCAGGTTGAACAGGCTCCTTAATTTTAGCTACCCAATTGAGCAGCATGGCAAAGGCACCGTAGTTTTGCGCGTCATTTTCTCTGACAATCGTTGCGTGCCACTCTCCCGAGGTATCTTGTGGCTGCCACGCAACGCCAGCTACAGCGTAATGTGCAAAGAGGCTATGCATGCGCAACAAACGAAATGCCAAGGGAAACCCACCCTCAACATTGTAAGTATCATTCACCTGCCTCTTTAGGTACTGGACCCAATACTGCGGGTGGGCATTCCATCTTTCACATAAGTCTGCAGGCACAGCTGATTCCAGCTGCCGCCTAATAGCTTCGTCTGTCTTTGCCTGTTCTACATACCAATCGATATACTTTGAGAGCATAGTGGGCTGGCTCCCCCTGCGCGCAAATAATGCCCCCTCGACTAATCGTCCAATCTCCTCCTCATCGGGTAGCTCAGCAATCTTTAGATGCGGAAAACGATAAGCAACAAGCCGATAAAAGCGCTCTTCAAGCTCGGGAGAGAATCCCGTCACTGCCCCTTTCGCATAACGCAGAAAATTACAGGCATTGACCGTAAAGCCATGTAAAAGTAGTGGATGCTGGCGAGCCATGAGTTTTTCAACGGTGAACAGCACCTGATAATGGGCCAAGATATGTTCATCCGCGCGATGGGCCCTCTCTTGGTAGGTATCGTGTAGCACGCGGCCTATTTTGGAGATGGCATAGAGCACTTCGGTGGGATTATCTATGCTGTCCCAGGTAGGATCGCCCTCTTTCAAAGGGACAGGCAGGGAGCTAATGCGCGCCAGTGTGCGCTGATAGATGAAGGGCTTCATCCCGTCAGCGAGGGACGTATGTTTATCCTCTTCCCGCCAGCGCAAAAGTGCATTGTGCAGCGCTGGCGCGTCCGTAATAGGATCGATCGCCGAGGAGGGCGCATAGAGCTGTGGCGTTGGTATCGGTTTCTCGACCCGATCGGAAGGCAGAAGAAAGGGCCCGGCTAGCTGAATCTTAGGAGCCTGATCGAAGAGAGGCGGCTTGCACTCTAGGCAGATCGTGCGCGCGTTTTTAGCCTCTTGCGCTAAGCGATTCACAAGCCCCTTGCCCGCTTCTGCGAAACGTTTGAATCTATCCAGGTCCAAGCGCGCTGAAAAACAGCTGAGGATGACGTAAACGAACAAGTCTGATAACTTCTGTGCGAGCAAACGTAAGAGGCTGTGGTACCATTCGTTGACCACTTTAGGAGCCAAATAGCCTAAAGCGCCGTGGGCCAGCTTGATGGCGTGCAGCGGAGCCAGTTTGCTGCGCAAAGATTCTAAAATGGTCAGACAATGGGAAAGAACCTGTACCAGCTCCCAGCCACCCAACTGCCTTAACCAGCCTTTGTCTCTTTCTTTATAAGGACGGGCGTCGGTGGGGGGCATGGCTGCAGCCAGTGCTTCAATCAGCGCATCAACTTCATCCCCCAGGGCCCAAGCTAGCCATTCCCTGGCTCCCTGCAAGCTACTGACACCCTCCTGTTGTAATTGGTGAACTTTGGCCCTGGCCCTTTCTAACATGCCAGAGTACTGCACACACCTCTTGTGGCAGTCCTGTATCGCGGCAGCTATCTCCTGCCTTGCTTCGGCGATTTGTTCACAGTACGTGTGTGAAATCAACCGCTTTTTGAACAGCTTTTTGGCCTCTGCGTTCATTTGTGCAATGGACGTACTTAGCACTTCAGCAACTTGCAAATCGTTGACCACGATTGTGCTTTTTTCTAGACTCCAAAGGGCTCGACAGGTCCGATAAATATCTTGCAAATGCCTGTCTAATTCTATTTTCTCTGGCTTTTGCGAAGGATCTGTGAGGATAGCCTGGACAAGATACCCCTTATCGTTACGCCTACGGTCCAGTACCGCGCTGGTGGTTGAAAAAGGCAAACCCAGCTTACACAAATGATCGTAAAATTCTGAGGCCTTCAGAGTCACCTGTGAATCACATTGAGGCTCAAACGTATGGAATAGCAGCTTATAAAAAAATTCCTGCGTCAGCTTATTGCGCGAAACAGACTGTATGTGAAGAGGCCACTTTACTTCCCCGGTAACCTGATCTCGCTCGTGCCAAGGGTGGTTTAGGGCTATTCCTAAAGGATAGATGGTCACGTCATAAGAATCATCGCCTGTCCTCTCAAATTCTAGCCAACAAGGTGCGCCGAAACCAATCAGATCCAGATCGGCCCAAGAAAGTAGGTCAGGCGGCAAGGTCTCCGCAGCAGAGGCGATCAGGTCGTCCAGCCGCCCATCCAGAAAATCGAGGCCAGAGCCCAGCGATAGTTGGATATGTCGCGCTAGCTCCTGCTCCACCTCCGTAAGGAATTCTCGACGACTCTCACGCTTTTCAATCAGATAGGCAGACCGTACAACTAGCTCTAGCAGATTTTTTATCGCCCCGGCAGGAAATAGAGCGGCAAGATCCCCAAGCAAACCTTCTTCAACTGCTTTTTGTAGCTGCATCTCTAATCGGGCCGGCAGCAGCTTGCTAATCCAATCCGGAGCCGCGCGATCGCTGTCAGGAAATAGCAGACGCAGATCATTGAGCACGCTGCTCGGCAGCTGAAGGCTATCCGAAAAGCTCCTCAAAGCATCGAAAGCGCGGTGTAACAGCCCTTCCACGTATTCATTGGGATCAGGAAGGGTTACCTGGGCCACCGCAGACCGATCGAGATTTAGATCTTCAAAAACAACGCCAATAGCTTTAGAGAACTGATCCAAGGCTTGCTGAATCACCTTGTAAACAATCCCTTCTAAAAGAGCCTGTGGGTTAGGGAGATCCCCTTTTTGAAGAAAAGGCTTCAGCCAGTCCGGCACCTTATCAGCAGAAACCTGCTTGAGAACATATCTCGCGACACCAAAACCTGTTGCACGTACTCCGTATTCGCCACAAAATAACCAGCGCTCTTCTTCATTGAGGTCTATTAGTTTTTGACAACACCACTGAGCTATAGTCCCCATTATTTGCTGCCGAAGAGCGGGATCGCGCGCAGCGCAAAGCTGCTCTTGCCACTGGCCATACAGCTGCGTCCCGTTACGGATCAGCACGGAATATTGAGAATGGTTGAGCCGCTTGTTGGCTAAGTCAGGATTTTGCTCAAGGTAGCGCTCAAAGACCTCTAGCTCCTCATCCACCGGGCGAAATGCTCTCGCCAAGCGCGTCGGACAGCCGGCTAAACTAATAAGCCTGGCTAGCAGTTCTTCTTTAGAAAGGCTCGCCAGCTCTTCTGCGGCAAACCGCACCTGCTCCCTTTCGTAAAAATCCTCAAGAGCCTCTTGCAGCTGCTCGCGCTCCAGCTCGCTATAAAAAGGAGATTTAAGATTGCGCAGTACAGACTTTGGAAAAGGATTTGCCTCGGTTGATTCCTGCGCCTTTATCCTAAACTGGCGCAGCGACTCAAGGCTGGGGTTAAGCGACGGCGGCTCGAGCGGCTCTAACTCGCCGGTCAGCCGCTCGCGGAAGGACAGCTCAAGGCCCTGTAACAAACGCTCTTGTTTGGCCAGCTGCCAGGCGCGCTCGATTCTTCGCTGAACTTCAGACTCGCGTCTACCCAACCAACTGTAGCAGCGCCCGTAGACAAGTCCCTTCCACGAACTAGCCGGGATTAACTCGTGGCTGCGGGGCACTGGCACAAAAAACCGCGAAACTTGAGACAAGATCATCTGCGCTGGGTCGTAGGCTTGACCAGCTATTCTTTGCAGTAATTGTCCAGCAGAAACAGAATCCATTACAATCTAGTGATATCTCCCTAAAACTGTACAAAAAAATTAAAGCAACTTCAAGGTAAATAGAACGACGATAGCAGCTCCCGCTAAAAGAATAAACTCGCTCAGCAAGGGCTGACAGTAGGCTCAGTTTGCGACGAATTCGTAGCCGAATGAAGCTTAGCGGATCGAAACAAACGGTCTAATCATGCAAATACGAGAGCCCAACGGCACCTGCTCTAGGGACTAACGGCTGGCGTGCTTTGCCCAGCCCAAGCGAGCCACCGGGGCAAGTGCACGCGCGCGCGCGCAAATTTTTAAGGTCAGCGCGCGCTGATAGGATGGAAGGATAACCTCTTTTATAGAGGCTGATAAACTTATAGTTTTATATTATTTCGAGCTTATGGCCTGCAATATAACTTGCACGGCAGCAGTTTCCGCTAAAAAAGAAACAGTCTCACAGATAAGAGACAGCGAGCTGAGTTCGCCAAGAGTTTGTAATCTTAGCTGCGAATAAAAAACAAAATGAGGTTCAAGGCTATTTCAGAGCCAATCGGCTTCTTTTTTTTAGCGAGAACTGCTACTTGCACGGGTTGTCCAGGGTATCGCCCTAGGCAACTTTATTATCAACCTTTCACGCTGATTCAAACCAACTGTTTCTATCCTGCTGCCCGTACGATCGTCTGGCCATCTTTGCAAAGCTTTACATTCCCGCGGATTTGCACAGAATGCCAACCAGGCTCTGAAACGTAGTGTAGGCACTACCGACAGCTTCAGACACTTAGATTTGTATCACAACTCGTCTAATTTCATGAGCTTGCGAACAATGAAACAATCTCTTATCTTCGACGTTTATTTGGAAAAGAGGATTTTAGTGAATACAGTAATCGGGTTTCTTGAGCAAAAGACAGCGGCAGAGCTTGTTCTATTGTTCGCCGTTGCGCACGTGCGTCAGTCAAGCAAGCAGTTCGGCTGATGGAGGATAAACTGAAGGTTTGGTACGCAGAGGGAGTGCGCTTTACCTGCACCGGTTGTGGGCAGTGTTGTACGGGGGCTCCCGGCTATATTTTCGTCTCTTTGGAAGAGATCCAAAACATCGCCAAGCACCTCGACATGACGGTGGAGGCTTTTTCAAAGAAATATGTCCGTAAAGTGGGCCAGAAATACTCTTTGCTCGAAAAACCGCATAGCTACGACTGCGTGTTTCTCAAGGACAAGAAGTGCCAAATCTATCAAGTGCGGCCCACGCAATGCCAAACTTTCCCCTACTGGCCTGGTGTGATGGAATCGCCGGAAAGCTGGAGAGCAGCTGCCAAAGGCTGTGAAGGTATTCGCCACGATGCGCCCGTGGTTCCCTTTGAAGAGATAGAGCACCAACTTAAGAGACAGTTAGAGAGCGAAGATGTTTGATGCAAACACACAAGCCAATATAGACGCTTGGCTGAACGATGCCTACGACGAAACAACCAAAGAAGCTATCCGAGAATTGGTTAAGAATAGCCCTCAGGACGCTCTTAACTCTTTTTATGCAAACCTTTCCTTTGGCACCGGCGGGCTACGCGGCATCGTGGGGCCGGGCACTAACCGCATGAACCGGTACACCGTAATGACGGCTACTCAGGGCCTGGCTAACTACTTGCTAAAATCGGTGGCGCGTGAAAAGCAGAGCGTAATCATTGGCTATGATTCTCGCACTCACTCACAAACCTTCGCACAAGAAGCTGCGCAGGTTCTTGCTGCTAACGGGATCCAGGTGCATTTGTTTCGCCACCTGCGACCAACACCCCTTGTCTCCTACGGGGTGCGCAAATTAAATTGTGGCGCTGGCATCGTCATCACTGCTTCGCACAATCCTGCCTGCTATAACGGTTATAAGGTTTATTGGGCAGATGGGGGCCAGCTTGTGCCTCCCCAAGACCAAGAGCTCACCGCGGAAATTCACGCCATTGACCATCTGGCGCAGATCAAGCAAAGTAGCCTCACACATCCGCTTATCTATTGGATCGACCAAGAATTAGACGAAGAGTACCTGCGCGACATGGATGCTCTCCAAAGCTATGCCCAAGACACTAGAAATAACGGCAAACAGCTAAAAATTGTTTACACGCCTTTACACGGTACGGGTATCACATTAGTACCAAAAATTCTAGAACGCTGGGGCTTTACGCAAGTTCAGCTTGTAGCCTCACAGGCCACTCCCGACGGCCTCTTTGCAACCGTGGAGCAGCCCAATCCGGAAGAGCGCGCCGCCCTCAAACGAGGCATCGATCTGCTCACGCTGGTTGAAGGAGATCTCCTGCTGGCAACAGATCCAGATGCAGACCGTGTCGGCGTGGTGGTGAGGCATGAAGGCAAACCTGTGGTACTCGATGGGAACCAGATAGCGAGCCTATGTCTAGAGCATGTAGCACAAAGTTTGACTAGGCAAGGACGGCTACCTCCACGCCCAGCTTGTATCAGGACCATCGTCACCACGGAAATGTTGCACACCATTGCGCAGGCATACGGGATCACCTGCGTAGCCGTTTTGACTGGCTTTAAATGGATCGCCGCCACCATCCACTCATGGGAGCAAGAAAAAGACGGTATGAACTTCATTTTCGGTGGTGAAGAATCATGCGGCTATCTTGTGGGGACAATGGCACGCGATAAAGATGCGGTGATCGCGTGTGCGGTGATCGCCGAGATCGCACTTCGTGGAAAACTCAAAGGAAAGACCTTGGTAGATATGCTTCACGACCTCTACCGCAAATATGGGATTCACCGGGAACAAATCCTGTCGGTAAAATACCCTGAGACAAAGGAGGGCCGCGCACAGATGGCGCAAGCCATGGAAAAACTCAAGGCCAATCCACCGCGCCGCCTGGGAAAGGCCACAGTGGTGGCGACCGATTTTTCCAATCCCGATGTATTCCACTTTCGGCTCGATAATGGCAGCTGGGTGGTCGTACGACCCTCGGGTACAGAACCGAAAGTAAAAGTCTACGGGGGCGCTTCACAAGCGGTTTTCTCCTTCGTCGAAGAAGGGGTTCGCGCCTGTGAAGAAAAGGTCCATGCTATGTTGGAAGCAGTCGTACAGCTACTCACGCACTAGGTTTGCGGAACGGTTTAGAAGACCGCGGCCGAAGCTTGGTAAATACCTTCTGAGGGACTAGCTCTCCTCCCGCTGGCGCTGCTCGTGAAAAACCTGCAGGCGCTTCTCCCACCCACACTGGATCCTCGTTCAGGCGGTCCAGAATCTGCCTGAGCAGCCCGAACTCGCGAGGTGTTACAAGCGATAGAACGACGCCTGTACGGTCGTAGCGGCCGGTCCGACCTGAGCGGTGTATGTATTTATCAACATCCGTCGACAGCTCATACATAAAGACATGCGTTACACCGGCAAAATCGAGGCCGCGTGCGGCCACGTCGGTGGCGATCAATAGACGGATTTTTCCCGACCGAAACTTGTTCGTCACAATAGACCGCACATCCTGGTTCAGGCCCGCATGCAAAAAATCCGTTCCCGGGAAGCGTTTCTTGAGCTGCTCACAGACCTTTTCTACTTGGATACGCGAACGGCAAAAAACAATCGCCTGCTTTGGTTGCGTTTGTTCGACAAGCTGGATCAAGGTGTGATCGCGTTGAGGCTGTTGACAATAGACAAAGCGATGCTCGATGACGCTGGGGACCGACTCTTCCATCAGCTGCAGTTCCACTGGCTCTTTCATATGGTTCTGAGCGATCACTTGAATGTCTTTTGGCATGGTAGCGCTAAAGAGCAGCGTCTGGTGCTCGTGTACTAAACACTGTATGATAAACAAAATGTCATCGTAAAAACCCATGCTCAACATCTCGTCAGCCTCATCCAACACCAGTGTAGTCACCTGCGTCAGATCGATAGAACGGCTGTAGACATAATCTATTAGCCTGCCGGGAGTGGCTACAAGTACCTGTACGCCGTGCTTAAGCTTAGCGGCTTGCATGGAATAATCTTCACCCCCGAGTAAGCCGAAAACCTTAACACCGCGATGTCCGCCGATCTTTTGCGTCTCCGTAGCATACTGTAAAGCAAGTTCACGTGTAGGGACCACGATCAGAGCCTGAATCGCCGTGTTATTTGGATCCACCCTATCGCAGATGGGAATAGCGCATGCAGCTGTTTTGCCTGAACCTGTTTTAGCCAAAGCAATTAAATCCTTGCCGGCTAGAATCAGCGGAATGGCTTTCTCTTGCACGGAAGTGGCTTCGATGTAGTTGACTTTTTTAAGAGCTTCAATAATCTCGGGCTTCAACGGAAATTCATCAAATCGTGTCATAAGGGAACAATGGGCCTTTGGGGTAGGTATTTAATAAACTGCTTGCGCATTGTCGCAAAGAGCCAAGCCCTGGGCAGCAGGTAGCGCACTAAAAAAGAAGAAAGGCGGTAGATCCAATTAAATGTCCGCACCGACTTGCCTGACTCTATCTGCTTCCAGATTTGATTGGCAGCATATTCAGGGCTCATTGCGCTCATTTGGCGCGATAGCTGGGAGCCATCTTGCGCGGCGCGCTGTTGAAAATTCGTTTTCACCACGCCAGGACAAGCCGTCAATACGCGAATGCCGCGCGGCCGCAACTCTTCATCCAAACTTTCTGACACATGCGTAACAAAAGCTTTACTCGCGCAGTAAATAGCAAATTGAGGGATAGGAATAAATCCCGCTACGCTGGAAATATTCACAATTATCCCATCTTTGCGGTTGGAGGCCAATGTACGCGCCCCTTCCAGCGTTAGCTCCAGTAGGGCTTCTGCATTTAGCTTGAAGATCGACATCTGTTCTGCGGTGGTAAACGATAGCGCTTCACCGTACAGGCCCATGCCAGCGCTATTGATGAGTAGGTCGGGTGCCCCTTGATGAAGGGCCTGAATCACTTGGGCGCGGCCTGCTGGCAACGTCAGGTCACCTACCACTATTTCTACTGGCACTAGCGTGCGTAATTCGTCAGCCAGGGCAGTGAGTTTATCTTCGTCTCGCCCATGAATGACTAGTGGAATGCCTTTTTCCGCCAACAGCCTAGCCAGAGCTTCGCCAATTCCGGAACTGGCCCCAGTAACAAATGCTTTCTGAAAGGTCATCTCTCTACCCTGTATTTGCCACGGTTTCTTCAAACGACTTTCGCTGAGGATAGCGGATGCGCGAGTGGCCCGCCGCCAAAATGGTCTTGACTAACGTGCGTTTGATGCGCGCCATCTCCTGAAAGGTAAGCTGGCAATCATCAAACTGGCCATCTTCCGCTTTTTCACGGATTAAGCGGTTCAACAGCTCGTTCAATGATTGCTCATCCGCGGACTCTAAAGAACGTGAGGCGGCCTCCAGCGAATCTGCAATCATAATGATCGCGGACTCTTTGCTGTGAGGACGGGGACCTTGATAGCGAAACATATTTGCATCCACTTGTGAAGCGTCATTAGCAACTTGGTCTAGCTGTTTGCGGTAGAAAAAATAGACTAAAGTTGTGCCGTGATGTTCTCTAATGATGTCAATGAACCGCTCCGGCAAGCCCGCCTTGGTGGCGATATTCACTCCCTCCGTGACGTGGGCCATAATCACTTGCGCTGACTCCACCGGTGTGAGCAACTGGTGGATATTCATTCCGCCCTGTTGGTTTTCTGTGAAATACTGCGGGGTCGCCATTTTACCGATGTCGTGGTATAGAACAGCTACACGGCAAAAGATGCCATTGGCGTTGATAGCGCTAGCAGCAGACTCTGCCAAATTGCCTACTACCAAAGAGTGCTGATAGGTACCGGGAGCCTCGATCGCCAAGCGTCGCAACAGTGGGTGGCTTGGATCCATGTATTCCATCAAGGTCACGTTCGTCAGCACATTGAACCCAGACTCTAAAAGTGGCAATAGACCCACCACTAACACAGCCGTCACCAGCATAAAAAGGCCCGCGCTCAACAGATCTGTGGCCAGCGAGATATCCTTGTAGCTATTGTTGGAAAAGTGGATAGCAAACACCACCACCACACAAGCAAGCCAAGCTTTGGCGCAAACAACAAAAATATCTTTACGTCTCTTTAGGGAGCGGCCGGTCAGCAAAGCTACCGCTGCTGCTGCGATATTGGTAACCAGGAACCCTTGCCGATCAAAAGGCAGCTCAATACAAAGTACAATCGTCAAAACTGCAGTCCCAAAAGTGGCCACCTGGAAATTCATCAGACTGCAGAGCAGTATTGTCGCAAACGGCACTATAAGGGGGTATTTAACCACCTCGCGGAAACTGTTCGTATTGTTCAATACAAAAAATTCAATCGCTTTGGACAAGCCCAGAGTCAATAAAACCACCGTCACAAACAGAAGTAATTGCCTGTTGGACGCAAAAACCGACGACTCTACAACGCGCAGGTAAGCCGCCCCGATCGACGCCAATACCAACGCCAGCAGAAAGCTGCCAACTAGCGTAACGGGGCTCCAGAGGTTGCGCATGTCAGCCATCGCATTTTTCATGGCCTGTAACATCGCCAAATGACGCGATGTCACTTTTTCTCCTTGGTTAATCATCCGACTGCCGGCTGCCACCTTGGTGTATTTCACAGGAACTTTGGTGATCACTCGATTGCGCAGCACGCGCGAGGGATTGGGATCTTCGACCAGCGCCCACTCTTTATCTCGGAAAAAATCTACGATGAAGCGCGACGTCGCCTGCGGCGTTGCTTCTTCTGCAAAAGCATTCTGCCCTAAATAGGCCCAAACGGGTGCTGGCAGCAAGGTTGTCTGTTCAAGGTGGGCTGGAATAAAGATCAAATATCCGGCTGTTGAGAGGCCGACACTTTCCATTTTTTTGAGCGTGCGAAAGTCCGTGAAACGCAGCTGTTGCAGACTTCTTTCGACTAGCTCGGAACCCGTGTAAAGCTGCTCTAGGCTGGCTTTAGGCAGCTTATCGCGCCACTCTTGGTTGTCGCGGAGATACTGCTCGAACTCGAGGCGCACCTGCCTTACAGCCTGGTCATCCAACTGATAAATTTTACCTAAATCTCGTACAGCGTCTTCCCTTAATAGCGCCGTCGCTTCCTCGTCCAGAAAAGTAAAATCCACCTGCGCAACTACATAGCGCGGCGCTATGCTGTACAACTCAGGCGTCTCTACTCGCACCTCTTGAAAATGCAAGAAAAGGAATAAGAGGGAGATGAACCCGATGAAGATCAACGTCTTGATCGATGTATCCCCGTCAAAGAGGCGACATTGCTTTTTATGGGTCGGTATGGAAGACTCCGGAAACTCTTCGGATGTGGCCATGCACGTCGCTCTCTGAAACTGATGTCATTGCGCTCATTGTACCCCTCAAAGCAATAATTGTGAATGGCTACTTCCTAACGCGCTTACGGTCACCTTCTTTCAGGATTTGCTTGCGTTGGCGGATAAAGTTAGGCGTGACCTCGATCACTTCATCGTCTTCGATGAAGTCGATGGCCTGCTCAAGACCCAGCTTACGTGGCGGTGTGAGCTGGATGTTGTCATCGGTGCCAGAGGCACGCATATTGGTAAGCTGTTTCGCTTTAGTCGCATTTACCACGAGGTCATTGTCACGGCTATGTTCGCCGATGATCATGCCTTCATAGACATCCTCTCCAGCCCCGATGAATAGAGTGCCGCGCTCCTGAATAGCGTCTAAGCCGTAAGCGTTGGAACGCCCATCGCACATGGAGATCAGTACGCCTTTCTGACGCTGCGGAATAGCGCCTTTCCAAGGCATGAAGGCCTCAAAGATAGCTGTGAGTACGCCTAGGCCTCTTGTCTGCGTTAGGAACTCGTTGCGATAGCCCATTAAACCGCGCGTAGGGAGTAGAAATTCGAGCGAAGTAAGCGAATGTTCGTTAGTGCTCAACATTTGCATCTCGCCCTTACGACGCGCCAACTCTTCGATCACTGCGCCAGAATATTGCTCCGGCACTTCAATGTAAACGCGTTCGATAGGCTCATGAGTTTGGCCGTCGATCTGCTTCAAGATAACTTTTGGCTTGGAAACGGTCAGCTCAAAACCTTCCCTACGCATCGCCTCGATTAATACAGCCAGATGCAACTCACCGCGACCAGATACTGTCATCGCTTCGTCACCAGCTGCAGATTCTTCGATACGCAACGAAATATTTGCGCGTTTTTCTCTCCACAAGCGTTCTTTGATCTTGTTAAAAGTAATGTTTTTGCCGTCACGGCCTGCAAAAGGGCTGTTATTTACCCACATATTCACCGAGACAGAAGGTTCATCTAACGCAATCGGTGGTAGACGGACCTCAGATTTCGGATCACACAAGGTGTCGCCTATCATCACTTCAGGAATGCCGGACAGGCTAATGATGTCGCCCGCTACGCCGACTTCAAAGATCACTCTTTTCAGCCCTTGATAGCCTTCTACTTTAGTGATCTGGTGCGTAGTAGTGTTTCCATCGGCGCCGACGCACATGACGTTCTGCCCTTTAACCACCTTGCCGTGAAGAACGCGACCGGTTGCTTGGCGGCCCACGAAATCGTTATAAGTCGTGGTCATGACCTGCATGCAAAAGGGCAACGTCTCATCTGCTTCCGGCGGAGGAACAGCTGTTAAAATCAAATCACACAAAGGAGCCATATCCACGCGTGGATCATTCACGTGCTGCACAGCAAATCCGTTCAAACCCGAAGCGTAGCAATATTTAAAGTCTAGCTGCTCGTCTGTAGCGCCCAGCTCGACGAATAGATCAAAGGTCAAGTTCAGCGCTCTTTCTGGGTCGGCAGCAGGACGGTCGATCTTATTGATAACAACGATGGGATTTAAGCCCATCTTCAAAGCTTTCGACAGAACAAAGCGCGTCTGTGGCATAGGGCCCTCACGAGCATCCACCAACAATAGTACGGAATTTACCATTCCCAGCACGCGCTCCACCTCTCCGGAAAAATCGGAGTGACCGGGCGTGTCAATGATGTTGATGCAGTATTCGCCGTAGTCGATGCTCGTATGCTTGGCGTAGATGGTAATGCCACGCTCGCGCTCTTGGTCGTACGAGTCCATGACCCGCTCAGGGATTATTTCGTTATCTCGAAAAATGTGCGATTGCCTCAGGAGGGCATCGAGGAGTGTTGTCTTGCCATGGTCAATGTGGGCGATGATAGCAATATTTCTAATGAAGCTCGCGTTGCGCATATACACTTAGTTTGTTGATTTGCAATGTGAAAGATTATAGAAATCGCTAAAGATTAAAAGCAAGGGGAAACGGTCACGCCCAGCAGCTCTCTCTAAAAAGAAGAAATCGGTTCAGTGAGGGCTGACAGTAGGCTCTGTTTGCGACGAATTCGTAGCAGAAGCTACGGGTAAGGAGCAAAACCAGACTGATGGCAGCCCCGAGAGCAGTTGGTTCCCCTTTTTTAGGGGAACTGCTGGGTCACGTCTCAAAACACCGCCCCACTGACCCAGCAGGTGCCTTTGTGCTCCTCAAGCAGATCTTAGAAAAAATAAACCAAGGACAGCCACCTTGCCGCCTATTTTGCAGGTAGACCCTTGGCTTTTTCTTCGTTTACAACCTGCTGCAACTCTTCCAAGTCTTTATCATTTATGACCTCTTTTTGAAAAGTTTTTAGCAGGGAAGCACGGACTACAGCACTCGTAATAGAAGGGGTATTTTCAAAATTTTTATACAAAACTTGTTTAGCTCCGAGCGTGTTTACTTTAGCGTTGAATTCATCTTTGAGCTCGCCGTCAAAATTCTTATTTTCGGCCGTCACTTTTTTCTCAAGCTCTGCCAAGCGATCGCTCGTTTTTTTGATCTCGCCTTGAAGCTGGCTATAGAACTGCTGCTCATCGAAGGCAGCGGCCGACTGTGTAGCTGCTGGCGCGCCGTCTAGAGCCAAAAGCGATCCCAAGCAGGCCGACAAAGCTAATACAATGGCTGAAAATATCCGTTTATTCATTTTTCCTCCTCATTTTGCTTTCATCTGAACCCTACCAGTGTTCGTTATTTTTTAAAATAGTAAATTTCCATAAAATCTAACGGATCATAAAATTTTTATTATTAGAATTTTAGCAACTATTGAAGCGCTGCGAGGTGCAAGCTCAGGTGCCGCGTGTTTGTTGCGTCTTTATCGCCAAAACAGGTACACTTTGCTGTCATGTTTATCTCTATCATTACACTACATTTGCCTTCCAGGCCAGGCCCTGTAGAGCGACAGCTAATGAGCCGCACTGCGAACTTGGGTTGCCGCGGACTATTTCTACTAGACGGAATCTGGGGCGGGCTGCCGCCAATAGCCATGCAGGGAGCGCGCTTTTATAGCTCTTTTTCATCCCTTCTACACATCGACTACCCCCTCCGGGAGCTCGCACATCGGACAAGACTAGCATTCTCTGCTTGGCAGCAGGGCGATCGAGGAGCTGCTTGCAGCAATGGCTTACAAGCAATTGGCTCAGCCTTGAACACGCTGTCGTTTTTGGGCCACAACCTGATGACTTTTGCGCCAAAGCCAACTGCCGTCGCCCTCAATAAAGTCCTAAAACCTATGGCAATAGCCTCCCCCGCAGTCAGCATAGTCAGTACCAGCTGCACACATTTAATCGTACTAAGAACGATCAGGTACCTTAAATTACAGAAAGAGGATGCTCTGCCAGCCTCCATCCACCTAGCATTAGCCACCTGCCTCGACGCGCGAACGTACGCTGACGTGCTTAAGCAAAACTCAGTCTATTTTGCGCTGGAAAAAGTAAAGATTCAATCCACAAAACCGCGCTCGAAGCTCTTACAGATGATCTTATCTTCGGCAGTAGAAATTATCTCTAAAAAATACCCCGTCAACCAGTTCTTAGCTGGCTTCAGCTTCGCTAACGACGCCTACTCCCTCGCAGAAGACATTTACGACCACATCAGTTCGCACTAGCCCATTACAACCGTTGGCTGGCCCGAGCTGAGCAAGTTTCTTTTTTAGCGATAGCTGCCGCTTTACAACAACTCACTTAGCAAAGTATTAACCCTATAAAGTGAGTAAGTAGATCGCTTGGGAGGGCCGATTTGAAAAAGGCTTTGCTCTGGATTTCCATTCCAGTCGTGCTAACTTTTGCCTATGTGCTTCTGCTGCACTATGAGATGGTTCATCGACGTTATACAATCGACGGCATCAAGATCAGCCCGTCCCTAAAGCAGTACTATCACTACACCAAGCCGGACGGCCAGATTTTTTCTTTTAACTTGATCGACCCCCAGCAAGCACCAGCGGAGATTCATGAAGAAGTGATGGAGGGCTTTCGTATTTTTTGCAGAACACCAGAATATGCCAAGCAGTTTGTAGGTGGGACAATTTCTTGTGTCAATTGCCATTTCTGCGGGGGCAACACCTTGGGGGGGTGGAACGGCGGTATCTCGCTTGCAGGCGTCGCCCAGCTCTATCCTAGGTACTCTGCACGATCCAAAAGCACCATCACCCTTAAACAGCGCATCGAGAACTGCTTTATGCGCAGCCTAAACGGAAGAGCTCCGCCTGAAGACGATCCGGTTATGATAAACCTGGTGATCTACTTGGAATGGCTTTCTGCCGAATTCAAAGAGCTTAAGGACGTGCCTCTTCCGTGGCTAGGACTGAAAGGCCTTAAGGCCAAGCATACCCCGGATCCCTTAAACGGAAAAAAAATATATGCCGCCTATTGCGCGCGCTGCCACATGTCCAACGGAGCTGGCTCGACAGGCATCCCCCCTGTCTGGGGCCCAAACTCTTTCAACGATGGCGCTGGTATGAACAACCTCCGCATGCTCTCTTCGTTCGTTTATTACAACATGCCCCATGAGAGCCAGAAGCCGATGCTAACCGAAGAACAAGCTATTGACGTCGCTTCGTTTGTCATCAAGCAACCGCGCCCTCATTTCGTAGAGCCGCGCTGAGGCCCAAAGCGCCTGCAATGCGGTTTTAATTCAAAGCTGTACTCACCACCAACACGCCTACAAGTGGTCTCAATTTGCCAGAGCGTTTTCCACTCTTCATTCGCCCTGAGGACTCGGAGGTTTGCCATATCACCGGCACTGCCTCTGCTCCACCACACTTCCGCCTCGCCTGTATCAAATGGCGGTTTGTGCTTTCTACTTTCTCTGCATCTATCGGCAGGCCCTTTTTAATCGCCTCGGCATACTTGAATTGGCCGGGCCGATTGTGGATGTACTGGATACATTTACGCAGATCTTCATGCTCCGGGCATGCCCTAGTGTGCTTTTGCAGCACCTGCTTCACCTTGCCCTCTTTTGCCACGTTCGGGCTCCAGGCTGCGGCTGCTGCTGCAGGTAATCGCATAAATGATACATATCCACCATAAGACCCCCTAGATCGGCGGCAAGGAGTTAAATTATATTGCGTCTTAAGGTGGCTGCCTTGCCGTGCTATATAAGCAGCTTCTACTCTATACTAAAGCACATGTTTGAGTTGCACCCGCGCATTGGAAAACAATCGTGTTTAAATTTTAATGTGTGCTAGGCTGCCCGCTTCACAAATCATGAGGCTACGCCAATGTCTAGTCCCCTTCTGCCGGGCCAGTTTTCTCTTTCTC
>CAYUJS010000038.1:0-18876 GCA_964445105.1 uncultured bacterium | reverse complement strand
GGATTTTAGACACCGCTCGGTGAATTTGGTGATTTGCGTCCTGCAAACACCCACCAGCAAAGCGAGGAGAAAGTGGTAAGTTCTGACACGCAGATGCTCAAAAAGCTCGATTTATTGGAGCCAAGCGCGCTAGGGTATGTATCGCGCGGTCATTTTCCTGTCGCGCCCGCACAGATTTGGTAAATCTCTCCTTTTAAGCACGCTCGAAGCGATTTTTAAAGGCAATAGGGAGCTGTTCAAAGGTTATCTTATAAATGATTTGGAATATAACTGGAAAGAACACCCTATTATCTATTTTGATTTTGCGAGAATTCCCACAGAAAGCCCCGAAGAACTGGCATCCGCGCTACAGAGAACTTTGCACAGCATCGCCTCTTCTTACAATACGTCCATCGAATGCCCAACCCTACAAGAGGGCCTGGCCAATCTTGTCACAGAGCTTACCAAGCGGGGCCCGGTTGTTGTCTGATCGACGAATATGATAAACCCTTACTAGACAATCTTGAGCAGCTCGACGTAGCCAAACGCAACCAGCATGTACTAAAGAACTTCTATGGGACTCTCAAAGCGCTCGATAAACAGCTGCGATTTGTGTTTGCCACAGGGGTTACTAAGTTTGCTAAAATTTCACTCTTTTCCGGTTTTAACAATTTAACCGATATAACCACCGATCCAGCTTACGCCACCCTATTCTTCAACTCTCTCTGAAGGATCGAATAAAAAAAGTAGCTGAGCAGAAGTATTCTGCGGGCTTAGCTGCGACGAGCAAAGAGGCCGTTTTGGCTGAAATAAAGAATTGGTACAACGGCTACCGCTTCTCATCAGCTCCAGAACTCGTCTACAACCCCCCATTCTACCATGAGCTTTTTATGCACTGGGATGGTACGAAACTACTGGTTTGAGACAGGTACCCCTACGCTTCTTATTCAAAAAATTCGCGAGTGCCCCGATTCTGTTATGGAGTTTGGTGAATTGGTAGCAGAGCAAAATAGCCCCTTAAACGTCAGCGATCTATCGCGGCTCGAGCTAACACCGCTCATGTGGCAAACCGGCTATCTCACCATTCGGGAATATGACGAAGCTAGTAATTGTTATAGGTTGGATTTCCCCAATCGAGAGGTTCGGGAGGCTTTTTTCAAAACTCTTGCACCTGAATTCGCTGAGCTTAAAGCTCCGACGGTTAGCCGTATTGCTTCGCAATGCAAGCGACATCTGGCGCAATATGAATTTTTCCCGTTCATCGAGACGATGAGGTCTCTGTTTGCCAGGATCCCCAATACCTTACCTTGTTCAAACAAGAGTCTGAAGCCTCATACCATGCCGTTTTCCTCGTTATTTTGGAAGCGATGGGCATAAAGGTGCAAGCCGAATTACAAACAAATATTGGACGAATAGATTTAGTTATCGAAATGCAAAATTTTATTTATATAATGGAGCTTAATTTTGATAAGACTTCTGCTGCTGCTCTAAATCAAATTGAAGTAAAAAACTACAAGCAAAGATACGCTACAGAAGAAAAAGATCTGGTTCTAATGGGAATAAATTTCAGTTCTAAGAGCCGTAATATCTCTGATTGCAAGGCAGTTGTCCACCACAAAGACGGATCTAAAGGCGATGAAGGTCGACATCCCTGCCCCGCTAGCCTCCTAAAGCGTTTCTGGGCGATTACTACCCAAAGTATAGGGAAAGAGGCCCTCCTGAGACGAAGATAGACTCCCGCTAGCGAGCCGGCGAGGAAAGTAAAGAACCGTATGAAGGCGAGCCATCCGTGTCTCAGGTGGGAGAAGGGGAGGAAGCGCCGCATCCGCCTTCTCCAATCATAACTCATTGGGAGCCCCTCACGCGCTCGGCTTTACGGCGGGGTCCGGCAGCTAGGGGCGCACCATATTTTTGTCCAAAACTCGCGCGCTTGGAATAGCCACTTTTGTAAACTGGCGCTATTAGGATATCTGTAACTGCTCTCGCATAGCGACAAGCCAGTTTTTGCGTAGGAGATCAAGGGCGCCGAGGATGCCGTTGAGCATGGCGCGCGAAGAAGAGGCACCATGGCACTTGATGAGAATGCGATCAACACCAGCCACGATCGCCCCTGGGTATTCGTCGTAGTCGACGTTAAGCGCAAGGGAACGCAAAACTTCCCCTGCTTTGCCTGCTAGCTCTTGGCCGAAACCCTCGGCTAAGTATTCCAGAATGAAGGAAGAGACCCCTTCTGAGGTCTTGAGAAAAATGTTACCAGTAAACCCATCGGTAGCCAGCACATCCACACGCCCTTGAAATACTTCGCGCCCTTCGACATTACCTACAAAAGCCATATCAGGAACAGCACAAAGGGCATCATAGGCTTGGCGATGCTCTGGGGTGCCTTTTTTAGATTCGGCACCGATATTTAGCAGGCCTACTGTCGGATTGGGACAGCTGCGGTAGGTGCGCTGAAAAGCTACGCCCATCTTGGCAAATTGGACAAGTTGTGCTGCTTTGGCCGAGACGTTCCCACCTACGTCCACAACGGTCACAAACCCCTTGCGCGTAGGCAAGAGAGCGAGAAGGGCTGGGCGTTCTACGCCAGGCAACATGGGCAGGATAATGGTCGCAGCGGCAATGAGGGCGCCGGTATTTCCCGCTGTAATAAACGCATCGATCTCCTGCGCTTTGAGGGCTCGTACGCCACGGATCAGGGAGGAATCTTTCTTCTGTCTGATTGCATAAAGAGGGGCATCTTCCATTTCGATGACCTCTGCAGCTCGCTCAAAGCGCAGGCGTGAGAGGTCGGAACGCTCGGCGGCTTGGCTGGCGTGGAAGGTGTCGATGGTATCCGAGGTGCCGAATATCACTACCTGGTCGTTTGGGCCCACTTGTGCGGTGGCCTCAGCAATCGCATCGAAGAAATGCCCTTGGGTTGAGTCGCTTCCCATCAGATCGACCCCGATGCGAAAACCCGCCCGCGCTTTGGGGCTCAAGCTAGTTTTGCTGAAGTCTACTGAGCACCAAACGATCGTTGTAGTAGCCACAGGTCATACATACTGTATGAGGAAGCTTGGTTGCCGTACAATGAGAGCATCGGGCAACGGCTATTGGTTTTTTCGCATGGTGTGAACGTCGGCTATTTTTTCGAGCGTTTGATGTACGGTTACGCGGTACAGCCATGATTTATTCCTTGAGTTTTAGCGTTCATAATCGTCGGCAGACAGCTGTCCAAAGGGATGAAATTCTCCTTTATCCGGCCCATCTGACGATTCTTTTTTCAAAAATTTTTCTAGTTCTGCTCGCTTAGGGCAGCCTCCGGCACATTCTGCTCTAAGAGGCAATTCAAGCAAGATAGCTTCTCTGACGGCAGGCCGCAAATCATATACGCGCTCGCCGCTGTCCGACCAAGGCTCAACAAGCAGGACATGGTCTAACTCGATTGGTACCTCGGTAGGCTCGTTGCATATAGCACAGGGCATTTCCGCGCAGGCTACGATATCTAAATCCACAATGAGCTCATCGTGGGCTAAATAGGCCTTACCATCGACCTTAACTGGTCTATTAAAGCGGAGCTCTTTCTCTTCAATCTGCAAAAAACTCGGCGGTAACAAAAAGTTCAAAACTTCGGTTTGCTGGTCTTTTAAGCGGTCTATATAAATCAAAAATCGATCGTCGTTCGCCATAACCAGTTGCCTCAAAGCTATGGATTATAGGATGAACCGCGATTAAAATCTATGCGAAAATCACCCTTGCGCCCCGGCTAGACTGTGGAGCGCCACATCCACGCGGCGGCACTGTTCGTCAAGATTCCCCCCGATAACCTCAAGAGCCGGTCCATAAACTATACGAACCAGGCTGAAAGGTTTTGGAACCATCAGACCGTCCCAGCTCCCCAGCTGCCAACAACGGTCGCACGACCAGGACATAGGCACGATTTTAGCACCGGTCGCCTCTGCCGCAGCGACAGCACCTGGCTTCGTGCGGTATTTTGGGCCGCGGGGCCCGTCTGGCGTCACTACCAGCACGCGCTGATTCTCTTTCAGTACATCCAACATCTCTTTCAAAGCGCGATGCCGCGCAGCGGCCGGCACGCGAATCACGCGCATCATAGGCCGCAACTTGTCTAATACACCTGTCAACAATGCACCGTCGCGGCTGTTACTAACCACCGCGGCATAGCGCAAATGTGGACCGTGCTGTAGCATGCAGTAAAGAGAGAGCAACAGGCGATTATGCCACAACATAAGGATGCAAGGTCCTTTAGCGGCTGCCTCAATAAAGTTTTCACGCCCTGTGACCTGAATGCGCAAGGTCAGCATGACAATAGGACGTATCACCTGATAGAAGATATTCACAAACAAAAATCGGTAAAAAGCGCCTCGCCAGCGCCTTAAATGAGGCTTATAGCGCCCTAACATGTGAGCAGTCTCCAGATGCGCCGTGCGGCTTCTTGTACCGGAGAGCGGTGCGCTGCCTGCAGCGATTGCACGACCTCCTGGCATCCCTGCAAACAACGGGCACGCTTGGGCCCGTCTAGATAGAGTTCTTGCAAGCAGCGGAAGAGCTCTTCTGCTGTAAACGAACCTGTTACGAATTCGGGGAACAGCCGTTCATTTTTGATGATGTTGACAATACAGTAATGGGGCAGGTCGATCCGTACCGCGTAGCGCATAATTAGGTAGTTGACCCAATCTAGATGGTATACAACCACCGAGGGTACCCCGTGCAGAGCCAACTCTAACGTCACCGTGCCAGATTTAGCAATCGCTGCACGACTACAGTGCATCAGTTCTTCGGTGCGCTCGCGTTTGTAGATAACAACATCCTGCAAACAGGAGTTCTGAATGGCCTGTTGAATCAAAGACGCTAGCATCGGGTCGGCTTCAGAAACCGCTAAAATAATATCTGGATGCTGCGCGCGCAACAGACGCCCCGCCTCTAACTGTCTGGGCAGTAACATCTGCACTTCGCGTTTACGGCTGCCGGGAAAAAGCGCTACCACTGGCCGCTCAAGAGGTACGGCGCGCATCTGTATGGCCTCTGTTAACGGATGTCCACAAAAAGCTACGGGTAAATTCGTATGGGCAAACAGAGGGGCTTCGAATGGGAAAAAGGAGACCAAAAGATCCAGCGTTTCCGTCATTCTGTCAATGCGCCCTTTGCCCCAGGCCCAAACGCTGGGGCATATGTACTGAACAAGCTTACCTTGATAACCGCGCTTGCGTAAAGCACGCGCCATGCGCAAATTAAAGCCTGGGTAGTCCACAAAAATCACGGCATCATAATTGTGGCTTAAAATATGATCGCGAACTTGTCGGAACTGGCTAATTACCTTTGGAAGGTGGCGCAAAATGCCGCTAAAGCCAAACAGTTGAAATTCTTCCATAGGCAGAAAAGAATGGAATCTCTCCGCCCGCATCAACGGTCCACCTACTCCCGCGTAAAAAGCATCCGCATGGTCCTGCTGTAACGCGCGCAATAAGTGAGAGCCGTGCAGATCTCCGCTATGCTCACCGGCGATCAAAAAGAGACGCGATGAGCTCATGCGGTGCGCTCGGTTTTATTTGCTAACATCATCAGATTCCGCACATAAGGGACCAGACAAAGAACAAATCCCGACAGATTCACCATGTCTTGAATGTAGAAAAAATAGACCCCTGACAACAGTGCACCACACAAGCTTTGATACCAGAATAACTTGCCCAGTTGGCTCGCATCTGCTTCTTCCGAAAAAAACCACTGCACCCAAAAACGGCTATGAAAAAGCAATAACCCCGCACAGCCCAACACATTCCAGCCTAAGCTCACCGATTGCGCAGGTTTTTGAAAAAATGTAGGTACGCGAAACCAGCTAGTACCGCCACCACAAAGCCAATCTTCCAAGAAAAAGAGAACCACAGTCGCTAATGAGCTGATCGCCAGTAGCCAGGGGATGGACCTCAAAGTCCAGCGCGGCCCCCCGGCACGCATGAGATCTATATTGCGCCACGCAAGCACGCCGTTGAGGGCTTGGGCTAAACAAACATGAAACTGCATTTGAATCAGAGAATGCACGTACATGATCAAGTTGCCAAACAGGGAGATCTGCCAGAAGGTAGACGTTACAACGCTTTTGCCGCGACGCTCCGAATCGAGCCACTGCAGAAAGAAACGGCCTGTAAAGGCTATTTGTGCCAAGAACCCAATCGGGTAAAGAAATACGCGCCAGCTCTCAACCATTTTTGACCTCGTAACGCAATGCCCGTTTACGCATCCAGACTACCGCTAAAAGGTCAAATACTGTGTTAATAGAGCGGTTTGTAAAGATCGAGTACTTAGATTTGCCGGATAGGCGTTCACGATGACTTACCGGTACCTCTCTCACGCAAAAGCCCTGCATCTTAAATAGCGCGGGCAAAAAGCGGTGCATGCCCTCAAACAGTTTAACCTTGCGCAAACTAGCTGTACGATAAACTTTTAGCGAACAGTTATTATCTTGCATCCCGTCTTGGCATGCCCAAGAACGCACTTTGTTGGCTAATTTTGAAACGATCCGGCGGTAGGGCGAATCCTGCCTTTTTTGGCGTTGCCCACAAACCATGTCCGCCTCGCTCAAGCCGGCCAGCAGCTTAGGAATATCTCTAGGGTCATTTTGGCGGTCCCCATCTAGCGTAATCACAACTTCGCCGCGCGCCCGCTCAAATCCTGCTGCAAAAGCGCTAGACTGCCCGTAATTGCGTAGGAAAGTGATTACTTGCAAGTAGGGCTTACGCCCTGTCAAAGCTTGCAAAATGACAGGTGTACGATCGCTGGATCCATCATCCACGCAGATCAGCTCCCAAGGCGCTAGCAGGCTGTTCATTACAGGCTCTAGCTCCTCTACCAAAAGCTCGATGTTCCCTTCTTCGTCTTTGATAGGAATAACTACGCTATACTTCATGGTAGGTCCAATATGTTTTGTAACCGTTCAAAAGGCCGATTTAATCGTCGACTAAGAGCTAGGCGAGGCGCGTCTGCGTCGACGACGCCGACGTACTGTTCCCTCAGCGCTTGCAGGAGGCCGGTCGGGGTTATGAGGCTGCTTTTTGACCTGCTCAAATACCTCTGACCACCCGTTGTACGCTTCGGTAAGCGCAGGATCAGCCAAAAACCTTAAGTGGAAAAAACTCATCGCCAAAGGAAATTCATGAGAACGCGTCAAACTTAAGCGATAAGAGGGCTTATGCTGCAGAGGAGTCAAACGATATTGCGAGGTCAAAATAAAGGAGATAGACGCACTTAAGCGCCGCGGAAAGTGTGAAAAGGAACTACTAGAAACGGCGCGCATCAGACTGTGCGACATCGCGGCGATCTCGCCCACATGCGGCACTTTATCTTTTTTGGTATGCTGCATCTCGATTTCGCGCTCCATTACCGGATAGGTAATGCAACTCAATAGCACCGCGCGATCTAGGGGAGACTGCGGCTCAAGGCTCTGATTTACCTGGTCCGCCGCTTTCAGCAGGTTCAGCACATCGTTGCCATGTAAACCCGACAAAAAGTGGTCTAACCAAGGCAGCAGCATGTCTAAGAAACCCTCTTCATGCATCATGCGAAAAAAAGGCTCGGCGCTACCGGACTCGAGCATGCGCAAAAGCTCTTCTAAAACCCGCGCAGGCGCGCTCTTTACGATCTCGGCTCGACAAGCTTGCAGCGCCGTCAATGTGTCTGGGGAGATAGAAAATCCAAACCGAGCCCGGAATTTTAGCAAACGAATCATACGCACGGGATCCTGGCGAAAGCGCATATGGGGATCGCCGATCGTGTGTAATATCCCCTTATGAATATCCTCCCAACCGCCAACGTAATCTATTACTTGGTGATTCCGTGGATCATAAAACAGCCCGTTAATCGTAAAATCACGACGCTTAGCGTCCTCTTCAGCATTTCCCCATTCGTTATCACGCACAATTAGCTCATCGGCATTCTCGCCAGCACGAAAGGTCGATACCTCAAGTACTTTTTGGCCAAAACGGATGTGCGCGAGGCGAAAACGCCTGCCGATCAATAGGCACTGCCTGCGGAAAATTTGTTTGATCTCTTCGGGCTTGGCAGAGGTGGAAATATCAAAGTCTTTTGGTCTTTTCTTGACTAAAAGATCGCGTACTCCGCCGCCCACTAGAAAGGCCTCGTGTCCCGCCTCTTGCAAACGGGTGATGACTTCTAACGCATCTCTGTCTATTTGTGTAAAATCGATTTTATGCTGATCGGCGTGGAAAATTCTAGGGCGCACTTAAAGTCTTTACTCCAGCTATTGCGTAAGTAATACTCTAGGGCAATTGGCCTATTTGGTCAAGAAAGCCTTAAATGCAAAAACGACGGCACCTGCTTCACTTGTGCACAACGCACAGCAACGCCCCGCTTTGATAAGAAACCGCCACCGAAGCGCCTACTGCTTTGTTAGAAACACTGTAAAATTGGTTATTCAACGTTACATCCGACAACTCCCATTGCAAGCCAGCCGTCTTGACGCCGCCAGCGGCAATTCCTACAGAAAAAAAGGAGATCAACTGATCGGGGCTTGTGGCGATGATCGTATCCCTCTTCAAGCCCCAGATCGTCTCCTTATCCGACTCTAAGTACACTAATTCGGGATAGAGACTTAACAAACTCAGATTCGCCAAAAGATGGTCCGTACGCACTCCGAGCGCTCCATATACGTAAATGCGCTCCGGCCGAAAGCGGCCCACAGCAATACCCAAAGCCAGCTGCAGGTCGGTTTCATTTTTTTCTGTGGGAAATTGCAATCTTTCGACACCCGTGTAAGCGCGCAAAACCGCTGGCTCAGCCGAGTCGAAATCACCCACAATAAGGTCTGGTAGAATGCCTAAAGCCCGGCAATGGTTTAAACCACCATCTACGGCTATTAGAGGCCAGCCGGCAAGGAGCCTGCGCTCCATTTCAAAGCCGCCCGAGAGTTCCCCGTTGGCGACTAGGATAACTGTGCTCACGAGACGCCCTCAACTTAAAAAATGGCTGTAGTTGGGCTGGGGGCCCAACTACTGTTTCGTAAGTTCAAAAAAATTGCGGCTAAGATGACTCGAACATCCACCGAGTTGCCCCGACTAGAACCTGAATCTAGCGCGTCTACCAATTCCGCCATAGCCGCAGATAGGCAAGGCCTATTCTAGCGTAGCAGCCCTTTAGAAGCCAATCATTTTCTCCGGCAGCGATGATGTACATCCAACTCCATCATGGCGCGAAATATCCGAAATTCAATTGGACCAAAATAAAAAAAATGAAGAATCGCAAAAAAGAATAGATACAAATGGTTCTCGACTTAAGCACTTCTAGCAGTATTTGTAGGGTTTTTTTTGACCAAAACATGTCATCAATAAGAATAAATTCTTCAAGCCAACCACTTCGTTGATACGAAAAAAAAGGTGTTAATTTATCTGATATAGAGCTATTTGGATATGGTATAAACCTATCCTATAGGAGGTGTTCTAATGACATTGAAATCAGAAAATGCTAACAAGTCCGCAAGCGCTGCGGCAAAAAAAAGTGCTGTTGCCAATAAATCGCCTGCGGCTAAAAAAAACGCTAACAGCACCGTTAGCAAAAGCGCGGTACAAAAACCCGCCGCAAAAAAAACAACAATAACTACCACCTCAAATAAACCTGCCGCGCTAGCTGCCAAAAGAACAGCAACAGCAACTGCAACGTCACACAGGCCTGCAACGACTGCTAAAAAAATAGCAACTACCGCCTCAAACAAACCTGCCACGGTAGCTGCCAAAAAAGCAGCCACTGCAGCATCTCACAAGCCTACAACGGCTGCTAAAAAAACAGCAACTGCAGCCTCAAAACCTGCCGCGGTAACTGCAAAAAGAACAGCCGCTGCAGCGTCTCACAAGCCTAAAACGGCTGCTAAACAAACACCGGCTACAGCACCAAACAAGCGCACAGCCCTGGCTGCTGAAAAAACATCCAATGCAGCATCGAACAAACCCAAAACGCTAGCTGTGAAAAAACCTGTTCGTAGTGCGAAAAAAACGGTCAGTGTTGCTATCGCTACTACAAAGAAGCCTATTGCTAGTGCAAAGAAAAACCTCACCGCTGCCAAAGGCACATTAGCTAAGAAACTTACTCAGGTTGCCAAGAAAAGCGCAGCCACAATAAAGAAAGTAGCTGCTAAAAAACCCGCCCAAAGCGCAAAGAAAAGCGTAAGTAGCAAGAATTTTCTTTCGGGTTTGTGGGGTTAGATAACGCCTAAGTTGTAGTGATCTTGTCAGACAATTATACGCAATACGTTAGGGCCAATTAACAAGACTTCTAAACGGTTCAGGTAGGCAACCTCGAGACTCCTCCAGTGATTATCTAGGTTGCCTTTTTGTGAAGTGAGCCCAACTAGCCTCACTTGCTTTTAGAGAATCGATCATCAACCACACGCCAATCGACATTAGCAAAGAACGCGTCTATATATTTAGAGCGATCGAGCCCATATTCCGTGACATACGCATGTTCAAAAACATCCATGATCAAAAGAGGGGCAGCTCCTGCTAAATGACCGATATCGTGCTCGTTGATCCAGCTATTCACCAGCGCGCCCGTATCCGGATCGCGATACAGGACTGCCCAACCTATCCCTCGGATTAAGCCGGTGGCAGCAAAGTCTTTTTGCCACGCCTCATACGAGCCAAAAGTTTGTACGATAGCTTGATAGAGCTGCGAACCAGTATTTGGCTGCCCGTTCCCACCCAAGCTGCCAAAATAAAGCTCGTGTAAGCGCATGCCATCAAATTCCCACCCGTACATGCGCTTGAGCCCTGCATATTCCGGGCCTTTATCCTGACCGCTTTGGTAGAAAGCGCTCAACTTCTGTTGGAGAAGATTGGTGTTCTTTACGTACCCCTCGTAGAGCTTAAAATGCAGCTCTAGTTGTTCTTTGGTAAATCCCCTCATGTCCAATAGGTGAGAGAAATTTTTTGCCTTATATTCCTGCACCGCAGTCGACACCACAGCGGAAGCCACGTCGGCAGTTAACACCGAAAGATTAAAGACCGCCGCAGCGCAAATAGTGACAAACATTTTTCTTTTCATAAGAAACACCATGATTTAGAATTTAATATTCAGCAGCTACAAGCTAACTCTACTCTAGAAAAATTTAACCAGCGTCAATCGCACACCGCAGATCGCGAACCTAGTATCGATAAAATCAAGTGGAAACGCCTCCATGCCGCCAAAATGACGATAGTAGTAAAAAGGAACTACCTGCAACGCCCAGCTATCACAGCCCACACCATAAGTTAATGGCAATTCAATCTGGTACTGCCACGCACTATTGATTCGGGTCTGCACATCCTCGAAGCCAGGATCACCTGTCATCTCATTCCATGCGTTAAGCGAATAGTGGCCTTGGAACATCAAACCATAAGAAAAACTATCGGTTAAACGGCCAACTAAGTAAAAGCCGATTCCTACGAAATCAAAGCGGTCTGTGAAGGTCGTTGGCATGGGTGAAGGAGGAAAAAACTTATTTTCGCATTCATATTTTCCGCCAGACACAAAGGGCACAAGCTCGAATCGATTTGAATCGGCCGTGATATTATAGCCGAGACGACCCTCGATCTGCTTTTCTGTCAGGCGCGAAACAATTTTTGCTCCGCGCGGTGTGTGCCCTCTTAACCGGCCTGACGCACAAGAGCCCTCAACTCCCCAATAGAACCCGTTGGGCCGCCACCTTTCGAAGCAACCGGCAACGCCACCTAGAACACCTTTCTGGCGGCTCCCTCCATCTTTTTTGCGCACTAAATGATAGGCTTCAGGACCGACCGATAGATGATACGGCCCTTGGAAAATGGTGATTTTGTCCGCCTGTACCGAGGCCACTAACATGACGCTCAGCCAACAAGCCAACCAAAACTGGAATTGCACCACGTCCTCCGAGACAAAAAGAGCCACGTTTATAGGAGATCTGTTGCTCGGTGTCAAGCAAACGCTCGCTTGACAAATTTATAGTAACATGAATAAATGGTATATATCTAATAAGTCACTTAAACGACGGAAAATCCGCCATGTCTACCACAACCAACCTCTGGGCCCTTTGTCTGGCCCTTTGCTTTGGCCTATTCTCCCCGCTGGAAGCTGAGCACGCCATCTACAGTCCCCGTAATTATGACACGGAAGTCAGCCTTGCCGATGCAGCTGATATCAGATATCTCGTGAGCGCCATGGGAAACGCCAACAACCCCTTCTCTTACGTAGCTTTGTTTGCTAAACGCAACGAACTAAAGCAGAGCGGGGATAGAATTGAAAACGTTCATCCGCTACGCTTTCTCGCCTGCGCCTTCTCCGACGAGCAGATGAAAGTGTCTATGCGCAACATACAAAAAAATCTAACCTGGAAAAATTTCCTCTATGGAGAGAACGGAGACAGCGGCTTAGCTAACACCTTCGAGCAGGAAGCAGATCGCGGTAATCTCCGCACCGAACAAATTTACGACTTCACGAGCACCCTGGGGGTCGATTTTGGCAAATACAACCAGCTCATACAGGACCGTAAATGGGAAGCTGTCGTAGCAGCGCTCATTAGTGATGTGCCGCGCAAGGGCCATTACCGCCGGAACGACTACTGACTATTGAGCTAAGGTGTCAACCACTTCTCATCTGGCCGCCTGTAGCGCTAAACAAATCGCGCAAGTTAGGATAGGCGAGCAAAAAAAATAGAAAGTAGCACTCGAGAAAGCTTCTAATTTCTGCAAACCGCCCGTAGACCAACCACAAAGGCATAAGTATCAGAAAAGCCAGCAGTAAACAATGGCGCAGCAACGCGCTGCGCTGTTTCCAACCCACCCACAAACTTGTAAACACAAGAATTAGCTTCATCCAGGTTGCTAGCAAAACAATCGACAACGTAGAAAGAAAATGCAGATTACCACTCAGTTGGTTTTCTACCACTCCCCCGGCGTTGGCACCGTACACCCCCCTTAAGATACCCGTCAAAATAGCATAAGTAGCCCCCTGCGTGAACCAGTCCAACCAGCGCCGTTCACTCCAAGTATAGATCACGTAAAACCCGATCAGAAGAAGAGCTGTTTCCTTATTCAACACAGCCAGCACAAACAACAGATAGTAGACCAAGAAATGCCTTTTTACCATTGCCAAAAAGGCCAGTGGGAAAATAACAACCGAATATGGATCATAAGCCTGTCCATGAAAATCAAACAGAATAGGCAGAAAAGATAGGCCTAGAAGCCCCCATAGGTGGGATTGATTAGCATCAGGATAAAAGTGCTGCAAAAGCGTACGTAAAGACCAGCCCAAGCCCGCAAAACATAAGATTGCTAACCAAGAGTACAAAATCCACTCCTTAGCCATCTCAGGAGGTACATTCGTTCGACCTAGTTCCTGTTGCATCCAGTCGCGCCAGCGATACTTTTCATAGACGAGGAACAATGAGTCGGGAATTCCCTCACTGAGCAAACGCGTTAACTGCGGCATAAGCGCGCGATAAACATAGGGCCTCGCAGCCTCTCCCCTGACCATTGCCTCAAAGGCATATCTACGATCCGCGTTGATGCCTGGGGGATTGCTAAAAATAGTAAAAATATTTGTCGCAACAAATAAATAGCACCAAACGATCAGCGCTATGCGCAGAGCTTTGCGCATCCTAGGCATAGACAGCCCAAAACAGTTTTTTCAATCGACACAAACGACCCATAGCTCTCGTCTAGCAAGCCTGGCGTTTTTTGTAAACGGCCAGTACGCTCAGCAGCTATGAACTTACGGAAACGCTGAAGATTTAGAGTTTTTGAGACCACTCGGTTTCGTTAAAACCTGTAAGCCCAAACTCGTCTCCGATGAGGAAAGGACGTTTGACCAGCATACCGTGCTGGCTTAGCAGCGCAAATACTTCAGCTACGGGCATACTGGGCAGTTTTGCGGATAGGCCCATCTCGCGGTAAAGCAGTCCAGAAGTATTCAATAATTTTTTGATATTGTCGTTTTGGAGTTTGAGCATCCTCTCCAGCTCTGCTACCGTCGGAGGCTCTTTTGTTATTTCTTTAACGCTAAAGACCAACTTTTTGCTTTCCAATAAGCGCAGAGCCTCTTGACACGTTGAGCACTTGCTGTACACATAGACGATCATCATTCCTCCAAAACAAAAAAACCGAACGGTCCTTGCGAACCATTCGGTCAAACATGCGGATGGCCGGACTCGAACCAGCACCCTATTGCTAAGAGTAGATTTTGAGTCTACCGCGTCTACCGTTCCGCCACACCCGCACGACAATGAGAAAACGACTATACGAAATAATAACAATTTCTGCCAACGGTTTTGCAACTTATCGCCACAGCACAGAAAACTAGAATAAACCTGTGACCGACCATGGGTATATACTTAGCCTCTTCAATAGGGGGCATAAATGGCAAAGAGACAGAGGCAGGGTCATTCCTGCGCGCGCCGCCGAGATTGGCAAAAGACCGCATGTCTAAAAGCTAGACGCACGGTTCGAGGGGAGGATTGAGCCACCACCCCGCCCTGCTTAGCCCACCAGCACGTCCTTTGTTATTCTCAGGCTCAAGTCCCAAAAGAGATTTATTAGTATCATGTGGGAGGTGGTACCTGCCTCCTCAGGGCAAGGCCACCTGCTTCATAGTTAATCCAGTAAAAAACTAAGAAGATTTTGAGCATTTAGATCGGTCAGCGCTTTTTGGACAATCAGACGAAGCTTATGGCAGAACTGGGCACTGTAGTCTCAGGTTTCGCGCGCACTGATGCGGGGCGCTCGCCATTTGCTCCATCCCCTGTTTGATACTGGGACTACGAGCGAACATTTCCTTTATCTTCTCATCTGAATCGCTAACGAACCGCATACGATGGACTTCCTCAAGCGGACAGATAAAACAAACCCGCACGGCATGGTCCACCGCCAGGTAGACAGCATTGCTGGGTCTCGATTCCGGACAATTTCGACAGTCATAGTACCGCACTGCCTCCACTAAAGAAATACATTAAAGCGTATTTTTAAAACCTCATCACACGAATTCAGAACAGACAAATCTTCCTAAATTGTGCCTAAAGCTTATCGGTGAACAGATTTAGCCTATCCACGATCTGCGCTAAAAAAAATGCCAAAATGCGCTTTAGATGTATCTAAAACAAGAAATTAACATCGAACAGAAAAATTGTTTAATCCGTTGCACGCTCCGATCTTGTTGTGAGCAGGTTTTGGATCAAAAATCTAATTTTAGTAATGAAAAGCGGAGTGAATTCCCGCCGTTTCCTTGTTCGATATTTGGAGGACACTTCAATTGACAATCAAAAAAATATGGACGGTATTTTAAATAAATAATACGATACTTACAACCTTTGATCTCTGCTTCTAATCTCAGATAGCAAAGCGCTAGGTTTTTTGAAAACGTTCGAATGAGGAAATCCTATGGATCCAGATATTATTAACGAACGAGTCTTTGCAACTTTTTCCTTTACAAACCCCCAGGTTACAATTATTGGGGATCAAGTAACAAAGGTGGCCGCCTATCCTGTGGCCTTGCAGATTTTATCTCGTACCACAATCAACGCGGAAAACGTTATGCAAAACAACGATATTATGCTAGCAAATGTCTACGTGCAAGGCAATGAAGGCTTAGACAAGACATTTACAACTCGTATCGTCACGGTTACGGTCAACGGCGCACCCCAAGAGGGGCTCGCACCTCGGGAAATTCTGGCAAAAGCAGTAGAGGCTACTGCTAAGGCAATAGTGACTGTAGCCAATCTAGCAGTCGAAATAGCTTGTACTGAGTAATCTCTACAGCTATTCAGATCTTCCCTTTTGCTACGTAAAAGGGAAGATCTAAAGCGATAGAACAGGCGAGAGCTAGTTTTACCAGCGGTAGAGTGGTTGTCGGGCACTTTTCCAGGTATATTCTACTCTTTGGTTGGTAGCGCGATCAAAACGTACCTGTGCGCTGAGATAGGGGTATGGGTGCTTATTGTCGCCATCACGACCCTCATGCGCCCAGTATATTTTGATCAAAAATTCCTTATTTGCCCAGCCTTCATCTGATTGTACAAGATCGGGATATGCACGCAGAATGTGCCTGAGCACCTCTTGAGGCTTGCTCTCGAGCCCGTCTACATAGAAAGTGACTGCCGCGCCTAGCTGATGCTTGGATTTACTATTTTTTAAGCTAGCATCGACATAGCTGTTGTGCATTGGGCAGCGGTGTCCCGCGGTGACTACGACTCGCTTGCCCATATCGTCCTGAATTTTGTTCAGTAGGTCAATCAATACAGGATAAATAAACTCTTTACCCTCGCGCAGAGGCAAACTATGATCGGTTACTCCCCCACAGTCTTCTAAATAAAGCTTAGCCCCGCCTTCTCCCTCTACAACTTTAGCGCTGCTCGCGCGGCTACCGCGACAGCGGAAGTGCTCTTTGGTGATTTGTGGAAGCGCTCTTTCATGACGAACACGCCAAGGATACTGCGGAGGAGGGGATGCAGTGACTGGGAACTGGGAAAATAGAATCTCTCCCCGCTGGCGTTCGATGGGAGCTGCTCCCGCCTTTACGCATAGCAGGAGGCAGATTAGCGCAATCGCCGATTTCATCGTTTACCCAAACAAAACAAGTGCCTATAATCTCCTCATATGGATTGGGTAAAAGGCTATCAGTTATTTCTATTTGATTTCGATGGATTGTTGGTAAATACCGAAGAAATCCACTACCAAGCTTACCAAAATATGTGCGCAGCCCGCGGCTATACGCTCGATTGGCCCTTCGCGCTTTATTGCGATATCGCCCATCGCAACGCAGAAAATATTCGCCTCAACATCTACAAGTCCCTGCCTGGCCTGTATCGACAAGAGCCCCAATGGGAGGTGCTCTACGCGGAAAAAAAAGCAGCCTACACACGTTTGCTCCAGGCCGGTGCTGTCCAGATGATGCCCGGGGCAGAGAAGTTATTGAACCATCTAGCAAATAACCAGATCACACGCTGCGTGGTGACCCACTCGGTAGCCAGCCATATTGCAATTATTAGAAAGCACCAACCGGTGCTGGAAACCATTCCACACTGGATCACTAGAGAGGACTACACCCATCCCAAGCCGCATCCGGAATGCTACCAGTATGCTGTGCAAAAATATGCACAGCCTGAGCATGCCGTGATCGGGTTTGAGGACACGCCAAGAGGACTGGAAGCCCTCAGAGGCACCAGAGCGCAGGCGGTGTTGGTTGCTTCAAAAAAACACGCCTATGTGTGTGAACTGGCGTTAGAAGGCGTGATTCACGTGGAGAGCTTCGAAGAGTTAAGTAGTCCCAAGCTAAACTCTTCTGGGTAATTCACCCTCACAAGAAACAGACCTTTAGCGGGCGCTGCGCGAGCGGCTAATTTTCTATCTCTAGCCTTTAACAGCTCTGGAATGCACTCTAAAGGTCTTTTACCTTGTCCAACTTCGACGATCGTACCTGTAATATTTCTTACCATCCTGTACAAAAATCCGTTGCCTTCAAATTCTAAGCGCAATCCGCCAGCCTGCTCAACAACATCGATCCTATAGATAGTTTTGACGGGATCTTTAGCGGCGCTCCCTTGGTGGGCCGAATTGGCGAAGGTAGTGAAATCATGCGTACCTACAAATAGATTGGCCGCCTTATGCAACAAATGTGCATCCATAGGCCCCTTCAGGTGCCAGAGATGCAGCCGACGGAAAGGGTCCATCGCTGGGTCGAGATGCAGATGATAGTGATATTCTTTGGAAATGGCGCTGTAACGCGCATGAAAATGCAGAGGCACTGGCTGAATGCGTTTGACGCGTATAGTTTGCGGTAGCATGCCATTTAGGGCGTACAGGACGCCAGATAGCTCTAATTCCCGCTCCGACTTAAAATGCGCCATCTGCCCAGCCGCATGTACGCCTGCATCCGTGCGGCCGGAGCCCGTCACGTGTACTCTATGTTTCAAAAGCAATGCCAGCGCGTCTTGCACGAGCTGTTGAACAGAAGGGGCATTCGTTTGCATCTGCCAGCCCGCGTACTCTGTCCCTTCATAAGCAATGGTCAAACAGTAGTTGTAAGTCATAAGGTGGCAAGCCATCTGTGCGCAAGATCGAAATCATCCGGGGTGGTAATCTTTAAGTTACGGTAATCACCAGCAACCAAGTAAACGGGATGTCCAAGAGTTTCTACTAACGATAACTCATCTGTGTGCGTAGCGCTAGTGTGCGCGTAGGCCCGGCGCAGCAGCTCGTTGCGGACAACTTGCGGAGTCTGCACCTCCCACAATTGGTCGCGCGGCAAGGTCTCCTCGACTTTACCCTCGTTATCGCATCGCTTAATCGTAGATTTCATGCGCACGGCCAGAGCGGCCGCTCCCACCTCATGCGCGCGCCCAAAGACGCGCCGCGCCTCCTCAACGCGCACCAAAGGTCTTGCGGCATCATGCACGCATACCAAATCGATCTTATCGCTGACCGCGCAAAGCCCATGCCAAACGGAATCCTGGCGCCTTGCGCCTGGTAGTGCAAAACAAGTATCCGGAGGAAATAGGGGCTGGTACTCAACGGCACAAACGACCACCAGCTCCGCCACCTCAGGCATGGCGTGAAATAGATCAAAACTATGGCGTGCTACAGGCTTAGCGCCCAAGAGCAGAAATTGTTTGGGGATGGGTGCACCAAAGCGAGTGGCAGAGCCTCCAGCGACCAAAATAACAGCGACTTGCATTGACTAGCGCACCAAGGTAATAGCCGTCACTTCCGGCACGGTACACCAGCGAAAGCGGACAGGGCTCCCCACACCGCGGCTTACGTAGAGCCAGCGGCCGTCCACTGAAAATAGGCCTTGCGAATATACGGGATACTCTGCCACGACAAATCGATCGCGCACCCAAGGCAAGTTGACCTGGCCGCCGTGCATATGGCCTGATAAAATCAAGTCTCC
>CAYUJS010000037.1:0-19099 GCA_964445105.1 uncultured bacterium | reverse complement strand
GAGGAGAGGTTGGGGCAATTTCTAGCCAATGCCTGCAGCCCGCTGTCGGTGATTTGCTCGCAGCCATACAAATTAACAGAGGACAGACCGGGGCACCCTTGCGCCAAGGCCTGTATTCCGGCGTCGGTGACTTGCTCGCAAAACATCAGGTCGATGGATGAAAGATTGGGGCACTTCTGCGCCAAGGCTTGTAGCCCTGTCTCGATGATTTGCGTACACCCACGCAGCTTCAAGAAGGTCAAGTTCAAACATCCTTGTGCCAAAGCCAGCAGCCCGGCATCGGTGATCTTGTCGCATCCAGACGGGTCGATAAAGGAGAGGGGGCACGCCTGCGCCAAGGCCTTTAGCCCGGCGTCAGTGATTTGCTTGCAACTGTCTAGATAGACCAAAGAAAGGTTGGGGCAACCTTGTGCCAAGGCTTGCAGCCCGTTATCGGTGATTTTTAGGCAGCGCTCTAAGTTGACGGAGGAAAGCTTTGAGCAGTTTTGAGCCAATGCTTGGAGGCCGTTGTCGGTGATCTGCTTGCAGTAGCCCAGGTCAACAGAGGAGAGGCCGAGGCAGCTGCGAGCCAGAGTTTGTAGCCCGTTGTTAGTGACTTGGTCGCAGAATTTCAGGGCGACAGAGGAGAGGCCGGGGCAGCTCCGAGCCAAGGTTTGTAACCCGTTGTCAGTGATTTGCTCGCAGCGATACAAATTAACAGAGGAGAGGCCGGGGCAGCTGCGAGCCAATGCTTGCAGTCCGTTGTCAGTGATTTGCTCGCAGCCATGCAAATTAACAGAGGAGAGGCCGGGGCAATTTCTAGCTAATGCCTGCAGCCCGCTGTCGGTGATCTGCCTGCAGTCGCTCAGGTCAACAGAGGAGAGGTCGGGGCAACTCTGTGCCAAGGCTTGCAGCCCGTTGCCGGTGATTTTATAGCAGCTCTGCAAGTCAATGGAGGTGAGGCGCGGACAACTTTGAGCCAACGCTTGCAGCCCGTTGTCGGTGATTTTCGTGCACTGCTTTAGCTCAACAGAAGAGAGCTTGGGGCAACTTTGAGCCAAGGCTCGCAGCCCATTGTCGGTGATTTCGTCGCAGAAGCTCAGTACAACGGAGGAGAGGGCGGGGCAACCTTGAGCCAAGACTTGTAGCCCTCTGTCGGTGACTAGCTTGCTCTGGGTCAAGTCAAGAGAGGAGAGGTTGGGGCAATTTTGAGCCAGGGCTTGCAGCCCTTTATCGGTGATCCTGTAGATTGACGGGTTCGATGACAGGTTAACAGAGGAGAGGTTGGGGCAATTTCTAGCCAATGCCTGCAGCCCGCTGTCGGTGATTTGCTCGCACAAAGTCAGGTTAACAGAGGAGAGGTTGGGGCAATGTTTGGCTAAGATCTCTAAGGTTACATCCTCGGCGCTCGTAGGTAGCCCTACATTGCGAAGGCGAGGACATAAAGAAAAAACCGTACACATCTCTCTGTGTAGAGAGAACAGGTTCCCTTCAGCCGCTTTTAAATCTACAGATTCGACGCTTGTTGCATCGGAAGAGACAGCTAGCAAAGAAGAAAAAAAGCTACGCTCTAACGCCTCTTTAACGCTCGCGTGCGCACCTCGCCAGCCCCAAGTTGCGTACACATCGCAAAGCTCTTGTAGGCTAACTTGGTAGTGTTGCGCCAAAAGGATAAGCGACTCTGCGTTCTCTGCGTAGCGCGCCACTAGAAGGAAGGCTTTTTGAAATTTAATCTGGTAATGGGCTAGGACTGTGTACAACATGCCAGCGTTTTTGCGCTGCTGAAGTACGGCTTTAACGATGAGCTCTAGTTGCTCTTTGTCGGGGTTAAGCGGTACATTTTGGAGGTGGATTTGGTGTGTGGGTGATGCTCTAAGCCATTCTTGAAACGGCCTCCACCAGGCTTGAAGATCGGGGCAGGCTTTCAACAGGAGCGTTTGCAGCAAAAAGTCTTTAGGCTCGTTTATTGAAAGCCTCGAGCTCCCAAAAAAAGAGGTCTCGTAAAATCTTACTTTGAGGGTAGATAGACTCCAGCATTCCTCTAAGCACAAATATTTCAGCGTATGGCTAATGGTTAGCTCCTGGAGGCCTTGACAGTGCACAATTTGGAGGCAACGCAGAGTGGGATGGGGAAGGCTAACCTGTTTTAGCATTGGAAGATTGCTGAGTTGTAGACGGGAAAGGTAACCGGCTTTGGGTAATAACCCGAGCAACCCTTGGTCTATTTTGGGACAATCGTGCAATTCAAGGAAGAGCAGCTGGGGAGAGCTGCGCAGAAGTTGGTCCAGCGCACTTTTATCTAAAGCCTCACAGCCAGAAAGACAAAGCGAGCGATAGTTGCCCGTGAGGATAGCTGCAAGAACTCTTTTTTGCCGATCTAAAGACATTCTCTTAAAGTTGATTCCTGGAAAGCTTCTCGCAATTCCATTTATAATTTTTTCTTTGGTCGTGTCGAGCCGCCGTTCGAGAAAAGACGATACATCGCCAGTCTGCAAAGCATTGCGAATAACTTTCAACTGCTTTGCAGAGGTCAGAATCTCTTCTTGGAGACTTGTTAACTCTTGCAGAGCGTGGATGGGGTCGGTCGCTGCTGTTTTTTCCCATAAAGCTTTTTCTGGAATGACCATCGACTTCAGCATCTGGCGGCTATTTACTCGTGTAGCCAAACGCCCGCCCAAAGCGACAAAATACTGTGTGGCAGTCAGGGAAAGAAAACGTTCCAACGGTGTATTATTCGCGCGAAACGCTTCTTCGTAGCGTAGGCCTAACTCGGGAATGACGAGCCGCAAAAGTCCGATCCCTGTGAGTTGCGTAGACTCCTGCAAAGCGATCTGTAGACGTTGAAATTTTTGATAGATTGCGGCAATCGCTCCTGGTTTCAAGGGGATCGGAATGACCATCCCAGGGTTCCTTTTAGTCTCTTTGAAAAGCTCTCGACGCTCTTCGTAGGGAAATAGGGTACAGTAACGTTCATTTTGTCCCACAAGCAGTTCGAGCCAGAGGCGCAGAAAGCGCTCTGGCTGTAAGGAGAGGAAACGCTGCCGTACCAAGGGATGCAGCGGTTCCAACATCAAATCGAGGCAATAAAGAATGCACTTGACCTGCACCAGAGCGCCGCCCTCTTTGAGCAGAGGCGGGACGAAGGCGTGGTCGTTGTCGATACTGATAAGACGATGAATTCCTTTGGGCAACACCTCCACTATAAAATTATCCGGCTTAGCATCTTCAAAGTTGACCAGCAGGGAAGCCACGAGGAGCTCGGTGAACGCTAGGGAGTCCAGTTTTTTCAGCTCCTGGATTTTGAGCGGATCGCTTAATACCTCGTGCAGGTTCTCTCCAGGGATACCCAGCGAGATCAAAACGGGGTAGCTTTTTCCATTAGGAAGAGTGATTTTTGCTAAATCAGTAGCAGAAGTGCCCTGGCCGATGAGCAACTCAAAAAACTTACCGATGGCATATTCTACGCCTGGCATTTCTGGGAATTGCTTGAAGAAAAGCGTGTACCCCCCTGGAAGATCGATCTTATTTACATTTCGGCGACCGTAGGCGCTAGCAGCGCGAATGTTACCCTCTTTATCCAATAGTTGCTCCACCAAGCCGTGGGGCAGGGCTATCTTTCCTAATTGCACTCCCTCAAGAAACGTTCGGGAATCGCCGGCAAGGTCGCGCAGGGCGTTCAACGCCAGATGCCAGCGCAGGGGCGTGCTATTACTTTGCAGAAGAGCCCACAGTTCATCGTTCGGTCGCAGGCAGAAGAAATCTTTGGCCGCCTGTAGATCTAGCGTACGCCCCGCCCCCAAGCGAATGAGTTGATGGACCAAGCGTTCTTGGTTCTGTTGTAGCGCGTAATCAAGCGCTGTTCTGCCTTGATGATCCACCAGATCAGGATTGGCTCCTTTCTCAATCAGGTAGGCGATCAGTAGCTCGGCCTCTTCGGGCACCATTTGTGCAATGTCAACGAGCCGGTGTAGCGCGGCCCAGCCTTGTGGCTCACTGACTGTGTTTAACAGAACAGTCGATTGCTCTACTAAAAAGCGGATTGCTGCAGAGGCCTGTGCAGGCATCTCAGTAAAGCGCATCAGGCAAAACAAAAGAGCGTTCTGTCCATGCGGATCGACAGCTTGCGCATCAGCCTCATATTGCCGAAGCAACCGCACCATCTCCACATCTAGTCTGTAGCAAGCCACAAGCAGCGGCGTCTGCCCTTTCTCGTTTCTTAGTTCTAGCACCGAGGAGAATTCCTGCTCCTCGCTTGCTAAACGGCTTTTTTTCTCTTCTTCTAATAAGCGAGCCGTTAAGGCATGGTAACCCTCTTCAACCGCCGTCAGGAAGAAATGCCTGCGAGAAAGAGGGTCAGCTGGGTCTCCCGGAAGACTAATGGTTTGGGCTAGCGACGGAAAGGTGTGTTGCGCTTTACCGATGAGAGAAATCTGTAATTTGAGAGGACAAGAGTCTAGATCTAGGCCTTTCAGAAATAGTAAAGCTGCCTCTGCTGGTGTTTGTTTGGGAAGAGGACAGGTGGGAGGCTGTGGCTCTTTCTTGAGCAAGCTAACGAGTTCTTCGTACGCTTCTCTAATGCTATCACCACTGCTTAAAGCCTGACGGTACATTTGAGCTAGTCTAGGCTGGATGGCTTTGAGGACTTGTTCGTGAGTAGATATAGGATTGGCGCGGAGAATATTAACCAGTTTCAGGGCTTTAGCATACAGGCTGGGGACCAGCTCTGCATGAATGGTTAGTGGGATTTGAAGCGAAGATTTAGCACCATCGAAGAGATCTTCTTGCGTAAGGACGTCCTGTTTTTGCCAGCGCTTGTAACTTTGGTTCTGTTCTTCCAGAGCGATGAGCCAGTCGAAGATCAACTCCTCTGGCGGGATGGCTAAGAGTTGTTGCGCGACCGTTTGATCAAACGGCTGGGCCATTTGCTCGAATAGGTAAAGAGTTGTTTTCACAACTACTTCCGAAGGATCCAGGGCCTGGTCATTATCAATGCCTACTAATGATAGGGCGCGTACGCCCCCGCCTGCATCGTTCTCTACAGTCACCATGAAGTTGTCAGATTTATGATCAGAGGGATTAGTGAGCAGGGTGGCCACAAAGTGGGTGGTGAAGTTGGCTCGATCGAAACGGCTCGCTAACTGAGGGATTTCCTCTAACAGTTGTTGCGGGGAAAGATTGGAGAAATAATACTTTGCTTTTTCGAGCGAAGAACATAATTCGATCAGCTCTACTACCGTGACCTGGCGTGTTCCTTTTTTATGGGCGATAGTTGTGAGATCTGGGTAGCGCTGCAACAAAGCTAAGACCTTTACCAAAACAGCCGTAGGGCGTTTAAAAAGCTCAATTTTGTCATGCGCAAAACCTCGAGCAGAAAATTCGAAGCATTTTTTATTTGCTGGCTTAGAGCTGAATAGAACCTCGAAAGCTTTCTCTAAGTGTTCGGCCGATTTTTTTGCGCCTAGGGTAGATAGCGCTTCCGGAGCGAGCTCAGGATGGCTGTTAAGGTATGTTTGGTGCCACCCATCCTCTAACAGCCACTGAAGAGCAGTCTGAGCCATGTCGAGTCCCAAGCAGCGCTCCAGAAAGGGAAAGATAGTTGTGATGCCCAGTAAATCCTTCAAAGAGATGCCCTCGATCCCAAGACCTGCTTGGAGAGCACAGCCGTAGGGATTAGATTGACCATCTAGGAAAAGATGACGAATCTTGATCAAGGCTGTAGGTGCAGCTCCTTGTCTACTCAACAACTGATAGAGGGCATAAATGGCAAATTCCATTCCTGGATTGATGTAGCAGTCTTTTTTAGAATTGGGCTTATAAAAAACACCTTTCTTGCGACAGACGGCGTGGGTGCCCTCCTCATTCTTCTTGCAGATTTTTCCCTGCTGATCAAGGCTGAGCAGATCGCGTGCCACCTCCCGATCGAGCAAGAAAAAGCCTAGCCCGGCTCCGCTTAGCTGGGCTTTGGGAATACACAAGCTTTCTTTTCTTTCGTCAGAAGCATTGGAGAACCCTTCCAAAAAGCTTCGGTAGGCCTCAAAAATATGTTCGAAAGGGACCCGAAAAACTTTTTTATAGCTGTCGGAGGTGCTTTTTAGTTGATGGAGCAAACGTAAACTTGTTTGCTTAAGTTTTTCTAGATTTTGTAACGGTTTAGTAAATGGAGGCGCTTGATTCCAGAGATAGTGCGCCGGTGGGAGGAGCTCAGGCAATAGCTTCTGTATCTCCGCGATCAAAGGATCGGCTTGGATGGCGCGAGATAGTTTTTCATGTAGTGTAGCTACGGCAGCACCAAACAGGTCTGGTTCTAGCGAGGGCAAACGCAAAATTTTCTCATAAAGCGGCCAGAGGCTATCTTGCACCGGCGTAACGGAGTCTTGGTAGAGCGTTGCTGCAGCTCGTTCATCGCGAGTGAGCTGTTGCTTAAGGGTTGCACAAAGCACCTCTGCAGCCGGGAGCATTTCTGCTGCATCTAGCATAGTTTGCAGCTGTAGAATGCGCATTTGGTACTGCTCTAACTGAAAGCAGGATTCGCGTTGCAGCGCTTTTTTGAGCTGTGAGCAGATTACAGCGATTTTTTCCTTATCCGCTGATCCAGGAAAACGCACTAGCCGACGAAGTTGGTTGATTAATTCTCGGAGCGAGAGATCCTCAGCTTCTTGCATTTGTACGGCGGGGCCGTTTTCCTCGATTTGCTGAGCGTCAATGGCAGACGAAGATGAGGATGACAACCCCTTTAGCTCAGGCAATCGATTCATAGGAGTACCAGCTAGGGACAATCCAAGCGAAGAGAGAGAAGAATGCATGTCAGCACCTTAAGAGATCATAAAGAAGGCAAATTAACATAAGTGAAAATTTAAACGTAATTGATTCGCGGTTTGGGTTTGCTTAGAAACGGCGGTTGGGTTCTCGGCTTAGACGTAAGACGTCGGTGGCGTAACGAAAAAGCTGGGGAGCGCTCAGACGATGTTGCTGGGGCCAGATGGCCGCCAGTTACCTGCAGTTTTCTAGATTTTACGAGAAAAGGAGGGCATAGATCGCTAAGGGGCGGGCCCAAATCTCCCGCCACTCGTACCACCAGCGGTGGGGCGAGATGTGTTGATCGGAGGCAAAGCCAACGGCATCGAGGTCCATCGCTCTGGCCAAAAAGACAGCGCGCGGCAGATGGTATTGTTGTGAAAAGATGATCAGCGAGCCTACCTGAAGCTTTTTTGCGTGGCGTATGCTGTCAAAGGTATTGTGTCCTGCGGGGTCCAGCAGTAAATCTTCCGGTTTCATACCACGAGCCAGCAAATATTTTCTCATGGCGCTCACCTCGTTATACCAAGGGCCTGAGGAATCGCCGCTGAGAATAAGTTTATGGACTTTTCTTGCGCGGAAGAGCCTAAGAGCCGTCTCTAGTCGGGCTTTTAGGATAGAGCTCGGCTGCCCATCTGGTTTTAAACCGGCGCCTAGCACCAAGCCTGTATCTTTAGAGGGCACCTCATTTTGCCGTTCGTAAATGAAGGCTCTTGCTAGCGCTAACGGCACCGCGTTTAGGAGGGTAAGTAGCAAAATGGGCAGGAGAACTATGAACAGCAAGCAACGCATGGGCTATTAATCTTCTTCCTTTTTCTTTTCCCCTTGCCCGGGGGGATGAATGATGAGGAAGTTGGCGTCGTAGGTGAGTACGCCCAGAAGGATAGCGCAGATTACCCGATCAACTTTGATTTTGTAGGCCAGCGTATGGCTGTAGGGATTTCTAGAAAAAGGATCGGAGATGCTGATCTCACGCGTGATGAGGTTATAGCCGTTTAACACCACAAAGTGCCCCTCTGGATCTCCGCGCAGGTCGTCTTTGCCGATGCTTGTTTCGCGAGGGTGGCGATACAAAAATGTGCTGCTTAAGCCAGTGAGAATCGGGATTCCCTGCTTTAGATAATGTCTAAGTAGGTTTCTATCCAGGTCTTTAAAGGTAATTTTGCCGCCTAGACTGAGGTATTCTAGGTAGGATTCGGTGGCTATATGCAGCTTTTTAGATTTTTTGAACTTTGCTTGAAGACGAAGCTTTTCGGCTAACTCTTCTTTAGGCAAAGGGATGGGGTGGAACCAGGTCGGGTCAAATACGTTCAAATTGTAAGTGTAGATTGTGGTTTTGTATCCCTTTTTCAGTGCGTGGCAGCCGAGTACCACAGCGAGAGTCCCGCCGCTTTCAAGCATAGGTATTTCGTCAATGATGGAACCCAGGTCGCTGTCTTCCCCATAGTAGCGGTAAACTGCATCTAGACAGGTGGGTCCGCAGGTCACCTCCGTTGGCTGCGCGCGAATAGTTAGCCCCAGGGACCTACGCATGACTACCGTCCATCAAAAAGAGCGCCCTGCTGCAAATGCTCGCAGAGACTACGGTATACGTTTTTTAGGGCGCTAGGGTCAGATCGAGGTCCAAGAGCGCGCAAAATACGTGTGGAAAGGGTGCCCCGGTCCAAAATGAACTGCAGAGTGGCAAATATCTTGGGATGCTGCTTGGCATCAACGGTATGACTGATGATATGGCGCCAGAGTTCGCCTGCGGTGCAGATACCTTGGTGCCAGCCAAAGGCGTTTAGAAAATACTGGTTGCTGACTGCTGCGTTCTGGGCCGCTGTGATGCCTGTAAGTAGGATGCTGCGTAGAGAGTCTTTCGTAAACTTGTGTAGGAATTCCAGAGGTACCCATTTTTCCTCCACCAAAGCGCGGATGGCAGCTACGACCGCGTAGGCGACCGCTAAGTCAGCCTGGGGCGTCTCCTGAAGATCTAACAGCCGCACTTCAATCGCATTGCGATCAAAGCGCGCAATCGCGCCACGGGCATTGAGCCATTCATAACGCAAAAGATTTTCGGGGTCATAAGGGGCGATATCGGCGTAGATGTGCTGAAAAATTTTCTCCTCGTAGTCTTTAAAAGAGAGGCACACCTCCGGCACAATACTTCCAGAGATAGAGGGAATACGAACGGCGTTGTGGCGATAAAATTCAAGCCGCGTGTCCTGCATACCGGATACTTTACCATCTGCGATAGGGGAGCTGGCTGCTAAGGCGGGTATAAGGGGCAGTATCATGCGGATAGCGGCGTGTAAGCGCACAAATTCCTGCTCGCCACTAAAGGGTAGGTTGATGTGGGCGCTTTGGAGGTTAGCCCATCCGTGGCCGCGACAGTCGAAGATTTTATTAAACGTTTCGTAAACGCTATTGTAGTCGTGCGGCCAGATGCGCAGCTCTTTGGTAGGATCCATCCAAGGGTGCATAGCGGTGGGCATCAGCTGGGCGCGGTGTGGCGCGAGTAGTTGATTTACCTTCTGCACCTCGTCCTGGAAGGCGGCATCTAAGTCAACGAGCGTGCTGGCAGGTTCTGTGGTCTTGAACTCTAAGACGTGCAAAGCCACCTCATTGCTCCAGCTCAACAACCCACGATTTACCTCGCCCCCGTAGGTTCCGCTGACCTCATGGATCAGTGTATCAGACATGGGTTTGACATCGAGCGTGTCCTGATCGACGATCATGTACTCTAGCTCGATGCCATAGCCTTGAAATAGACCTAGGCGCGTTTTCTTCAATTTTTCATCGGCCATCATAATAGACCTAACGCTTTTACGTTATGCGTTGTTTTTTCTTTTCGATGCGTTGGAGAATGGAAAGCACGATCTTATGATATAGCTCGTCATGCAGAATATCATCTTCCACGCCGTAGTCTACGTTGGGGTTATCGTTAATTTCGATGACGTAACATTTGTTCTTTACCTGCTTGAGGTCCACGCCGTAAAACCCCCTCCCAATTAAATTTGCTGCGCGCAGAGCCGTCTGCAGCACTTGCTTGGGAGCGTTCTCCACAGCAACTGTTTCAGCATTGCCCGTGCAGCTGCGGCCACGAGACAGGTGGCGGTAAATCTGCCAGTGGTTTTTTGCCATATAGTACTTGGCGACGAAGAGCGGCTGGCCGTCTAAAACTCCAACGCGCCAGTCAAACTCCGTGGGCATGTATTCCTGTGCGATCAGCAGCTCTGATTTTTTGAACAAAGCACTTTTTTGCTGGTTAAACTCTTCCATGTTTTTGATTTTGATCACCCCTTGCGAAAACGAGCCGTCGGGCTGCTTAAGGATGAATGGGTAGTTTAACTCTTGGATAGCGCGATCTATCGTATCTTTGTCGATCACCAATGTTTTTGGAATGGGAATATCGTAACGTTCCATTAACTCAGCTAAGAATACCTTATTCGTACAGCTGAGGATAGACTGTGGGTCGTCAATCACGACCAGGCCCTCGGCAGCCGCGCGGCGCGCAAAGCGGAACGTGTGGTGGTTTACGTTAGTCGTTTCGCGAATGAACAGCGCATCGAACTCGGCAATGCGCCCATAATCTTCTTTGGTGATTAGCTCCGTACGCAAGCCCAAGTTTTCAGCCGCTTTGATGAATTTTTGAATGGCTTTAGTGTTTGACGGCGTGTTTTTTTCACCAGGGCAGTGGAGAATAGCCAGGTCATAACGCATGGTGGCTTTTTTAGGCAAAGCGACGCGCTTGCCGGCAAAGTACTCCTGAGCGCGCGAAATGACAAAGTCGCGGTGCTCCAGTGGTATATCGCTGCCGGAAATCATTGATATGGAGCTAATCGCCCAGCGATTCCCCGTATGCTCAAAAAAAGCGCGCAGCAGCGGAGCCCGGAATTCTTTATACAAGTAGGTGGCGAGCCGGTCGTACTTGACCGCCACGTTCTTGCCAAAGTAGACACTTAATACAAACTTGTCCGATTGGATCGACTTCAGACTGCTCTGGATGATATCGTCTAGCTCTCCTGAGACGATCCGTATGATGGTAGGTGATTTAAAGTCCTGGATCGTAATCAGATCGGGCTGCGGCTTATGCCCTCTAGCGTTTGCCAGCAGCGATACGTAATACCCCAGCGATTGGTACTTGTAGGATCTGCAGAGGTTGAAAACTTTGGCATTTTTGACCGTCTCATACTTGTAGTTGGCGATATAGGTTTTGGCATCGACGACCTCGACGTCCGGAATCTCCAAGGGCCAATCTTCACGATGGCTAACCACAACAATGATCTGCATCAAATCCTAAAATATTGAGGTTCTAAAGGTTACCTAATCTGAGCGTCATTATAGTTTTCGCTTTATTTAAACGCAAAGTGAAGGTTTTGCAGTTTTGCGGGCAGTCGCTTCCGCTAGGAGCAGCAGCTGACTTGTTCCAGAGCAATCATCGGCCTCATTCTACTCTTTATCCGCTTCTGCTGTTAAACGGAGACGGGGCCTTCTTCGCCCATGGAGCCGTCTTTATGGTAGGTTACCGCCCTGCAATCCGAAATATTGCGTTCTTCGGTGCTAAAATTTATCCCCAACAAAATCAAATATTTTTCTTCTATAGTGTATTTTTGCTTGTAATCTTTCCGTTCGATTTGCTTTAGAGCATTAGCAGAGTCTTTATTAAATGTAAGCTCGATTATGTAGATGCAACTGTGCATCTCAACAGCTAAATCTATCTGCCCCATGTTTGTTGGTAATTCAGCCTGCACTTTTATGCCCATCGACTCCAGGATGACGAGAAAGAGGGCGTGATAGAAGGACTCGGATTGTTTGGCAAACAGGGTGCTGGGGATTGTGGCAAATAAGGGCTTGATAGTCTTGAGAAAGGGAGACAATTCACGTTGCTCAAGCTGTTGCCTACACTTTGCAGCAACGTCGCGGGCTTTGAGACGTCAAGCTCGGCGAATTCGTTCACAAGATTTTTAAAGAAAGCTTCGCGGACCTCTCGGTTGGGGAAATCTAACTTATAATTCTGGCTGACTTCATCATATTCGCGGATCGTGAGGTACCCGGTCTGCCACATAAGGGGCACGAGCTGGAGCCACAGATTATTAACATCCAAGGGATTGCTCTGCTCTGTCACCGATTTTCCAAATTCCAGAACAGAGATCGGCTGTTTGCGCACTTGCTGAACGAGGAGCGTGGTTGTGCCCGTTTCAAACTAATAATCCCGTGCCCTACCGGTGTGTAAAAAATTCAAAACGCAGTGTGGGTTATAGACGGTCTCTGCACCCCAAGCAAACTGGTAGCCGTTGTACCACTCTTTCATTTCAGCTAAAACAGCCTGCTCGGTTCTTGCAACTGCGTTTGGAGAACAGTGTCCCCCAGCCACTTGTTTTATTTGATCGCTCAGGAAGTTTTGAAGATCTGAAGCCGTATAGCATAATAAAGTGGCGTAATTGGGGTCGGTTGTAATGTCATTTAAGTTGTTAAGCCCCGAAAAGAGCGAAGCCTTGGAAAATCTGGAGACTCCCGTGGCAAACACGAAGCGCAGTTGCTTAGCTAGTCCTTTGAGCATCCCGTAAAAGTCTTTTAGCAGACGTTGATTCTCTTGGGCTATGTCGATCTGCTCGAGGTTGTCGACCAGCGGCTTATCGTATTCGTCGACCAGAATGACAACCCGTCCTAAATCAGCGAGCTCGGTTACCAGATTCACCAGCCCTTCTTTTATGCTTGGGCATTTGATGGATTTGCCGTATGACAAAGCGGTGTCTTCCAAAACCTTTCTCAAGACAGATGCTAACCTGTCGGGGCTGCGCGCGGATCTTCGCAAAATCAAGATAAATGACAGGGTGTTTTTGCCATTCGTAGTCCGTGTTGTATATGTGGCAGTTTTTAAATAGCTCTTTATCGCCTTTAAAAATCGCCTCAAACGTACTCAAAAGAAGAGATTTCCCGAATCTTCGCGGGCGCGAGAGCAAATAGGACTGCCCATTAGTAATTAGTTTGTAAATCAGGTCTGTCTTGTCGACATAAACAAAATTTTGGTCGACGATGTCTCCGATAAGTGGCATGCCGATCGGCAATTTTTTCATTTCGCTTTCCACTTATGCGTTTTGATAAAGACGCTCCAGGTTAACAGGAATCATTGTAAATCTCGATCGTTAGCGGCTATGGATAGCGGATGCGATTCTAATAAGTTTAGGCTTTTAGGAGAAGATCAATCAAATCGCGCCAAAAGCAGAAATCGCTCTTGTAGACTGCCTGGAGCCCAGTCTGGCCGGATATTAAGCAGCCTGTAAATGGGTGCGTTTTTTATTTTGGCCGTGCCTCACTGGCCTCGTTCCGCTCGCCGGGCTGGCAGCGCGTTTAAGATCAGGGGCTCCCCTTTAGGCGCCCCTATTGCGGCATTGCGTCCGGCTGTGTTGGCCTGCACTGTGCAGCGGCGTTGCAAGATTTTAAAAAGAGATTCGTAGTCTTTCGATTGGGGCAATCTGATTATCGGATCGTAAGATATTCCGTCTGTCAAGTGAGGTCAGGAGCTGGAGTCGCGCTGGCGGCGTTGGAGCCCTGGTGAATGGTGCGCTCTGCGCGGACTTTTGCGAATAGGAGGCTGTTGCGGTTTGCCTTTGCCGCGCCCAAGCCGGGCGCTAAACAGTTTACGTAAATACCTGTTGTCTTCAGGAGACCATTTGTAGGAGGGGTGAGGGGCAGAAAGAGACAATTAGGAGCGTGGCGAAGCAGACAAGCGCGAGGGTACTAGCGGCGGTGGAGCGCTGAGGGATGGTGGGCTCTGTGGGAGATTCTGCAAATAAGACGCCGATGATGCGCAGGTAATAGTAGGCTGCCAGGATGCTAGTTAGCAGTCCTACGGTGACTGGCGCATAGTAACCAGCATCGAAAGCGACTTTAAAGAGATAAAATTTGGCAAAAAAGCCAGCTGTAGGCGGGAGGCCCGCTAGTGTAAGTAGACAGAGGGTGAGAGCTGCTGCGAGCGCTGGTGAGCGGTGCATCAGGCCGCCCAGGTCTTGGAGGGTGACCCCTTCTTGGCGGTTGTCGATGAAAGAGAGGATGGCGAAGGCGCCTAGGGTGGCTAGGGCGTACATAGCGAGGTAAAACATAAGCGCAGGTATGGCTTCAGCGGTTCCAGCAGCTAGCGGGATCAATAAAAAACCAGCGTGCGAGATGCCCGAATAGGCAAAAAATCGTCGTAGCTGTATTTGTCTTAGCGCCACAAAATTGGCGAAGATGAGAGTGGGGTAGGCAAGTAAGCTGATTCCTTGGCTCCAGATAGGATTAAATTCGGGCAGGGCTAATAGAAATACGCGCGCGAAGGCGGCAAAGGCGCCCACTTTGGTGCCGACGGCCATGAACGCTGTCACGGGCGTAGGGGCGCCTGCATAAACATCTGGCGCCCATGTGTGAAAGGGCACGATGGTTGCTTTGAAGGCGAGCCCTAAGGTTATAAGTGCGATGCCGCTCATGAAAAGGGTGCGCTCGGAGGCGGTGCTCAGGCCGCGGTAGTCGTTCAGGAGCGCGTCAAAACGCGTAGTGCCGATGGCGCCATAGATGAGCGCGATGCCGTATAGCAAAAGAGCCGTTGCAATGGCGCCGATGAGCAAGTACTTGATAGAAGCCTCGTGGGAGGCTTGCCAGTTTTTCATGTACCCGCAGAGCACATAGAGGGCGATGGAGAGAATTTCTAATCCCAGGAAGAGGGTCAGAAAATCGGCTGAGGCGCCGATAAGGATCAGGCCAAATAGGGCAGACAGCAGCAGAAAGTAATACTCGCCATGCGTGACTGCGTTGCGTCGAAAAAAGGCTATTGAGAGCAGGGTGGTGGCGCAGCCGATGAGCAGAAAGAAGAGGGTGAAAAGGGGAGTCAGCTGGTCGAATCTGACCCAAGCGGTCAGTAAAGGGTTGTGGCTAGTCGGGGCGTGATAGTTGGCATAGATGGCTGAGGTTAAGCCGAGCAGTACAATATAGGCGCTAGATTTTTTCGAAAATTTTTCTGTAAAGCTCTCTTGTAAAAGCACGAGCAAGGCAGTAACCAGCACGATCAGCAGCGGGCTCAGGGCATAAAAATCGTTTGCGGTAAGCGAGGCGGTCATCTGTTTTTCTCCATGAAGTAAGTTGCAGGCGGAGTTTTAAGCTGCTCTAAAACTGGTTTGGGGTAGAGGCCCATCCAGAGGATCAGCGCGACCAGCGGCATAGCTAAGGCCAGCTGCCTGGCGTTGATATCGATCCATTTTTCTCGGAAAAAGGTGGGTGTTTGGAAGTAAACCTCTTGCATGAAGCGCAGCATATACAGGACGGATAAGATGACTGTCAGGGCCAGAAAAGAGGCTAGGTAGGGGTGGACGCCGAAAAGGCCAAAGAGAATTAAGAGCTCCCCCACAAAGCTATTGGTGCCCGGTAGGGCTACTGAGGAGAGGACAAACAAGAGGGTGAGCCAGCAAAGCCGCGGGAGGAATTTGGCGAGGCCGTGTACTTCGCCCATGGCGGTAGTGCCGAGGCGCTCTTCCAACCAGCCGGCGACAAGAAATAGTCCGGTGATGGTGACCCCGTGGTTTAGGGCCTGGATGAGGGCCCCTGTATGGGCCACTTCGCTCCAGACAAAGAGACCGACAAGAATGAAATTCACATGGGCCAGGCTGCTGTACGCAATGAGGCGTTTAAAGTCTTTTTCGCGCCATGCTGTTAAGCCACCATAAAATACGCCAGCGATGGCAAGGCCAGTTAACCATGGGCTCCAAGCGACGATGAGGCTGGCAAAGAAGGGCAGACCGACGCGCGCGATGCCGTAGATGCCAGCTTTGGAGAGTAGTCCAGCAAGTAGGATGGTGCCGGCGGTAGGCGCTTGGCAATAGGCATCTGGCAGCCAAGCGTGGAAGGGGAAAAGAGGAGTTTTTACAGCGAATGCAATCAGGAAGATGCCGCACAATAAGGGGGCATGGGCCAGACCGCCCGCTAGCTGTGCGAGAGTAGCGATGTCAAAGGTGCCGCCGGCTAAATAGAGCGCTAGCACAGCGGCCACCATGAGCACAGAGCCGGCGATCATGTAGATCAGAAATTTCATGGCGGCCATCAGCCGTTGGGGGCCGCCCCAGAGGCTGATGATGAAGTAGAGGGGGAGCAGCATCGCCTCCCAAAAAAAGGTGAAGAGCGCCAAGTCTTTTGCTGTGAAAAAACCAAGTAGAAGTAGCTCTAACGTCAGTACAAACGCATAGAAAAGGGTGGGGCGGTGCGCAATTTTTTCGTTGAAGGCTAAAATGCTGATCGGCACGACGATGGCTGTTAGGTAGAGGAATACCAGCGAGAGGCCATCTACCCCTAAATGAAAGTTAATGGTAAGAGCGGGGAACCAGGGATAATTGATTTCGGCACCGAGCCAGCTTTGTTCTCCATGAAGAAGAAGGGCTAGGGGGACGAGGCTGAGTAGTGCTGCGCACAATTTCGAAAAAGACATCAGACCCCCTTCAGTATCAGGTAAGCCAGAAGCAGCGCGGTGCCGATCAGCATCCAAGCTACGTACGAGCGTATTTGGCCGCTTTGCATCCGCTGCAGACGCACCGCATCGCGTTGTGTCGTGTTTACGACCATGCGTATAGAGCCGTCGAAAATGATCGGCTCGAGAAATCTTGCCACTAGTTTGGAGAGCGCTCCAAGAGGGACCGCGAACAAAAACCAGTAGACTTGGTCGAGGTAAAAGGCGTTTGTCAGAAGTTGTATCCGCGGGCCAAGTTGCTTATAGAAGCGCGTGTACATAAGGCCGCCGGCAGTGAGGCCGATTAAACCAGCAGCGATGGAGAGCCATGTCTCGGGGGAAAGCTGGAGACTGCGGTTCAAATCGTGGAGATCGAGGGTGGGGTCATCGGCTAATAGAAAATGTTCGAGCAGCGGTGGTTTGCCGAAGGCAAAGCCGAGAAAGCCGCCGACGATGGATAGGATGGCCAGAATGATGACGGGTGCTAGCATGCGCCTGGGAGCCTCTTTGATTGTCTCGAAGATTTTTGCATCTAGGCGCGGTGTGCCAAGAAACGTTAAGCAATAGGCGCGCGCAAGGTAGAAGGCGGTCAGTACGGCTGCTAGCACGCCCACCAAAAATAGCACTAGATAGCCAGAGGTGAACTCCTGCTCTAGGATGAGGTCCTTAGAGAAGAAAATGGCCAGAGGCGGGATACCAGACATTGCTAGCACACCGATCGCAAAAAGGATGTGGGTCTTGGGAAATTTTTTCCAAAGGCCGCCCATGAGCTCCATGTTGGTGGCGCCTTGCATCATATGGACTACATTGCCGGCAGAAAGGAAAAGTAGCGCTTTTACGAAGGCGTGGGTCGTGAGGTGAAACATGGCAGCGTAAAAGGCTCCCGATCCGCAAGCGAGGAACATGTAGCCAAGCTGACTTATAGTTGAGTAAGCGAGAACGCGTTTCAGGTCAGGCTGAGCCAGCGCGCAGAGCGAGGCAAATAAAGCCGTGGCGGCGCCCATGCAGCCGATGTAGTAGAGGACTTCCGGCGCGTTTAGAAACAGGGCGTGCATGCGCACAATCAGGTAGACGCCAGCTGTCACCATAGTGGCTGCGTGAATTAGCGCAGAGACAGGCGTTGGGCCTTCCATTGCGTCGGCTAGCCACGTATGGAGCGGTAGCTGGGCAGATTTTCCGCTAGCGCCGATAAAGTAGAGAAAACTGATTAGGCTGATGAGTGGCGCTGCTGTTGCGAATAGCTGGCCGGCGCGCTGGTTGATCTCGCCCATATGGCTGGTGCCAAAGGTCTGAAAAGTGAGCAAAAGGCCGACGAGAAGGCCCCAGTCGCCAATGCGGTTGATGACAAAGGCTTTGGTGGCTGCCTGCGCGGCGGCTGGGCGGTGATGGTAGTAGCCAATTAAAAGATAAGAGGCAAGCCCCACTCCTTCCCACCCCATAAAGAGCAGTAGCAGATGGCTTGCCAGCACCAGCAGCAGCATGCAGAAGACGAAAAAGTTCATGCAAGCAAAAAAGCGCGCATAATCTTCCTCATGCTCCATGTAGCCTGTGGAGTAGATATGGATTAGAAAACCGACTCCTGTGATGATCAAGGTCATCAAGAGAGAGAGGTGGTCGATGTGGAGGCTAAAGTTCGCGTTGATGCCCTCCACAGGAATCCAAGCGAACAGCGTCGTTTCGTAGGCCTGCATTCCATAAAGGCAGACGATACTGACAAAGCAGCAAAAAGCAAGGCCGATGGTGGCGCAGGCGATGAAATTGCATAGATTGCGTCCAATATACTGTGAGCTAACCAGCAGGGTCAAAAAGCCGCACAAGGGCAGAAAGAGGCCAAGATAGGTTAAAAGTTCCATGCTATCCCTTTAACACGTTATATTGATCCACATCGACGACCTCTTTAGAGCGAAAAAGATTGATAATGATGGCCAGGCCTACGGCCGCCTCTGCGGCGGCGACCACCAGCACGAAAAACACCCAAACTAAGCCGATTTGGTTGCCCCATTGGCGCGCAAAAGCCACGAAAAGCAGATTCGCCGCGTTGAGCATAAGTTCGATGGATAGAAATAAAACCAGCGCATTGCGTTTGGCCAGTACACCGATCAGGCCGATGGCAAACATGGCCATGCTTACGAATATAAACAGGGAGATATCCATCAAGGTAGCTCACTCCGGAAAGAGGGTTCTGCTTGGGGGGTTAGGTGTTTGCTTGTTGCAGGCGCCTTGGTTTTGCGTTCTGAATCCTGAGTCTTATCTTTCGCCTTTTTTCCGATGTAAAGCGCACCGACCACAGCGACCAGGAATAGCAAGATCACGGCCTCGAAGGGGAAGAAAAAGTCTAGGTAGAGCGCGTGGCCCAGCGATTGCGCGGAGCCGTAACCTTCAGGCAGAGGTGTGCGCTTGGCGGTTAAGTCCAAGAGGCGATGGCCCAAGAAGGCGAGGGTAGCCACTAGAGCCACCGCGGCCGCTAGCAGCAGCTTGGAGGAGCTATGGGCCTGGTATCTAGCGATTTGCTGATGAGCATCTTGAAAGAGAACGATAACGAACATGAAAATCACCAAGATAGCGCCTGCGTACACCAAGATTTGCATCACGGCGATGAACTCAGCCGACAGCTGAAGATACAGCGCTGCTAAGGCTACCAGCGTAAGGAGAAAAGAAAGGCTGGCATGCACCGGTTTACGCAGTAAGATCACTCCTAACGATGCCAGAATGAGAAGAGCGCCGAGAATATAATCGACAATCATATTTTTCTCCTTGGATCGCGCCCTGAATCACCTGGATGGGCCTCGGTGAGCATCTCCTTGGTATAGATGAGAGACTCCCGGTCATAGCTGGCAAGTTCGTATTCATGGCCCAGCACGATGGCCCCGG
>CAYUJS010000036.1:0-19995 GCA_964445105.1 uncultured bacterium | reverse complement strand
AGTCAAAAGCGGCGACAACAGAGTGGGTATGATCAATCATGCAGAGTATTATGTAAGATTTACTTGCGAAACGCCAGCTAGTTGCCTATTCTTAGGGCTTTTGTTAGGGTATGTGATGTCTAAGCGTATTTTTCTTACCGGGGCCGCTGGCTTTATCGGTTTTCATCTTGCACAAGCTCTCGTCGCTCGAGGGGATACTGTCGTTGGGTTTGATAACTTCAACCCCTATTACTCGCCCACACTCAAGCGGGCCCGCGCGCAATTGCTCAGAGGATTGGGAGTTGAGATTGTCGAAGGGAGCCTATGCGATTTCGCTATGCTGCAGCGCGCTGTGGAGAAATTTGGGCCCACACACCTCGTGCACCTAGCTGCACAAGCTGGCGTAAGGCATTCCCTCGATCATCCACAGGCTTATGTGAAAGCTAACTTAGAGGGGTTTGTCAACATCCTTGAGATTTGTCGCCAGATGCCTGCCGCTCCGTTGATCTACGCTTCCTCTTCGTCCGTCTATGGCCGCAACCAAAAAATGCCTTTTTTGGAAAATGACCGTACAGATGAACCCGCGAGTCTCTATGGGGCTACAAAAAAAGCCAATGAGGTCATGGCATCGGCCTACCACCATCTTTTTAATATTCCCGTGACAGGCCTGCGCTTTTTTACTGTCTACGGCCCATGGGGCCGTCCTGACATGGCCTACTACTCTTTCACCGATGCCATCGTGAATGACAAGCCCATCGACATCTATAACTTCGGCAATATGCTCCGCGATTTCACCTACATCGATGACATTGTAAAGGGTACTGTAGCAGCAATTGACCTTGGATCTGCTTGCGAACTTTTCAACCTCGGGAACCATCGCCCTGTATCCTTAGGGCGTTTTATCGAAATCCTCGAACAAACCCTCGGTAAAAAGGCCATCAAGATCGATCGAGCCATGCAAGCGGGCGATGTCGTAGCCACCTATGCCGACATTACACACGCGCAGAACTGCCTTGGATTCTATCCTTCCACCAGCTTAGAAGAGGGTTTGCCCAAATTCGTTTCCTGGTACAGGGATTGGGTCCAAACCTGTGATAGCGGAGGCCCTAGGCCTTAAACAAAGGAGTTTGGCTTATATTTACAATGACAGCTTTGCCGCGCATGGCGCTGGCCGGGCGTTTAACCCCCAAGTTTTAGCAAGAAATCCCAGCGCGATGCCTTTTTTTTGTATTTATAGAGCAGCACAATATCAATAAAATTTGCGGAAACGATAAGGCGATGCAGGCGCTAGCCTATGACTGTTACTGCAGAGTCGAGAAAACCTGCCAGCGAGAAGCTCGAAAAGAGGGCAGTCTGGCTCACACGGTTTAGCCTTTCTCGCTGTCATTTATGTCCCTTGGAGGATGCTGTGGCCGCTCAAAAAAATGTACCAATGTTCCGTAAACGGGCAGCGCAGCCATTGAACAAAACGCCTTGAAAAGTTATGCTCTGGCCCCTAAATTAGGGGGAATCATGGTGTCTTTAGTCGGGTCGCGCACATTGGCGCTGGTGGGCGCTGGCTATTGGGGTAAAAACCTCGCGCGGAATTTTAACGCAATTGGGGCTCTGCATACTATTTGCGATGCTAATGGCTCTCTTCTAGAGAGCTACCGTGAGCAGTATGGTGAGGTTCAATTAACGACGGATTTTAATTCGTTACTGCAAAATGACGAAGTCAAGCAGATCGCCTTAGCTTCTCCCGCCTTCAAGCACCATGAGATGGCCAAGCGGGTGTTGCTCGCTGGCAAAGACTGTTATGTGGAAAAGCCCCTTTGTATGACGGTAGAGGAGGGCGAAGAGCTAGTGCGCATTGCGGAAGAGCGAAAGCTCATTCTTATGGTGGGGCACATTCTTCAGTACCACCCCTGTGTGCAAAAGCTGCAGGAGATGGTCAGTTCGGGCCAATTAGGTCATGTACACTATCTATCTTCTCATCGACTGAACCTTGGTATTTTGCGGGTAGAGGAAAATGCACTCTGGAACTTTGCCCCGCATGACATTTCAGTGATCTTATCTCTTTGTGGTAACCGCCTACCTACGCAAGTGAGATGTGTAGGCGATGCCTGCATCACAAAGGGTGTGGCGGATATGAGTATGACAACGATGCGGTTTGCTGACCAAACGTCCGCACACATCTATGTCAGCTGGCTCAATCCCTTTAAAGAACAGAAACTAGTGGTGGTAGGCTCTAAAGGTTTGGCGGTCTTTGATGATACGCGCCCATGGGGTGAAAAGCTGATGGTTTGCCAGCGCTATGTCAAATGGACGCCGGAGGAATTTCCGGTCATTGACAATACCCAGCTAGTCCCAGTGGAAGTGGCGCAGGCTGAGCCGTTGAAAGAAGAGTGCCTGCACTTTATGCGCTGTTGCCAAGAGAGGAAGGCCCCGCAGACGGATGGACGGGAGGGTGTGAGAGTCTTGCGCGTTCTAGAGGCTGCCCAGAAAAGTATGGCGCTGGAAGGTGCCCTTGAAACACTGCAGGAGGCAGATTTCTTCTGCCATCCGTCGGCGGTGGTTAGCCCTAGCGCTGTGATAGGGACAGGCACAAAAATTTGGCATTTCAGCCACATAATGGAAGGGGCTGACATTGGCGCCGATTGCAATATCGGCCAGAATGTGGTGATCTCCCCACAAGTACGTCTGGGACGCAATTGTAAGGTGCAAAACAATGTGAGCCTGTATACGGGTCTGACAGCTGAGGACAATGTGTTTTTTGGTCCTGGAGCTGTCTTTACCAATGTGGTCAATCCGCGCAGCGAAATCAGCCGTAAAGCCGAGTTTCAAGCCACGCATATCGAGCGTGGAGCCACCATCGGCGCCAATGCAACTGTTCTGTGCGGTATCACGTTGGGCGAGTATTGCTTTGTAGGTGCGGGGGCTGTGGTTACCAAAGATGTGGCGCCCTATGCGCTTGTGGTGGGTAATCCCGCCAAACAGGTAGGGTGGGTGAATCGCGAGGGCCAACGCGTGGACGCACCCCCGGTCGCATATGAGGTGGAATCTTAGGCCATGGGGCCAAAGCTGCTGCTGATTACGCGCTATTTCCCTCCATTAGATAGCATCGCGACCATGCGCATGCATTCCTGGGCTTATTATTTAAAGCAGCTTGGCTACCAAGTTTCTGTCCTCACGACGACCAAACACAATCAGGTGCGCCACCCGCTTCTGCTGGACACGAACGGGATAGAGTTAACTGAACTTCCTTACTTTGATCCTGTGTCTGCTTTAGGCGGAGATCAGTCCAAAGGCGCGACATCGTCACACAAGTGGCTTCATCGCTTTTACCGCACGCGGATGAATGAACGTATGCCCAACAGGACGGATTTGTGGATCCGGCCCGCGCTCAAAGAACTGCGCAAGCGCTACGCCGCTGGAATTCGTTACGACTACCTCATCAGCTCGTATGGTCCGCCTTCAAGTCATATTGTAGGCTGTTTTGCAAAAAAAATATTCAATTGCCCCTGGCTGGCTGACTATCGCGATTTATGGATCGAAAACCACGCTTATAAAGGCCTCTGGCCTTTTACCTGGCTGGAGCGCAGGATTGAAAGGCACTGCGTGGGGCAAGCCGATGCGGTGACCACCGTTTCTGAGGGGCTAAGACAGGTATTAGCAAAAAAGTTCCCTCATCTTCCTTGCCATGTAGTGACTAACGGGTTCGAGCCCAAGCTTATGGATAGTGCAGCGCCAGATTTTTTTCCAGACGACGGTGCTTTCCGCATGGTCTATACGGGGAAAATTTGCCACGGGCAATGCCTGGAGCCGCTATTTGCCGCAATCGCGCAGTTGATTAAGGAAAGCAAGCTACGTTTAGGACAGTTTGAGGTCTGTTTTTACGGGAGTTCCATGGCGGGCTTGCTGCCTTCCATTGAAAAGTATGGGCTGCATGTTTGGGTGCGCTACGGAGGTGTTTTAAGCTTAACAGATGCCTACCGCGCTCAGCGTTCAGCCCACGCGCTGCTATTTCTGGAGCGGCCTGAGGTAGCTGGTATCTTGACGGGTAAGCTGTTTGAGTATCTTTATGCTGATGCACCTATCATGGCTATAGGGGTCACGCCGCATATGGAGTCCGGACGACTCATCCTAGATACTGGTAGTGGCATCGTCTGTGGCGAAGATGTCGGGCTCATCAAACAGGCTATCCTAGATATGGTGCAGGGCGCAGGTAAGCCAGAGAAGCAGCGGGAAAAGATTGCGCTGTTTAGCCGCGAGGTGCAAGCGCAGAAGCTGCATCAAATTTTGGCTGGCCTAAGAAAATGAGGCATCATGGTTCATAAAGCCTGGATAGCGCTGTTTGTCTTTATCTTAGCCTCGCGTGGTCTTCTACAACTTGTAATGCCCACAGCTGTGGCCATGGTGTCGCACCTGGCCATGCTGATCGTTTTTATTTTTACGTTTGTGTGGCAGGGGCGGACGGAGTTTTCTTGGCGTTTGCTGCCCCTTATTTGCTGGGCGGCGGCTTTCTTGTTCTGTATGACGGTTAGTGCTGCCTTGACGACTTATCACGGTCTCGTTGTATGGCCTACGTATGTAATTTTTACCGTTTATAGCATTGGTTCGGGGCTTGTTTTTGCTAGGCTGAGTGCCTATGCAGGCGAAGATCTGCCATTTGCAAAAATCCTTCTTTGGGTGGGCTGGTTACTTTTCCTGGTGGCGCTATTGGAGCAGTTCTATTTGGTTGCTATGCCTGGGGCAAGTAGCTTTGTGATCGTGCGGCCCGCCTCTTTGACGGGCAGCATGCTTCACTACCCGATCATTTTGGCCTTAATTGCCTACTGTTTACTGCAGTGGTATACGCTTACAAAACAAAAGGTGTATCTGTGGAGCGGACTGCTTTTGTGTCTCGCACAGGTAATGGCCCTGTCGCGTTCTGGGATGTTAATTGTAGTGGGCGCTTATGGCTTGGTCGTTTTATTCAATATCATGCGCCGCCCTCAAATCCTGCTTAAAGCAGGGGTTGTGTTGGCGCTTGTGTTGATGGTGCTAGGTGCGGCTTTGTGGTCTGATCCTAACGCGTTACCTCACAAGATTGCTTTGCGTATTGTGACCGCGGCGGACTCGAATGCTCCAGGTAACGCTGATCGCATTAGGAAATGGACGATCTCAGTTGTGCGCTGGTCGGAAACAAACTGGCTATTTGGACAGATGACGGGGGTAGCCACCAATAGTAGTGCACGCTTTAGCTCGGGGCCTGCCTTCATCACAGAATCAGGCTTTTTCCAGCAGCTATTGAACTATGGGCTACTGGGGGTGCTTAGTTATTACGGCTTTTTCGTTTGTTTAGGCTTATTGATTCGGAAAGAGCACCTCTTCTTGCGAGCTGTCTTCTTCGCGAGCTTGGCGGAAACATTTGTTTATCAGTCGATAGAAGTGGTGTCGTTCATGACTCTGTTGTGTATGCTGCCGTGGGTTTCTCAGGCCTATGCTGCCCGAAGGGCACTTGCTTAGTCGCCGTGCGGCACTCTCTTTCAAGGATCTCTTGTAAGTATGTTTGAGGGGCTGCTATCACTGTAAAGTGGCTGGCCAGTTGCTCCAAAAGGCCGTCAAATAGAGCCGCCGGATCTGGCATAAAATCCTTCAGGCGACAGACAAAGTCGTCGTGCGCCCTATTTTGGCGATATTTTGGTTGCTTTTCTGGCATGAGCAGGTAGGCCATGTTCTCAGTGCGGTAATCGTGTAGTAGAGAGGTATGGTGCAGCCAACGCTCTTTTGCCAGGTATTGAGCGTGGCCGGCAAATTTTTTTCCGAATAGAGTGAAGTCATTTTCCGAAAGAGCAAAACCCGCCTGGAAAAGGGGCGCATAAAGTGCGGCCATCCAGTGCAAAATAGGCTCTGGATAGGGCTCTACGACTAGCGCCGTGTGATTGCAGATGAGGGTAAAAAAGAGTGTCCCTTGATCGACCACGACTGTGCCACCGCCGCTGAAGCGGCGGATGAGCGGCAGTGGTGCCTCCGCATGCACCAGCTGGTCGGCTTTGCCTGAAATGCCCATGACGATAGCGGGGGGTGAGCCTTGGTTTATCACGCACCAATTGCGCTGATCCGTACGCAAAAGTGCCTCTTCAAGACACAACTGATCGAAGATCGGCCAATCGAGTAGTTTGGCCACATAGAGCTCTTGCATAGGCTACTTGTCTTTGCGCGCCAATGCGACCATCAGCACTTGGAGGTCGGCTGGAGATACGCCGGAGATACGCGATGCTTGTCCAAGGTTTTCTGGCTGATGATGCGCAAGCTTATCCTGCGCTTCACGGCCAAGTCCCAGCACGTTTTTGAAATCGAATGCGGCAGGGACGCGAATATTTTCTGCATGGCTCAGTTTCTCGATATCATTGTTCTGGCGCTGGATGTACCCGGCGTACTTGAGGCTAAGCTCGATCTGGAAGTTGATCTCTTGGCCATGGTCCTGGACCACCTGAGGGAACTGCTGCAGCATAGTTTGGTAGTTATTTTCCGGTCGACAAAGCAGCTGTGCGATGCTGAACCCTTTGCCATCAATCTGCGTAAAATGCTGCGTTAGGCGCTTGGTCTCGCGGTCTAAAAGCTGCTGTTTCTGTTCCATACGATCGATCTGCTCGCGATTGATCAGGCCCAATCGATATCCGTAGGGCCGCAGACGCAGGTCTGCGTTGTCCTGTCGGAGCAAAAGGCGATGTTCAGCGCGGCTGGTGAACATGCGATATGGCTCATCCAGGCCCTTGGTGATGAGGTCGTCGATCATGACCCCGATATAGGCCTCGGAGCGTTTTAGCACAAATGGCTCTCTTTCGAGTACCTTATGAGCGGCGTTAATGCCCGCCATGAGCCCTTGCGCTGCAGCCTCTTCGTAGCCAGTAGTGCCGTTGATCTGTCCGGCGAAAAAGAGCCCCGCTACGCTGCGACACTCCATGCTGGCGCTCATCTGTCCGCACAGCAAGTAGTCGTATTCGATGGCATAGGCCGCCCGCATGATCTCGGCGTTGCGTAAAGCGGGAATCGTCTTAAGAAAAGCGTACTGCACTTCGAGGGGCAGTGAAGAGGAAATGCCGTTGGCGTAGATCTCCTCGGTGTGTAGCCCTTCGGGCTCGAGGAAGATCTGATGACGGTCTTTATCGCCAAAGCGCACGACTTTATCTTCGATCGAGGGACAGTAGCGAGGGCCTACACCTTTAATTGCGCCCGAGTACATGGGGCTGCGGTGCAGGTTGGCTAAAATGATCTGTTTTGTCTCTTCATTTGTGTAGCAAATGTGACAGGAAACCTGTGGCATAGTCTGCGCAGGGGGGCCGTCGTAGGAAAAATGGACGTCGGTGTCGCCAGGTTGCTCTTCAGTGAAGCTAAAATCAATCGAGCGGCGATGGATACGTGGAGGCGTACCTGTCTTTAAGCGACCGAGTTTCAAGCCCAGTCGTTCTAAGCTGGCGGACATGCCCACAGCGGCTGGATCGCCGCCTCGTCCGCCCGAAAATTGTTTTTCACCAATATGGAGCAATCCGCGCATAAACGTGCCGGAGCTAAGGATGAGCGTGCGCGTGTTGTAGCGGATGCCCTCTTTGGTGGCCACACCTACGATGCGGCCCTCTTCGACGAGCAGGTCTTCGATGGTGCCTTGTAAAAGGAAGAGGTTGGGAGTCGCCTCCAGGCGGCGCTTCATCTCCTGCGCGTAAGCAAACTTGTCAGCTTGTGCGCGCGGCGCCCAGACAGAAGGGCCTTTGGAGCGATTGAGCATGCGGAATTGGATGGCTGTGGCGTCTGTGGCCTTGCCCATTTCGCCGCCGAGCGCGTCAATTTCGCGGACAAGCTGGCCCTTTGCCGTACCCCCAATAGCGGGATTACAGCTCATTTTGGCAATAGTATCGAGGTTCATAGAAATAAGCGCGGTATTACAACCGATGCGCGCAGCAGCTAGAGCTGCTTCGCACCCGGCATGTCCCCCGCCTATGACGATAACATCAAAGCAATCAGGATAGGTCCACATAGCTCACTCAGGGTGGCCATTATAAAGGAAAAAAGAGGTAGTTCGCGCTAGCGATTTTTGTGTCGGTCGCGACGGCTACGTTTTTTACGTTTGTGCTTTGCGATCTTTAGCCGACGCTTCTTTTTCACAGAAGACATAATTTCTCCACCACTCGTGTGTTGTATTTAGGCAACAGAGGATATCCGGTACCGGGAAATAAGGCAAGACTTTGTACGGCTTGGCGAAAATGTCTCGTTGACAAGATCCCGCCCTCAAAGAAGAATATCGGCATGACACTGCTTTTTATTCGCTCATCTACACGCATGGCGGCTGTTCCAGAGCCTTTTACGGCCGCTTTCCTTTCGAGCAGCAGCCTGCTTCCCGAGACGGACCCAGCGCACGTAGAGCACTATGGGCCTGCGCAAATGCTAGCTGCACGCGCCAACGATCCCTTTTCAGTGGTTCAGCTAACAGGCGCCTTTGCACAAACCCTCAGCGAGCAGGGCTATGCGCATCATTCCGCTTAATGAAAAGCCGCATCCGTGCGGCTACCTCGCAGATCGCACGGCTCAATACGAATCTTTTTTAGCCTTGGAAGCGACCCCCGAAGAGCGCGAGATACTCTTACAGACTGGTTATCGCGCCTTCGGAAAATACTATTTCAAACCGCAATGCGCCGGGTGCAGGCAGTGTGTGTCTATCCGCATTCCAGTAGATACATTCAGACCCAATAAATCTCAAAGGCGTCTCTGGAGTAAGTCTCAAGGTGTTCGTTTAGAAATAGCACGGCCTCAATTTACGGAAGAAAAATACGAAATTTACCTCGACCATTTGCAGCGCTTCAACCGCCCAAATGCGAAAAATAGCGTGGATGACTTTGAAGCTTCTTTTTACGATCCGGACTTTCCTGCTTGGGAGTTTTTGTACTACGTTCAGCAGCGGTTAGTAGCGGTAGGCCTCGTGCATGAAGTTCCCCACGCTTTGTCCTCGGTCTATTTTACCTACCGCCTGGAATGTGCAGAACTGTCCCTGGGCACCTTTTCTGTGCTGAAAGAGATTGAATATGCGAAAAGCGTCGGTAAACAACACCTCTACCTGGGCTATTACGTCGCTGACAACCACTTCATGCGCCACAAAGCCTCATTTAAACCTCACGAAATGCTGCATGAAAACGGACTGTGGGAAGCTGTCCAAGAGCATTGTTAAACCGCAGGTATTCTGACATCGTTAGCGGTAGACATAGAAATCAACATAGAAAGATATGGAAGGCGGGGATCTTCTATGTTAGGCCGCAGTGGGTTGGGTTGATGGCGGCTACGGGTTTGGCAACCTTATGCTGCCTGGGCGCAACCCGGATGAAGTTGCCGCGTCTAACCTATCGTCCACCTTGAGAACGGAGCGAGGATAGGGGTGATGGTAGGGCACACGGAAAGGTAAAGTCTGCACCCTCGAGCAGGAGCGCTGCGGGCCCTTGGCAAGGTTAGGAGGTTTGATGTCCAGCCAGAAAAAATCTTTTGAGGGTCTTTAGAACTTGTCGACACGTCTGCAAGTAGCCCTTCCAGGCACATTTTTTTGAGACGAGTAGTGGTGGTGCGGCGCGTCACCTTCCAGATCTCTTGAGCCGCTTGAGCGTTGATTTTACCATGTTTTTGAAGATATTCAAAGATGGGCTTTTGCCAAGAAGCTAAGGAGATATGTTTTGTTAGTTTTGGATAGAGAGTGACACGGAAGAAATAGTCCAGCTCTTCAAACTTCGGCAGAGGGATGTCTTGCTACCGGCAAGCGTCCAGCATGCGCTTTAGACCCGACCCCCAATGCTCAGTCAATTTTAACTCTCGGAATGCCCTTCCTAGCACCTTGTTGCGCAGCTGGGAAACGCCAGAAAGAGCGCTGTCAAGACTGAGGCCAAGTGGCAAAGATCCAGGGTTGGTGATTTCTAATCGATCGGCAAAAATAGCGATTTGGATGGGAGAGCGGTAATTTGCGTAATCGGCATGAACCAGAGCATTCATTACAGCCTCGCGCAGGAGCATAGGAGAGTACTGCGGTACTTCTTCGCGCTTGAGCCCATTTATGGAAGAGCTGACGGAGGTATGGCGGCGGATAAAACTCCGGCTATTAAGGCGCAAACCGGCCGGATTGGAAGCTGCAAAAAATTGTTGAGCATGCTAGGGTCTTTCTGTCGCGCTATTCGGCCCGGCATCATAGGCGGGGACTAGGCGGTGCACTGTCGTTTTTGGTTACCGCTGCTGCTACAATTTATGAAAAAAACTACTAGTTAGGAAAATTTTGGCGATCTAGTTTGGCGGGAATCTGCTGGCATGGTAACCTCCTTCTTTCCCTGGTAAGAAAAGAGGCGACCTGACGGCCTTAGCTTGCTCCTTGCACGAGCTGAGACAAGTATTAGGCGCAAAGCCTTTGGTGGAGCGAGAAGGCGGGTCGGGAGATCCTCGAGTTTGGGAATTTCCCTAGAGTTTATCGTCTCGTCAATCGAAGGCGAAGAAGTAGAAGAGGCTTCGAAGGCAGATCCGTAAATCTTCGAGAGTTTTTCATAAATAAGAAAACAGAAGGCGACCAACGCATGGAAGCAGACCGTCAACGTATGGAATCTACGGACTATTTGTTAGCTCGGCAACTGCAAGTAGGTGAGCAACAAAGACTGGCAGAGAGCCTTCAGCAAGCTCGCGCTAAAGGGCCGGTAGACGAACAGGCGGCCAGAGTAGTTCGGTATGTGTCAAACAGGCAGGAATCCAGTTTTAAAGTTCGTCCGGTGCTGGGGGATGGCGATTGTTTTTTTCATGCAGTGGGCCGTTCTGAGCTCGATCGCACAAAACTTGTACAGGTCCTTATTACAAATCATAAAGACCTTGAAGTACGTGAAGGTTTTATGGCGGAAATCCGCCAGTTCTTAACCGTGGGGCTCGATAAAAGACATAGCGGAGCTGAGCAAACCGCGTGCGAAAAAATTTTTACTGCTGACAGCGGGCGTTTTCGGGGTCTTTACAACTATTTAACGCGCAGCGAAAAGTCTCTCGCAGAGCACATCGGAGCGGCCAGAAGGGCCCTTGGAGAAGCGATTACGGCTGGGAAGGAGCCACGGGTACTATTAGAACTTCTACAGGAGCACCAGCCTGAGCTTTTAGAAGGGTACAAAAAGGCTTTGAATGCGGTCGAGGTATTGGACCAGCGCATTAAAGATTACTGCGTTCAGGAAAGCGTTTTCAAACGTTATGTCGAATTCTATCTGCGAGATGCCCGTGGCTATATCCCATTTGCAAGGGTGGGTGCCGGTGAACGTATTACCACTCCGATTGACGTTATCAGTAGGTTGTTCAAGCTAAATATCCAGGTACTTTTGGAAGAAGGTGGAGGTTTGACGCGCGTCACCCAGGAACGGGAGGGGGCCCCCATCTCAATTTTGCACAACGGCGTTAATCATTTTTCCGGGCTCGATGAAGCGTCAGAGGCATCTTCCTCTGAAAAGGAAAGGGGCATGTCTAAGCGCTTTATGGATCGGCCAGAAAGGCTGTTCGCTGCCGACCCTGCTTATTTTTCTGGTCTCAAAGCGCGGAAGGGGCCCCCCGGTATTGGCGACGTGGTCGAGGATAGCGCGAACAGCTACAAGAGAAGCCACTTGCTCCGAGTCGGTTTCAGCGGTACGATCTACCAGTTGCTCGTACTGTTAGATAAAGTGACGGGCCTTCTACTAAATAAAGAGCTCTTTGAAGCTACTTTTGAGGAGGAAGGATACGGAAACTTGGATGACATCATCATCAGGACAAAGAATGCTGCGGGAAAAATCCTTAAAGTAAGTGCCTTTCAGGTCAAACACTATAAAGAGCCGATCGAAGCAAAGCTGTTCCTGAATAGCTTGCGGGTAAAGAAGGACGGACAGCCAAAGAAAGGCGCAAGCACGAAGAAAAACGCAAAAATGCACATAGGCAAGTTTTTAGAAGGCTGGTTGGCGCTTAAAACAGAACACCCATCTGTACAAGATCTCGAGAGCGTGATCTACTCCAACGCGAGTTTGGAGAAAGCGCTGGAAGACTGCTTAGATGGCGGAAGGTTTTCCAAGACATTTATATCCCATAAAAAAATTGAGCTACTGGTCGGGGCAGGCAAAAAAAAAGGAGACTTCTATCTTGCCATGTATACCCAGGCGAAGAGCTATCTAGATGAGAAGAGGTCTAGCTATGAGGCGCAATTAGCTAAGATTGAGGCAAACCTTGCGAAGAACTTAGATGACAATAAGAGATCGCTCGAACAGAAGAAATTATCACTTTGTGAGAAGCGGCTGAGTCTGTATAAGAAAAATTTAGATCTCTACGATGAGACATTATTTCAGCAGTTTTTGCGGTCATTTCGTTTTTGTGTGGGGCAGCCAGACATAAAAATCCTTACGCGAAGGATCGTTGAGACATTAAGGCGGCTGGGGTGGGAACAGAGTGAAGCGGATCTATTATTTATTTGCCTACTTCATGAGATTCAAGAGTGGTTTATCGTTCATAACGAAGAAGAAGACCCGCTCAAGCTGACTAACGCAGCGCTGGAAAATTTGCTGCAGCAGAGCCGGATCCGTTTTCAGGATGCAATAGAACTGCAAGGGATTACATCAGCTACTCTAGCGAATATTCAAACTGATTGCGGTGGGCGGACGCTTCAAAGACAAGAGCTATCCGATCTGAAGCGTGCTTTTGACCGAGCTGGGCTGGTTTTGGTGGAGGGTGAGAAGGGGATAGGTAAATCGGGTTTGGTCAAACTTGCCCTGTTAGGAATAGGCCCGGGGGAGTATCTGTTCTTGTCCGCAAGGCACCTTTTACAAGACGATGAGCTCAAGAAGAAATGCCTAGGAGTGCTTGGGCTTGAAGGGGGGCCGTCTCTTATTGTGCTTGATAGTGCTGAAGTATTGTTGAGCCTGGGCCACGAGGGCGTGCAAAAGTTCCTCGGCTCGTTTTTGCGCACGGAGTGTACGGTCGTGCTGACCTTGACCCCGGAAGCGGGGCGGAGAATTCTACCTTCTGCGAAATATACTTCGGTGGTTGTGGAACGGCTCCAGAAGGATGAGCTGCTGCAAAACTTTTCTCAGCTAAAACGTTATCAAAGTATCGAGCCATTGATGAATTTGGCGTGCCTTCCTTTTCACTTAAGCATTATTCTAAAATTGATGGGGCAAGTAGGCGTGGAGGCATTTAGTTGCGTTTTAGGGTCTATAAATGTCGGATTAGAAGCTGAACTTGTGAGCCGGGTCGTGAAAGGTCCTCATGAAGAGCAGGCCAAAGTAAGGATGCAGGCTTGGAAGACGCTGGCCTTGAATTTGGCTAGTGGGATAGCCCCAAAGCCACCTCGCACCCGAGCCTTGATAGACGATCAGATCATGTTGGGAGATGGGGTTAACACCGCCTTCAGCCACGACCTATTTTTTGAGCATGGTTTGATGGCTTTTTGGTGGCAGAAGTGGAAATCCTGCGAAACGGAATGCACTACCCTCGCGTTTTGGGAAAAACTTCCCGATTCCCTCAAATTTGAAGGGTCTATTTCTGTGTTGACTAAGTGGTTTGTGCTTTATAGAGAGCAGCTACAGTTCGATCTGCTTCTCCATATCGGAGCACTCTCAGAAAAACCCGTGCTGGAATCACTGATCGCCATGGCCATCTTGCTGGGAGATAAAGAGCTTTGGCAGGTTTTTCCAAAATTTAGCGAGCACCTCGGTATCCAATCGAACGTGCTCCTGGCTATTACTATGAATAGCCCTGAAGCGTTGAAGGCGATTTTTAAGCTAGCTGATTCAGCCCAGGAATCTGAAGGAGCAGAGTTGGATCATGAGGAACGAGCGCAGAGTTCTAACAGTGCTTCCGAAGACACGGACGAATCTTCATATGACTCAGAAACGAATTCTTTGGGGCAGTCTGATGACTCCGAAGGTTATTCAATGAAATCTGGCAGCAATAGCAGTTCTTCTGACGATGAGCCTTACGATCAAGCAGACAAGAGCGAAGAAGAACAGCCCCTAGAGGCATTTCAGTGGCAGGTTGCTAATAAGGCGGTCACAAAGTACTGGTTTGCAGGCTTTCACGAAGAGCCCTATTATGAGTACGACGAAGGAGAGTACATAGAAAATCCAGCTTATTCTACCCCTCCTCGTAATGACAGCCTGCCTGTGCACCAAGCGGTAATGGTTGGTTCGGTAAATTGTTTAGAAATATTGTTGGATCACGATATGGAACTAGCAAATGCTCGTAATAATTGCGACGAAACACCCCTTCACCTTAGCGTACTGCGAGAATCCGTGCCGGCAGTAGAGGCTTTGTTGAAGAAAAATGGTTCACTGTTCGCAGAGGATGAGTGGGGGGAAAACCCATTGCACAACGCTGCCTACGTGGGAAATTGCGATATAGCGAGCCTGCTACTGGCAGATGGAGCCAGCCCCAGTGCATTAAATAGGCAGGGGCTGACCCCACTGCACATAGCCTTTGCTCGGTTAGATCTCGATTTGGTTAAGTTGTTCTTGTCGTACGAGGGCGATTTGGCGATAAAGCCTTTTTCCTTCGAAGAGATTACGGTAGCGGATCTTTTGGATCACCAGTTCGAGCCGGAGATGCAAGCGCGTATGGAGGAATTTGTCATCGGCCTTATCGAGCATCTAAATTTTGGCTATAATACAGGGGGAGAAATCAACGAAGGGACCCGAGACATCGTGGAGGATCTGATGACGCTTATCGAGCACCGAGCCCAGTTATCCGAATACGTGCCGAACTTCGATTACTATGACTTAGACACAGAATTCCAGTACATGCTTGAAACAGACCAAGCAAGACTTGATAATGATTATATGGAGAATTATGTTTTGGACTGTCCAGACCGTATCTGCGAGGTTTTAAAGTCAGCTGCATTTGAACCCACTAGGGGAGAGCTTGTGAATGGTTGGCTCCAGCAATCCAGCGAAAAGCAATACCAGAACCTTAAAATCTATGCTGAAGAAAATGACGATCAGGAAACACTCGCTCAAATTGCAGAATATGAGGGCGATGAAGAGGAGGATTGAAGCCCGGGATAAGTTTTTTTGTGGTTTCGAAAAACGATACCTGTTTGCGGATGCGCTGGAGACGGCAGCTTTAGGTTATTTGCTTGGGCGGGGGCTAGGCAGAACTGTTTCTGCCATAGCGATTCCTGGCCCTAGAGTGAACAGGGAAACTCAGATAGAAACACCTGTCGAAAATTTCCGTGTTGGGCGAGCGCGGCCGCCTTTTACCACTTTTGAGCCACGCAGATAATGGAACACTAGGAAATAAATCTCGAACGCGCCTAACCGCTGGCCCAATCGACTGGCGCCACAATAACCAGCTTCTCTTTAGTGACTGGATGATCGAACGTCAGTCTATGATGATGGAGAGCTAGTCCGGACTGTAGCCAGGGCGCTCCGCCATATTTGTGATCGCCTAGGATGGGGCTGCCGATCGCTTTTAGCTGGGCGCGAATCTGGTGATAACGGCCTGTTTCAAGGTCTATTTCTAGTAGGGCGGTTTGGTTTTGCTTTTTGATTTCTTTGTAGGTGAGCCTTGCCGGTACGCCCTCTGGGCTGACGTGGGCGTGGCTTTTGCCGTGCTTGAGGAGATGCTCGAGGAGAGCTTCCTTTTTCCTTGGAGCCGGAGAGACCAAGGCTAGGTAGATTTTTTGCCATTCGCGTGCGCGAATCATTGCTTGTAGCCTGGAAAGGGCTTTGCTTGTCTTGGCGAATAGGACGATACCGCTTGCTCCGGTATCGAGCCGATGAACAGCGTGCAGATAAACATTTCCGGGTTTTGCGTCACGCTGTTTTAGCCAGATTCTGGCTTGTGTTTCAAGACTGTCGCGGTCGGTGCCGCTATCTTGAGTCAGTAAGCAGGTGGGCTTATTCAGTGCAAGGAGGTGGTTGTCTTCATAGAGAATGTGCATGGCGCTGCCTGAGAGCTTCGTAAAGGAGGAGGGTGGTGGCCATGGCTACGTTCAAAGAATCCGCGACGCCATGCATGGGGATTTTCACTTGGAGGTCGCTCTGTTTCATCCAGAGATCTGAGAGGCCCAGCTGCTCGGTGCCCATTGCGATGGCCACAGGTTGACAGAGGTTGACCTGCGTAAATTCGCTTTTGGCGTGAGGGGTTGCGGCAACTACGTGTATGCCTTTCTGCTTCAGCCATGCTAAAGTTTCGCTGCCTGCAGCTTCAATGATAGGGACAGTAAACAGGGTTCCTACGCTAGCACGCACGACGTTAGGATTATGAATATCAGTACAAGGATCGCATACAATTAAGGCATCTACTCCCACAGCATCGCTAGAGCGCAAAATGGTGCCAAGGTTTCCTGGTTTTTCGATGGCTTCTGCAATCACCAGCAACGGATTTGCCTTGGCCGCTAGAAGGATTTCTAGATCTGTCAACGTGCGGTGTATCTGGGGAGCTATTGCAAGTAAGCCGTCTGGTCGATCGCGGTAGGATATTTTCTTAAATACTGCTTCCGAGCACTGGTAAAGTTTAGCGCCCTGGCTTTGGATCTGTCGGATCAGGGCGGGCTCATTACTGCCCAAGAATAAATCGGGGCAGGTGAACAGACTTAGACAGTTGCGCTTGGCCTCGGTTGCTCGTAAAAGCTCCCTATATCCTTCAATCAGGAAAAGTCCGCTTTGATCTCTTTCGCGGCGGTCTCTTAGTCGGATGACCTCTTTAACTTTAGGGTTTTGTAAGCTGGTGATGTCAGCCATGGAGGGCTCCGGGCTGAGTTCTTAATTCTGCCTGCCACCTGGCGAAGCCGCCGCTGGGGAGGGGGAAGGCGTCTTTACCTTCGAGAAGCATTTCGCCGCTGTCTATGGAGCCTTGGAGATCATGTAGCGACTGCCTTAGGAGGTTTTCTAAACCAGTAGGGGTGAGACCAGGCGTGTGGCAGGAGAGCACGACAAACTTGGGTTGTGGCGTAAGCAGCTTGCGGCAGTTGTCGAGAAGCTGTACGAGCTGGCCCTCAATTTTAAAGACTTCGCCTTTGGCGCCGCGGCCAAAGCTGGGAGGGTCGAGGATGATGCCGTCGTAGCGGGTGCCTCGGCGGATTTCGCGCTCAAGAAATTTATTTACATCCTCAATCATCCAGCGGATTGGCGCTTGAGTGAGGTTGTTGAGCCTAGCGTTGTCGCGCGCCCAGGCGACCATGCCCTTTGATGCGTCGAGATGGCATACTTTCGCGCCGCCTTGGGCTGCGGCTAGTGTGGCTCCACCTGAGTAGGCGAACAGATTTAGTATGTTTAAATCTGGGCGGCTTTGCTCCCGTATCCAACGCCACAGCGGGCGTTGTTCAGGAAAAATGCCCAGATGGCCAAAGTCGGTAGGTTTGAGAAGAAAGCAGATGCCCTCCACCTGGATTTCCCAGTCTTCTGGCAGCTCTTCTTTTTGCCAATTAAATTGCCCTTCGCGCGTGAAGGTAGCGTGAGCTTTTTTCCAAACCGCGGCGGGTTGTTGAGGGCTCCAGAGTGCCTGACCGGCGGGTCTAGAGAGGATGTAAGGACCAAATTTTTCTAGTTTACGGCCCTCGCCGGAATCGATAAGTGCGTAATCGTCTTGCGTCATGTTCTGGGTATTCCTACGGTGATGTTTTGCTGATTCAGGTGGGGGTGCCGATGAATCCACGGCAGGCACTCTTTGCCTAAGCGAATCGGTACGTTGGTGCGAATACCAGCGGCTTCTAAGGGTGTTGGGATCGTGTTGTGGCGAATCCAGCGTTGCAGTTGTTTGAAGATAGTGGTATTGGGGAATGTATCGTTCACAGCGTGTACAGTGAGGTCTCCGGGCAGCTGGCAGAGCTGAGGATATGCGATCTGTATGCCCCAAGAAATAGTCTCTGTACCCAGGACCATGCTGCGATACTTACCATCGACGGCTGAGTAGCTAAATCGGTGGGGGCGCAGCTGAATGACGGGGCCTCGAATACGTAGGAGTGTTTCACCTGCTCCTACTTCTTCACGCGTGAGCATATTTTCCGCGACACTGAGGGCACTGCTGAACAGGCTTCGGTGGCTGGCTTCGGCGGGGCTCTTTCCTGCGCGCAACGCGTCGATGTAGTGGCTGTAGGTTTCTAAAAACTGGCGCGTTTCGACGACTCCTTCGAGGGACGTTAGAATAGAACCGATGAGATAAAAGCGGCAGTTTGGATCGAGCATAGCGAGCATACGCTGCATCTCATCTTTGTCTAACAAAACGTGAATCTGCAGCCACTTAGAAGCGCTGTAAGGGATGATTTTCATGGATTTCTGGGGTAGCGGCGCGCAGGGAATGGAAGGAGATCCAGGTGACTCCTAAAAATACCGACGAATCCGCGATGTTGAATACGGCAAAATCGTAGCCCCACAAAACGAAGTGGAACATATCGATGACGTGCCCGTACAAAAAATAATCAAGCACATTGCTACAGGCGCCCGCGATGATGAGGGCAAGTGGCAGCCACCATTCTCTAGCCTTTGCAGACCAAACTGAGTAGCAGATTAGTCCCACGATCAACGCTAGCCGTACGTAGATGAGGACGATTTGATGGTCACTGAAAGCACCCCAAGCCGCGCCTCTGTTTTTCACGTGGCTGATAGAAAATTCAACGCCCAAAAAGTTCTCGAAAACCCCGATGCCGTTGTAAGGATAGACTAGATCGTGGGGGTTAATGAGCGGGATGTACTGGTTTGTGTACCATTTTGTATATTGGTCCAGGCCGAGAACAAAAATAGCGAGCATCAACGCTAGTGCGCCTTTAGCCGCATTGCGCATTAAGCAAGGCCCTTTTCCAGCTTTTCTTGGGCGGATACAGTCATTGTCGCGTAAGGCACAGCTTCCAGACGTTTAAGAGGAATTTCTTCTTCGGACAGATCACATATACCATAGGTGCCATCTTCAATTTTTTCTAAAGCGCGGTCGATCTGGCGCAAAAGCTTATATTCGTTGGTGGTGACTTCCAAATTGATCGTGCGGTCAAAGTCATCGGTGCCCTGATCGGCTTGATGCTGGGAATAGCCTGTGGCTTCGTCAGGTGTTTTGACCTCTGCCGCGGTGTCTCGAAGGGAGCGAACGAGATCGTTGCGTAATTGCTCCAGGCGTTTTTGAAACTTGCTGATTTGGGCTTTACTCAACGCCATGTGTGTTCCTTTATCCTCTAAAAAACTTTTAGGCCGCTTCGCCTTTTCCATCCTTAGGCTGGATGGTTTTGATGGCTTCCATTAGCTCATCGATATCGCGAAAGCGTCTATACACGCAAGCAAATCGAATGTACGCGATCGGGTCTACAGGTTGTAATGCTCTCATGACCATTTCGCCGAGCTCTCGGGCGCTTACTTCACGCGTTTGTCTCATGCGCAGCTCGCTAGTCATTTCATGAGCCAACGCAACCACCTGATCTCTACTGATAGAAGTATGGCGGCAGGCCGCATCAATTCCATTAACTAGCTTAGCCTGCTGAAAGTCTTCGTAACGCCCGTCTCTCTTATGTACTTGTAGCGCTAACTCTACGGTTTCAAAGGTTGTGAACCGTTCTCCACAGGCTAGACATTCTCGTCGACGGCGGATAGCGTTAACTTCTAGCGCGTTGCGCGAGTCTGCGACCCTCAATTCTTCGTGATAACAATAGGGACATTTCATGGGCGATATATTACCAAACACATCATTAACGTGTAGGATTTTTTGCTGCCGTGTCACAAAAAGACGCTAGGGATAGGGGCGTGTATGTCCTAGCGCTAGTGTGCATCGATTGTAAAATCTAAAGATAAGATGCAAGAAATTAATTTTATTCATCAAATCGAATATGCCTCCACAGATAACCCTGAGAATGAAAAAACGACTCGCTGGCTGCGTATTCTGGCCTCTCATTTAGCGAAAAATACAAAAGCGCTTGCATGGAAATCACGGCCACTGCTATATTCGTAACTTCCTCAGAAAAAATGCGGTTAATAACGCAAGATCTGAAGAATCTGGACACCAGCGAGTGTCCTAGCTGTTTAACAGTGCAAGAGAGGTAATGTACAAGTTGAAAAAGCTTGTGCGAAT
>CAYUJS010000035.1:0-20397 GCA_964445105.1 uncultured bacterium | reverse complement strand
CAGTAGCTCCCACTAAAAAAAAGAAGCCAGCTGGCTCCGGGAAAGCCATGAACCTCATTTTGTTTTTATCCGTAGCCAAGGCTACGAATCCGTCGCGAACTAAGCCTGCTGTCAGCGATCTTTGAGCCCGTTTCTTGTTTTAGCGGGAACTGCTATGCATCTTGGTTGAGAGGCAGGGCGCGCAATGCGGTCGATCAAAAACTTGTGCCAACTCCCCGCTCTGCGGCAGGCTGTTCTACCCATTGTGGGAAAAACAACATGTTCTTATAATAGAATCGTCACAACGCAAGTGGAGCTCCCATGAGAAAGCATATAAAACAAGAGCTGAAGGCAGTCAGCTTGCCCTTGGATTCACGAAATAGAGTCTGCCTCACGCACTTTTTACCTAAAGACCTCGAAGTTACCTCTTATCGAGCTCATCGAGACGGGGACAATATTATTTTGTGTCCGATGGCCGAGGTACCAGCACATGAAGCGTGGTTATACAACAACCCGAAGGCCCTGGCATCGGTTTTAGATGGCCTTAAGCAGGCGGAAGAAGGGCGGGTTAGCGAACTAAACATAGAAATGTCTCAGTTTTTGTTGGATGAGGATGAAGAAGTTTAGGCTGAAATTTACTGATCTTGCAAAAACACAGCTCGCCAATCTTGCGCAGGGCCGCTCCAAACATATTCAATATAAAGCTGTAGGTAAGGCGCTAGCCTTCATGGAGCTAGACCTGTGCCACCCGGGATTGTGCACACATGAATATTTCGAGCTCTCCAAATCTATAATCTATAAAGTTTTTGAATCCTATGCCCAGAACCGCACGCCGGGAGCGTATCGAATTTTTTGGCGTTATGGAGCGGAAAAAAACCAAATCATTGTACTCTCAATCACGCCTCATCCTTAGCGAGAGCTTGGAGCATTCTGCTCGATCTGCCGACTAAGCGAACGCTAGAAACTAGTCCAAACTCCAGTTTCTCATCAACTCTTGGATGAGCAGGTCGTTTTTCAGCTTGGGGTTTGCATCTATCGCTTCTTGTAAGCGGGCCATGTTACTTTCAATCTGGCTCTTCGTGGTTTCTGTAGCAAACGCATACGCTTCCACCTGCAACGACAGCACACTCACAAACCGTTTGAAGGCCCGTTCTTCGCTGGAGGAAACTTTTTTTATCCCGCTCAGCAACTTCTTACTACCGCTCTTCGAGGACAAGGCATCGGCAGCTATCTGCGTGAACTGTTGTTTTAATGTATGTACAAGCGTGCATTCCGTCCCTCGCTTAGAAATTAACTTATCCAGTGCTTTGCGGACCTCTGGGACCTTCGCTCCCGCATCTAGCTGGACACCTTTGTCTACTCTAACGCGCCGCAGAGAAGAAAAAATTTCCTGTAGTACTTTGTGTTGCTCTAGGCCTAAAATCGCATTGCGAATATCCTGTGAAGCCTCTCCAAGCACCGAATAAGTTGAGTGCAGCACCGCGATACTGGCAAGTATCTCGGCTCTCTTGGCCTCTAAACGCTTCACGAGCTTTTTACGCTGTCCCTTAGCACTGAGGAAAGCCATACTTTCCTCGTACTTGGCTAGCTGTTCCTGGGAGCGGTCCACCCTACTCTTGGTTCCCAACTCAAGGCGCTCACGCAAACCGTCGGAGGGGTTTTGTACCAGGTCATGTTTGTCGACTTGAAGCTCATCCAGGCTTTTCAGGCATTCTTTGGCTAAGTAGTGCATCTTTTTGATAAGAGCCCCAGCGCTTGTTGTTACAAGCTCTTTCGGCATGAGCTTAAGCTCAGTTCCACGGTGCAGCTTTGTAAAACTAACGACTAGCTCTCTGATCTCCGCTTGGCCACCTAGCTCTTGCGCGGCAAGCCAGTCTGTTTCTCGCCCCTCGCTACCATTAATAAAACGCGTGGCATAAATTTTAGACACGACGGAACAATACCTCTCTAAGCTCTTACTACCGAGTTTTAGCTTGTGATCCTGTTCTTGGTAGGTTTTGAATAATTTTGCCTCAGGCGCTGTCAGGGTCAATTGCCAATTAGCCTGGTAGCCCAAACGTCTTTGAAGGGCGCTCATTTCCCTAGCAAGCAGCACATTGCCCGCAGAAGGGAAGGCCATATGCAATTTCTTTTGTGCTTCTACGAGCAGGCAAGCAGCCTCCTTAGGCTTTTTGTGTGCTTGGCCTAGGAGTTCTATGACCTCTTTTTTCGCCTTCAGAACGTGCTTGCCCTCCGGCGTGTTAAACACCTGCAGGGCTTCCACTGCCCGCTCAAGCTGGGCCACCTGCAATTCCCCTTTGACCAGTAGTTCTTGCACGCGATTATTACTCTGAAAGCCATACTGGCTCTTAAGCTGTTCTAGTTTTGCTTTTGCTTGCCGGACTTTTACCTGGAGCCTATTGATCGGATAGCTAGCATCAGTGCGATCGCCCAGCAAAATATCGGCATGGGTACGCGCCGCCTCGCTTTGCAAAGCCTCAAAACTAGAGCTTACAGTTTCTGCAATATCCTGTTTGGCTGCTTTTATAGCCTCTTTAGGAACGATCGATGCCTTGCCATGAAATGGTGAGCCTTTTGAGTGTGTGATCTCCATACAAGCCTCTTATTAATTTTTAATTCAAGAACTGAACCGCCAGCCGCATAAAATCCGCTTTGCTGGAAGCCTCGATAAAGGCCTTTAACTGGCCTTCCGGTACGCCATTCTCCCCAGCGTATTCTACCACCAAATCGCACAGGGCTCGCTCACGCCCGCCTAGGTAAAAGCTAAGTAAGGTTTTCTGTACGCCCAGCAAAAAACGGTGAGGTCCGCTCCTTTACGATGAGCAACACCAAGCTGCACATACACGCTCGCTTTAGCCGATAGCAGCTCCCGCGTTTCGTCTGAGCTCCAAATCTTCATCTGCACTTGTGTTTTTTCAAGCTGCTGGACTTTTGCACCATCGTAAGCTCCGTACATCGCCTTGGCATCTAGCGCATTCGTTAGCTGGCTGAAGTCGCCCACATTTCCCACCAAAAGCTGCGCATGCGTTGTACCGGCAGCTTTTAAGCTCTCCATGCACTGACTGATTACTTTTCTAATCTCAGAGGAAGCTTTCTTCACCTCCCCAGAGCTTGGGGACCGGCCTACAGAAGGCTGCCCGGCTACCTCGGCTTTAAACCCAAGCAATTGACGGATAGAATCCATAATAAACTCACAAACACCGCCTAATTCAAAAATTAATTATATTAATATGTAAATTAACAATCAATTAATAAAAATAATGATTTGTTAATAATAAGAAAATAAAAAATTTGATATAATTAAAACAAATAGGCGGTGCGTATGGAACCAACTAGTAAATTTAAAATCACGCAGCCACTTCAGGAGCAACCTGAGGCGAGCAAACCGAAACCTGTTGTTAGCTCCTCCGAGTCATTGGCGCCGCTCTTCCAACAACACATACTCGACCCGTCGCAAGCAGAAACGCCGAAGCCTTTAGCGGATCATGTGGCACATGTTAAAAACAAGACAGACTCCCAAACACAGAGCATAGCCCTAGGCATTTTACAGATTTCCCCCAGGTTGCATTCACCGAGCCTTAGCAGCGAAATCAGGAGCCCTTTCTCGCAATCAAGCTCCAGTTCTTCGAGCGCAGAACCCCTGTCCGTAGCTGTCCCAGGCTCGGTTCAGCCAGCGATAGCGGTAGCAGTTCCAAGGCCGGCGAGATCTAACAGCATCATTGAGGATAAAAAAAATGAATGGATCGCGGCGCATACAGACCCCAAGATGCAAGAAGCTGTCAAAGCGCTTACCGAAGGAATTGTGCACATCAGCCAAGATCAATTTGAAGAAAGTTTTCGCCAGACCCTGGAGGATCTTAGCGTTTCGATGGGCAACAAGCCTTTTTCGGCGGCTGTCGAGAAGGGCAAGAGCAATCTTTGGATGGCAATGATCGCACAGGACTTAGACAAGGAGCTGTACCGCTTTCCTACGATACCCTTAGTTTTGGATGTACACCTCAAAAACATGAGGGACACGGCAGACTTTCCGGAAAATATTGTCTTATTCGACGATGCTATTTATAGTGGAGAGCAGATAACGAGGTTTATTAAAGGTATGGTTGCCGCCATCGATGTTCATAATTCTAAAAGAGAACAGCAGAATCGCGTCGCTCACCCACATTTTACGGTCGCTTGTCCTTACATTACTAGTCGTGGAAAAGCAAACCTAGAGAGCCTATCATCAGAAAGGGTGAGCGTATCGATTTTAGCTCATAAAAAAATCCTTACAGTCGCTGAGTCAGTCCCAGAACCGCACCTAGCCACCTTAGAAGGTGTCTATTGGCCTACGGAGGTAGCAGCAAGATTTAAAGAGCCTAGTCCGCCTGCTTTGCTCCCGGGCAATATGAACCCTGGCAGTCGGTCTCGGGGATCTAATTCACCTTCGCCCGGTTTGCCTATGGGCGGGGCCAGTGATCAGTCTGAGAGGCCTAAGTCCAGGCTCGTTGCATCAAACAGTTCCGCTGCCGACAGTAGGTTCGGATCCTCAAGCAGCGCAAGCCCTCTCCAAGGGTCCGTCGAAGCAAATAGCTCCGTTCCCAGTCGAGCTAAACGCGCCGCACGCCGGATGGGCCCAATAGCAAAAATTTTGGCAGATAAAGCCCAGGAGGAGTCGAATATGCCCTTTGGCAAATCGGACAAGCATGTTGCCAAAAGAGATGGCGCGTATTCAAGGGGGCTGACGTATTTTGACCATAAAGTGCCAGATCAATTTTCATTTCCGGGGCCGCTTGCTTTGGGGCAGGTCTATCTTGCATCTGGACGCCCATCGTCGACGAATATACGGTTTATCGACGAAACCGACCCCCCTTACAGCGATTTAGCGGTTCGAAAAAATGCAGCGGAATAAGAATGGTTTTGGGGTAAGCTTTTTTTGCTCCAGGCACTACCCGCCCTAAATGAAGCGCAATTACATTATGTTTATCCACCTACAAGCAGCATCCATAAAGTGAACAATATTTTTAACGTATATCCATCAACTAGGAGTTGAGCATGAGCCCCGCCCGCCGTCTGCCACCAACCAATTCTCTTTTCTTTACCCAGCCAGGCCGGTACGAATTCAGCGGTGAATTGCCCAATGCAAAAACCCTACGGATCTGCCTTGACATCATGCACGAAGAATTTATCGATGAAGAAGATAATGCTATCGCCCTCTGGGGGCTAGAAGGATCCATGGTACTCTCGTCGCCCACCGAAGAAAAAATCCATAGCATTGCATTGAAAGTTTTGAGTCAAGGAGATAGCTGTTGGATCGGCTCTTGGCACCCAATCATGGCTAGGCCTGGCGTTTGCGAAAATTGCACAGAAAAGATCCCCTACGAGCTATTGGATGTCTGGGGCAACCAAACTATCCTAGACGTGGGCACTTACCCCAACGGAATCACTTTCAATAGTTGGTACGTCAGCACTATCAAGACGCCGCCCTCACCCTAATATGCGTGCTTTTCGAGCAAGCTACAGCTGCCGGTAGCACGCTTGGGCAAGCAGTTATTGGGTAAAGCGCGCGGCCCAATCTGAGCCGCCTGCCAGTTTTGTCGAAAGAGGCGCAAGCAGGAACAAGCAGCGCAAAAGCCCATCGAGGCTAGCTTGCACGCGTGATTTGGCGATCGTTTTTGAGCTAAATCAAGTAAAGCAGCAAACTTTTTAGGTAATTTCCCTCAGGATGCGCCAAGTTAACCGGGTGATCGGCCGCAAAGTGGTGCCGGTCGAGGATCCTTACCTCTCGGCCCGCCTCGATACTTGCTTGGAACACCACCTGTTGAAAAAGCGTGTCATCTACAAATTGCGAACAAGAAGAGGTCAATAACAAGCTGCCTGCTGGCATCTTTTGCATCGCTAAGCGGTTGATGTCTTTATACCCCCTGCAACCTGCGACCACATCGTGACGCTTTTTGACAAAAGCCGGTGGGTCGAGAATGACGAGCGAGTAATCTAAGGAATCTTTGCGAAGAAACTCAAACACATCCATCTGCTTTGCTCCCGGGCAATATGAACCCTGGCAGTCGGTCTTGGGGATCTAATCCACCTTCGCCCGGTTTGCCTATGGGCGGGGCCAGTGATCAGTCTGAGAGGCCTAAGTCCAGGCTCGTTGCATCAAACAGTTCCGCTGCCGACAGTAGGTTCGGATCCTCAAGCAGCGCAAGCCCTCTCCAAGGGTCCGTCGAAGCAAATAGCTCCGTTCCCAGTCGAGCTAAACGCGCCGCAGGCCCAATGGGCCAAATAGCAAAAATTTGGGCAGACAAAGCCCGGGAGGAGCTGAATATGCCCCTTGGCAAATCGGACAAGTATGTTAGCAAAGCAGACGGCGCGCATTCAAGGGTGCTGACGTATTTTGACCATAAAGTGCCAGATCAATTTTCATTTCCGGATCCGCTTGCTAAGGGACAAGTTTGGCTTGGATCCGGACAGCAATTGGCGGAAAACATACGGTTTATTCCCGAAACTGCTACCCCTTACAGTAACTTAGTAAGCTAGAGCGAGGGGCAAACCCACTTGATAGTTTTTCGCTTGCTGTTAAGTAATATACAAATAACAGAACCTTATACATAATATAGTTGTTCATTATAGGAGCTGTACATGGACCCCACTCGCCGCTTGCCCCCAACCAATTCTCTTTTCTTCAGGAAACCGGGTCAGTATGAATTCAGAGGTGAATTACCTAACGCGAAAGTCCTTCGGATCTGTCTTGACGTCATAAACGAGGAATTTATTGATGAGAATGACAATCAAACAGTTCTTTGGGGGCTAGAGGGATCTGTGATCCTCTCCTCACCCAATGAAGATGAGGAAAGAATCCACAGCATTGGATTGAGAATTGTCGGCCAAGGGCACAACTGTTGGATCGGCTCGTGGCACCCAATCATCGCTAGGCCTGGGGAAATTTGCGAAAATTGTACAGACGCAATCCCTTACGAGTTAATGGGTAGCTGGGGGAACCAAATTATCCTAGAAGTAGGCGCCTGCTCCGAAGCCGTAGTCTTTGATAGTTGGTATGTGAGCCCTGTCGTGACACCGTCCTCGCCCTAATATGCGTGCTTTTCCAGCAATTTCGCTGCCGGTAGCACGCTTGTGCACGCAGTTATTAGGTAAAGCGCGCGCCCCAATCTGAGCCGCATGCCCGTTTTGTCGAAAGAGGCGCGAGCAGGAACAAGCAGCGCAAAAGCCTATCAAAGCTAGCTTGTACGCGTGGTTTGGCGATCGTTTTTGAGCTAAACCAAGTAAAGCAGCAAACTTTTTAGGTAATTTCCCTCAGGGTGTGCCAAGTTAACTGGGTGGTCAGCCGCAAAATGGTGCCGATCGAGGATTCTTACCTCTCGACCCGCCTCGATACTTGCCTGGAACACCACCTGCTGAAAAAGCGTGTCATCTATAAATTGTGAACAGGAAGAGGTCAATAGCAAACTCCCCGCGGGCATCTTCTGCATAGCTAAGCGGTTGATGTCTTTATATCCCCTGCAACCTGCGACCACGTCGTGACGTTTTTTCACAAACGCCGGTGGATCGAGAATGACGAGCGAGTAGTCTAAGGAATCTTTGCGAAGAAACTCAAACACATCCATTGCTAGGCAGCTTTGGTCAAAAAAACCATTGAGCATAAGATTTTGCTCCGCTAGCAAGAGAGCTTTTTGCGAAATATCCACTGAAGTAACGGCGAGTGCGCCCCCCTGCATAGCCGCTACAGAGAAAGCGCCTGTGTACGCAAAACAGTTTAGCACGCTTTGCCCCCGCGCCAGCTTTTTAACCAACTGCCGCATTTCCCGGTGGTCAAGAAACATCCCCGTCTTTTGGGCATGTACTATCGGCACCTGTAGCCGCATTCCATGCTCACAAACTTCCACCTCATCCAAGGGATCGCCAGCCAGCCAGCCCTCTGCAGCCTCCAGTCCCTCTTCTTGGCGTGCGGGCGCGTTGGACTTTTCATAGATACGCGCCGGTTGTAGCTTGGCCTGCAATAAATCTACCCACCAACCGCGCAGCCTGTCCATGCCGAGCGTGCCTATCTGCATGACGAGGGTATCGCCATAGCGGTCAATAATAAGGCCGGGCAGAAAATCTCCCTCGCCGTTGGCCAGTCGATACCCGTTTGTCAACTCCTCGTGAAAAAACTGCTTGCGTAGAGCCAGCGCTAGGTCTAAATGTCGCTCCATCGCTACCAAAGGCTCCGTCTCATCAAATGAGACCATACGCCCGATAATAGAAGATTTTTCGTTGAAATAGCCAGTGCCAAGGAATTTCCCCTCACAGTCATGCACAGGCAATAAATCTCCTTTGGTGCCTTTGCCGCCAGAAGCTACAGCGCCGGAAAAAATCCAAGGATGGCGCAGGCGTAGGGCCTTCTCTTTGCCGCGTTTCAGGATAACTTTTTGCATTTCGTTCCTTTAGTCAACGACATTCGTTTTACATTTTAGTTCTGAAAAAGCCGCCAATGCTTTGAGACGCGCTTGGCCATGGTCTACGATGGGGCCGGGATAATCAACGCCCCACAGCTCAGGAGTCGGGGCCATCCACGGACAATGGATCCATTTGTCTGATAATCGTGCTATTTCCGGAACCCATTTCCGTACATACAAACCTTGCGGATCGAACTTTTGACCCTGTGTAACCGGGTTAAAAATGCGGAAGTAAGGGGCTGCATCGGCACCACACCCAGCAATCCACTGCCAGCCCAGCGTGTTATTTGCGCCATCAGCATCCACCAGCGTATCCCAAAACCAGCTGGCGCCTGCCTGCCAAGGCAGCATTAGATCCTTGACCAGAAAAGAGCCCACAATCATGCGCACGCGGTTATGCATCCAACCTGTTGTCCACAGCTCGCGCATGCCCGCATCGACAATCGGGTAACCGGTCTTGCCTGTCTGCCACGCTCGTAGCCAGTCCGGCCGCTCTTCCCAGGGAAATGCAGTAAACTCCTGACGCAAAGGCTGGTCCAGCGTGCGCGGGAAATGGTACAGCAAATGGTGCGCGAACTCGCGCCAACCCAATTGCCGCAGGTACGCCGCCGAGGCGACTGAAGAACTCTTCGATACCTCACGCCAGATCACCCGCGGGCTGATCTCTCCAAAATGCAAATGGGGCGACATCCGCGAAATACCATTTCTATCCGGACGATCGCGCAGCTCTGGGTACTCATCTAAACCAGCCCCTATAAAAGAGTGCAGACGTTTACGCGCACTAACTTCGCCCGGCTGCCAACCCTGCGCAATCCCTTTATCCCAAGGGATGCGAGGCAGCAAATCTAGCTCTTGCAATTGTTTCGAGGCGATTTTGCCTAGATATCCGCGTGCACTATGAGGGGCCGGGACGGCAGCTGACGGCGACCTGTCCGCAAGACAACTGCGCCAAAAAGGTGTAAATACTTGAAAAGGCTTACCCTGCTGGTTGGCAATCGTCCAAGGTTCATAGAGCAACGCCGAGTTAAACGTTTCCACCCTTAGGCCTAGTCCTATAAGGGCGGACTCGGTCCGGGGATCTTGCTGAATGGCCCAAGGCTCGTAACGGCGATTCCAAAAAATATGCGTCGCCCCTGCAGCCTGTGCCAGCGCAGCAAGCTCGTGCTGTGGATCTCCCTGGCGCAAAATTAACTGCAGCCCGATTTTCTTTAAATCCTCGGCCAGACTCGCCAACGAATGGTGCAGCCACCACTTAGACGCGCCTCCAAGGGGCTCTGTTGGGTCCAATATGTAAACGGGAATTGTCACCCCGCGTTTGATAGCGGTTTCTAAGGCTGGGTTATCCTCTAGCCGTAAATCTTGCTTAAACCAAACGATCGCTGTCATCGAAAATCCTCTCAAATGCATGGAAGAGAGATTAACTCATGCTAGGAGATTAAATACAAACATCCCTAGTTGTCGCGCAGCAGTTCCGGCTAAAAAAAAGGAGCGGGCGGGCTCAGAAGCAAGGCTTTCACTTTCGCCGTCCGTATAAAACTTTTCGAAATTACATTTCGGGAATCGCCCGTGCCCCACGATTCCTATTTTCAGACAACTGCCGTTCCGACATAATAGCACCCATGGAACACAAAACCTCATGGGCTAGATCGAAACGCTGGTATGACGAACTCGTCGGGCAAGAAGGGCACTACTACCACCGCGAAGTCATTCTGCCAAACTTACTCAAGCTGATCGCCGAAAACCAGCCAAAATCACTAATCGACCTTGCCTGCGGACAAGGCATACTCTCCAGGCACCTCGCAAAGCAGATCGACTACCTGGGCATGGATGTCGCCGCCAACCTCATCGAGCAGGCCCGAGAGTACGCTAAAAATCCGAAACACCAGTTTATTGTGCAGGATATCACGCTTCCCTATCAGCCACCGCACCTGTTCGATTGCGCGACTATTCTGCTGGCACTGCAAAACGTGATAGACCCCGCTGCCGTGCTGAAAAATGCCTCAGCCTGCCTCAAACCAGGCGGACGACTGATCCTCGTACTCAACCACCCTTGCTTTCGAATCCCTCGCCAGTCCTCATGGGGCATAGACGAGCAGAAAAAATGTCAATACCGCCGCCTAGACCGATACCTCTCGCCTATGGAAGTACCCATTCAGATGCAACCGGCCAAAGGCGAAAAATCCGAAACCACCTGGTCTTACCATCATCCGCTGCAAAGCTACTTCCAGTGGCTCTTTGCTGCCGATTGCGCCATCGTCCGGTTAGAAGAGTGGTGCTCTAATAAAAAAAGCCAAGGAGCTAACGCAACGATGGAGAACCGCGCGCGCGCCGAATTCCCGCTCTTTCTCGCACTGGTCGCCCAGAAAAAGCTATAGGTCAGCGCTCCCCGACCACAATGTTCAGCAAGCGATTGGGCACAAACACAAGCTTTTGTACCTCTTTGCCATCCAAATAGCGGGCTACCATAGCATCCGCTTGCGCTACCGCTAGCACCTGTTCTTGGCTGAGATCGCGATCCATCTCCATGCGGCCACGCACTTTGCCGTTAACCTGCACCACGTAGGTCATGCGCTCTTCGTGAAGGTAGTTAAGATCCACCAGAGGCCATGGGTGGTAGCTTAGCTCCCCTGCGCCTTGCAGGGCTTCCCACAACTCTTCCGCCACATGGGGCGCAAAAGGAGAAAGCGCTTGTATAGCCATCTGCAGGACATTTTTTGGATATTTATCCAGTTTGGTGAAGTCATTGATAAACTCCATCATTTTGGCAATCGCCGTGTTAAATTGCAGCGCTTCGACATCTTTTTCCACACCATGAATCAATCGATGCCCGAGCCGATTTGCTTCCTTGCTCTCTTCATCGCAAACTTTCTCTGACATCGCCATGTCAAAAAACCGATTAAGAAAGCGCTTGCAGCCGCTCACGGCATCCGTATTCCAAATTTTTTCTTTGTCAAGCGGACCCATAAACATCTCGTAAAGGCGCAAAGCATCAGCTCCAAACTCTTCGATAATCTCGTCCGGGCTCACCCCGTTAAGCTTAGATTTGGACATTTTTTCAACCTGCATCTCAAGCTGGTCACCGCTATTTTTGTGAAAAAAACGCCCGTTTTTTTCCTGGACCTGCTCCACGTCTACGTAAAGGCCGTTGGCATCCTTATACGAATTGGCCGCAATCAACCCTTGGTTGCGCAAACTTTGAAAGGGCTCTAGCGTAGACACCAGCCCGCAATCGTAAAGGACCTTATGCCAAAAACGGCTATACAGCAGGTGCAGCACAGCATGCTCCGCCCCGCCCACATATAGGTCCACCGGCATCCAATATTTTTCAATTTCCGGATCCCACGCTTGTAGATCGTTATGGGGGTCGCAAAACCGCAGATAGTACCAGCAAGAACCCGCCCACTGAGGCATGGTATGCGTTTGGCGTCGCGCGGGCAGGCCCGTTTTACCATCTATGGTTTCTACCCAATCCTTAGCTTTTGCCAACGGACTCTGCCCGTCACCTGAGGGCTTGTAATCTTCAACCTGAGGAGGCATCAACGGCAGCTCATCTAGCCCTAACATGCGTTTTGAGCCATCTTCAAAGGTTAAAATAGGAATTGGCTCTCCCCAATACCGCTGGCGCGAGAAAAGCCAATCTCTCAGCTTGTAGTGCACCGTTGCTTTGCCAAGCCCGCTGGATTCCAGCCAGGCGGTGATTTTTTTACGCGCCTCTTGTCGATCGAGCCCATCGAGCGAGAGCTCTCCAGCAGTGCTATTGCAAAGGACACCTTCCCCCGTCCAGCATAGCTCTCCCTCCAAAATCTTTTGGCGCTCTTCACAAGAAACCGCATCTTGAGGATCGATCACCGCTACAGAAGGCAAGCTAAATTTTTTCGCAAACTCAAAATCTCTATCATCGTGTAACGGAACACCCATTACAGCGCCAGTGCCGTAATTCATCAGCACATAGTCCGCCACCCAGATCGGAAGCTGCTCCTTGCTGACCGGATTGATTGCATAAGCACCGGTAAAGCAGCCCGATTTATCTTTGGCCAAATCGGTGCGGTCTAGATCGCTCTTAGAAGCTGCTTGCGCCAAGTAGGCCTCCATTTCGGTCTGCTGGCTCGGCGTGGTGATCTGTTTCACCAGGGGATGCTCAGGCGCAAGCGTTAAATAGGTACAACCAAAAAGCGTTTCTGGATTGGTGGTGAAGATGGAAATACGCTCATTGGTGCTAGGTTCGACAAACTCTACCTGGGCTCCTTCACTGCGCCCGATCCAGTTAACTTGCAGTTTTTTTAGCCCCTCAGGCCAATCGAGAAGATCCAGATCTTTTAAAAGGCGATCGGCATAGGCCGTAATTTTTAGGACCCACTGTTTAAGTGGTTTACGCACAATAGGGAAGCCGCCCTCTTTTGATTTACCATCCTCGACCTCTTCGTTTGCCAAAACCGTACCCAGAGCCGGGCAGTAATTCACCGACGCTTCGGCTTCGTAGGCAAGGCCGCGCTCATATAGTTTGGTGAAGATCCATTGGGTCCATTTATAGTAGGTGGCTTCGCTGGTTGCCAGTTCGCGATCCCAATCGTAACTAAAGCCTAAGGCCTGAAGTTGTCGACGAAAGTTATCGATGTTTTTTTGCGTGGTTTCGGCAGGATGGGTGCCCGTGCGAATCGCGTACTGCTCAGCCGGCAGCCCAAAACTATCCCAGCCCATGGGGTGGAGCACGTTGAAGCCCTTCAAACGCTTAAAGCGCGCGACGATGTCTGTAGCTGTGTAGCCGACAGGGTGCCCCACATGCAGCCCTGAACCGGAGGGGTAGGGAAACATATCCAAAACGTAATACTTTGGCTTCTTAGAGATGCTTTCCGTTTTAAACGTTTTATGCTCGCTCCAATAAGCTTGCCATTTTTTTTCTATTACCTTGTGGTCATACCGCAGCGGTTTTTGTGTCATCTTTCCCTAACCTGTCATAAAAATAAACCGCCAGTATAGCAACCGATCGCCCTTAAGTTAAACCTAAAATAGAGGAGTCTGGATGGCGCCCATGGCGTCTCCTCAATTGCCAAAAAGCCCAGACTTTGGTGTCGGAGATGTCACAGACGTCCGAGAGTTGCAGCGTCAGCTAAAGGACCGCGGCGTAAGCATAGTTTCAGAAGCAGACGAGAGCTCTACTGGCCCGGCTAACTTTATGATCGTCGATCCAGATGGCAATACGATTTTAGTGGATCAGCACGTATAGAGAAAAAATCGGCTCAGCGAGCGCTGACAGCAGGCTTAGTGTAGCCTTCGAGAAGTACAATGAGGCTGGTGGCGCAGCCAGTCGGCTTCTTTTTTTAGCGGGAACTGCTGATAAAGTCTTTTCACCATTTCCCTTAAAGCAAAAGGGCTGTTATAGTAGCAGCCTATGGTAAAACTAACAAAAGATCAGCGCCTCTTTGAAAACCTTCTGCGTGTCACGCGGCAGTTTGTCGGCGGCAAAGGATACAAACCGCTCACCGCCGCGGAACTCAAAGAGCGCTTGCATATCATGCCTCAGCACGAAAAAGCTTTCCGCGATGTGCTGCAAAACCTGGTCTCCGAGGGAGAGGTGCAACAAATTGATGGCCGCTATGCCTGCGAGGCCGCACCCGCTAACAGCGTTCCCGGCATCATGCGCATGCACCCTCGCGGCTTCGGCTTTCTTCATCCGGATGACCCTATAAGATTCCCGCAGGACATCTTCATTCCCAAACATCTGACGCAAAATGCAGTCGACGGTGACCGCGTCGAGGTATGCATCGCAAGCGGCCCCGTTTCCGAAAAAGGACCCGAAGGCCGCGTTGAAGCTATCTTAGAGCGCAGTCGCACACACATCGCCGGTATTATTCGCTCCGTAGATGCCCAAGGTGAAGTCACTGCGTATGTGCCGCTGCTTGGCGAAAGCCAGCGCGTTAAGGTCGAACCCGCTGAATGGAACCATCGCGTAGGCGACCGCGTGGTGATGGAAGTCTTGCGCTGGGGGTCAAAAGAGAGCCAGACCTACTGCCGCACCTCCCACATCATCGGCCATATTGACGATCCTGCCACAGACATCCCGGCAGCCATCGAAGAGTTTGAAATTCGAGCCGCCTTCCCGCACAAGGTAGTTGATGAGGCCGTTCAGCTGGGATCGCGCGTTGCTCCCTCAGCGCTCAAAGATCGAGAAGATTTACGCGAACTCACCTGCGTAACCATCGATCCAGAGACCGCCAAAGACTTCGACGATGCTCTCTCCTTGTCCAAGGACGAGGAGGGCAACTACCATCTCGGCGTACACATCGCTGACGTCTCCTACTACGTGAAGCCAGGGACAGCGCTCGATGATGAAGCACGCATCCGGTGTAACTCTACCTACTTCCCTGGCACCTGCATCCCTATGCTCCCCTCAGAACTATCCGACAACTTGTGTAGCCTTAAAGCCGATGTCAATCGCCTCACCGCCACTGTCTTCATGACATTTGACCCTGAAGGAACACTAAAAGATTACAAAATCCACCGCTCTGTGATCAAGAGCGCCAAGCGATTCTCTTATGGCGAAGCCAAAGAAGTGCTGGATGGGGTGAAAAAAAGCCCTTTAAAACCGCTTCTAGAACTAATGGTAGAACTTTGCCAACTCCTCAAACAGCAGCGCTTTGTGCGCGGCAGCATCGAGTTCTCGCTACCTGATCTAATCGTCCTTGTAGACCCTCAAGGCGTGCCTCAGGGTACGCAAGTAGTCCAATACGACATCACCCACCAGATGGTCGAAGAGTTTATGCTCAAAGCCAACGAAGTCGTGGCCTGGCATTTGACAAAAGCCGGTACAGGCCTAACCTACCGCGTGCACGAGCAGCCCGCCGAAGACAACATTCGCGAGTTCGCCGCCTTAGCCGCCGCTTTTGGCTTTGATATTTCCGATCATCCTACACCAGCAGAACTACAGGTCCTTTTCCAAGAGGCGGTCAACACCCCCTACGGCCCCTATCTGGCTACTAGCTATATTCGCAGCATGCGCCTTGCTATCTACTCTCCGGAAAACATCGGCCATTACGGTCTTGGCTTGGAGCACTACTGCCACTTTACCAGCCCCATCCGGCGCTATGTGGATCTGGTTATCCATCGTATTCTGTTCAAAGAAGCCGATCCAGAGACCGACCTAGAAGCGATTTGCAGCCGCTGTTCGGAACAAGAGCGCCTCAGCGCTAAAGCAGAAAACAATGTTCTGTTGCTGAAAAAACTGCGCTTGTTGAACGCTAAGTATATCGAGGAGCCCCTGCAGCAGTACGAAGCCGTTGTCACCCGCGTTAAACCGTTCGGTATTTCCTTCGAAGTGCTAGACCTCATGGTCGAAGGCTTTTTACATGTCTCTGAGCTGGATAACGACTACTTTGTCTACGACGAAAAGCGCAAGTGCCTTGTCGGACGGCGCACAGAAGCCTGTTATCGTTCCGGGGACCGCATTTTTGTCATCTTGAAGGCCATCGACCTAATCTTGTTGCATAGCGTCTGGTACTTAGCTCCCGGTACAGAACCGGAGCACCAAACAAAAAGGCCAGTGGTCCACAAAAAGGACAGGCGCAAAGATAAAAAAGGCTCCAAGCACACTGCTAAGCCAAAAAAAAGATAGCCGCTGCCTTGGCCTCAATCTCTCTTGCGCTAACCAACCGCTCCTGTTAGACTGGCCCCATGAAAAAGTGCTTTGTCACAGGCCTAGTCATTCTGCTCCCATTGGCTGTCACTGTTTTGCTTGTGAGTTTCCTGTTCAACCTACTCACAGAACCTTTCGCAGGGATCGTGCAGACAGGGCTGGAGCACTACGGCGTAGGCAAAAATCCCCTGGTTTTTTTTGACTCTCCACAGTTTGTCCATCTACTTAGCCAAATTTTAATCCTGATCGTTCTCTTTGTGGTGACGGTCGCCTTGGGTATTTTGACTCGTTGGTTTTTTGTGCACTCTCTACTGCGTGTCGGCGAGTATGTCTTAAGGAGAATCCCCTTCATCAGCTCTATCTATGGGACCGTTAAAGATGTGATCACCACTGTCGCCGGCTCCGACAAGGGCGGATTTAAGCAGGTCGTGATGGTTCCCTACCCTAAGTTAGGGACCTACAGCCTTGGATTCGTGACGCAAGCCTCCATTACATTGACCCTTAAGGAGAGCAGCACCGGCATGATAGCTGTCTTCGTTCCCACAACGCCGAATCCCACATCCGGCTTTCTGGTGCTGTTTGACCCGGTTGATGTAATTTTTCTCGACATGAAGGTGGAAGACGCGTTCAAGTACATCATCTCTTGCGGCGTGATCGCAGCTCCCATGAACAGGATCGTACTACCGCCCGACATGCTATGAAGAAGAAATTTTTAGCTGGCTTGGCTCTACTTCTGCCTTTGATCGTCACGATCTGGGTGGTGAACTTTACCATCCATCTATTGACCGCACCCTTCAGCGGGATTATGGCGCATTTATTGGAGACGCTCCCAGCCTCCCAAACCCACCTTTACCTCCCGCAAGCGCGCGAGCTCCTCCTCTACGCAAGCCGTATCTTCATCCTGATCCTTCTATTCTTCACGCTGGTCGCAGTCGGATGGCTAGCGCGCTGGTATCTTATCAAACAAATCATCCGCTTGACTGATAAAGTTCTACACCGTATCCCGATGATCAACAGGATCTATAGAGTGGCCCAAGAGGCGGTTAATCTGCTGTTCAGCAATGAGAAAAAAAACGCGCAGAAACCCGTGTTGGTGCCTTTTCCTCATGACAAGGCCCGCATGATCGGGCTCGCCATGAGAACACTGTCCGCAACAGAATCCCCGCTAGGCGTGGAGTCTGTTTCCGTGTTGATTTTAGGGGCCCCGCACCCCTCTCTCAGTTTTATTCTTCTCTATCGCAGTGAGGAGGTGCAGGCGATCGACATGAGTGTCGAAGAGGCGGTTAAGTGCATTATCTCCTGCGCTTCCTTACAGACACAGCTACTACTGAAGGAATTTCATGAATCCAATCATCTACTTCTGGACCATCCCCCATAGCATAGCGAAATGCCAATGTGTGCGCGAGATTGTCCATGAGCAATTTAGTCAAAGCCGACGGATTTTGATTGTTGTACCAAACCAGCAGGCCTCTGCCTTTGTGAGCCGACTCCTCCGGGATATGCCTGCCGAACAGTTCACTCCCCACCTAACCGCCTCAGAGCCCGTACAAGCAGCGGTCGTGATCACCACGACACACGCCAGCAACTTAAATAAGGCGCAAACCCTGCTCAACCTAAGCGCGCAGCCCTGCGCAATAACGCACGAGTTCGCCTACATCCACGAGCTAGATGACCGATCCGATCCTGCTAAAGAACGCGCCGCGATGGAGAAGAAGCAAGCCTACCTAAAGGCTGGTCTTCGCTTAGAAGAAAGGTGAAAAAGATCAGTAGTTTCCGCGAAAAACCGGTCGGCGAGAGCTAACAACAGCTTAGTCCGCGAGGAATTCGCAACCTTGGCTAAAGAGGAGCATGAGGCTAGCGACTCAGTTCCTTTTTTAGCGAGAGCCAAGGGCCTATTTAGAGCGCCCTTGTCGGAGCACGAGCTCCCTCAGATCGGGCGTCAGTTTGGTTTTGTCCTGTGTGGCAGCCTGTGCTTCTATCTCTTTCAGAGACTGGTCACAGAAGAAACCAACGCCTACAAACAAGGCACCCAAACTAGCGGGAAAAAGGCTCATTTTAAGAATCGATGTGGTGAATTCTAGCCAGTCGCTCCAGCCGTTGGAAAAACACATCCCAAAGGTGCAAAGCGGCAGTAAGACGGGCTGAGCCGCCATGATGCTGAACGCAAACAAACTGATAGCGCCGAGCACCCAGCAGGCATTACGACCCTTTTTGAAACGGTCGATGGTTTGTTCTGGTGAAGAACGGTCAGCTAGCGGCTCACGACGGCCCAGCGAGGCCACGTTCAGAAGATCACCGTAAGGCATAGCCGGACGAGGGGCGTGCATCTGGTCTCTCTGACCCGCAGAGCGCCCGCCGCCATATTGGGAAGAGCCTCCTCCCCGATAGCCACCGTAATTACCTCCGAATGAGCCGCCCACGTTCATACGCTAAATCCATCCATGTTATTGATTTAAGACGTTCATCCTACCTAAATAAATCTATTTTTTCAAGGTTAAAGCGCGTCTTTCAAGGATTTCAGTAAACAAACTTGTTATTTTATTGATAATGATCGCGATTAGTGGTTAGTTTCCGGATTTGCACTTTACCGCAAGAACGATTTATTTCTCACAGATCTTATGCAGTGACAGCCATGAGCATTGTTCACGCGCACAAGGTGGCGTTCATCACACACGAAGCGGCCACACCCCCCATGCAAGCGCAGAGATCAACACGAACAGCACGTCCGATAAACGACTGTCGCAACTTCGTACCGAGAATCATGCAAACGATCATACGCGAGAGAGATTATGAAAAAACCGGCACCTCTAGCGAGCTTTAATCTGCTGCCTAATTTCCGTACGAAAGATCTTCCGCCCCAACAAGTACCGTAATCTTATACAACCTGTTTAAGGCTCCGCTCTCTCGATACAAGCAACGGCATAAGGCACACTAGCCGACTGCACAGTATGGCAAGGGACGGTGATTTCCACTCACACCCATACCTCCGAAGGGCATGGCAATGCCTCTGCCTACAGTCGGTAAATTCCAATTGATTACGCCTGCGCGAAATGACCTGCGAAATAAACGCATTGTCCTTGGCCACTACGGGCAGAATTTTCTCAAAATCCTTGTCCAGAAACTTTCGTCTAATCGCGCCCCCAAATAGGCTGCACCACTTTTTTCGATTTATCCACGCATCTTTGTGATCAAGACGCTGTAGAAATATTGGGGATGAATAAAAAGCGGCTGGAGGCTGCCTGCTCATAGCAACAATGTAATCAAGGGATAGCACAATGGTAAATATTTTTTTGTATCCGATTCCGCTTTAACTAAATTCAGCCGGTCAGTAATGTCAAGAGTTGCGACCCCAAACCGGGGTTCAGCCCGCTTGGAGAGTATATGAAAGCTGACCTTCACCGCGATGTGAAGAGAACATTAGCAAAGAAGCATGCTTGCTACATCCTCATCACTTGCAATCAACCCTCTGGGGGAGGAGAAATGGCAGTTGAGATGTCCTATGAGGGTGATGCGCTCCTTGCTTCCTACCTGTTACAAGGCGCACAATCTATTGTCGATAATGACCTCGAATTACAGAGCATCGAAGATGCTCCGGAGCTACGCGTGGTCGAAAAACGCCCCAAGAGACAAGCGAGCTAATCTCAGCGGAGCCGCCTTGATCTGGTGAGCGTAGATCTCGCACCCTTAAGCTAAGCAGGGATGTCGCGCTCTTGGCATTTAGACCCATCTTTGTGGTAAACGATCACTTTGCGCTCTGAAATATTACGTTTTCCCGACTTAAGGGCCTGCCTCGTTTAAATTGCACAGCAGCGCGCAAAGAAACCGGCTTCAGCGAAGGCTGACAGCAGGCTTGGCTTGGGGCGAGTTCGTGGCCTCACCTACGCATAGAGAGCAAGATGAGACTGATTTCTTCTTTTTGAAGGGAGCTACTGGGATTTCTCTACCAAAATTTAAAAAAGCTTTGCGCACCTCTCGATTGGGAAAACCTAATTTATAGCGCCTACTGACCTCATCGTACTCTTGGATCGTAAAATAGCCAATCTACCAAAAGAGCGGTATCAGTTTGAGTTGCGCTAGGTTGTTGTGCTCAAAGAGCGCGCCCTGTGCTGCCACTAGTTCCTAAGAGTTCGTAAGGGCAAAGTTCATAACGACGCTGGGCTGCTTGCGAATTTGTTGAGCGAGAAGGGGGAGCGTACTCATTTGGGACCAGTAGTTTTGGACCGCTCTATTACGTAGAAAATTCGTGATAAAATGGGGCTTATAGACGGACTCTGCGCTCCTTAGAAAAGCGATAGCCAGCGTACGACTTCTCCATTTCAGCTAAAGACTGCTCGCTTGCTGCAGCTGTGCCCCCAGGGC
>CAYUJS010000034.1:0-21162 GCA_964445105.1 uncultured bacterium | reverse complement strand
GGCCTGCGAAAGCCGTTTAGAGTGCCTGTGACCGGCTTGAATCCTACGCCACACCCTTGCAAAAGTAGCCAAAGGGTATCAACCACATCATAAACGGTCTCAATATGCGTGAACGCACAGTTAAACATGCACGATTCGCGCTTTCTGCTAAGCGGAGTCCCACCCAGCCAGAGCGTACGACCGGCAGGAGCCAAGTAACGCCCCACGATGAGTTGTCGCAGCTCTTCAAGTTCGTGGCCCTCGCTTTCGTTAAGGTCGCGCCCAAGGGCACGTTCCCACAGCCAACGCTGGTGGGTAATAACACGGTCAACTACTTGATCCCAGCTTTCAAGAAGGGTGCCCCCTTCTATAACAGGTCTGTGATAGGTGCGAAGCGCAGTGGCTACTGCTCGAGAGGTAGGCTTTGTCATGAGGTTATGTCCCGTACTATTAATGATCAAGATGTTCGTGCACCAAACACAAGGGGTAGTAGTCTGCCTTTGAAGCGGCTACTACCTGTTGTGTTTGTCGAGTGCACACGGTACCTCTCTTTCGATCAAAAGTCAACAGATCAGATCTACCTGAAAGGCATGCCGTTATCACACAAGAGGTTGCGTAAAAAGATCGCGCGGGCTACTAAATAATGATAGTATTTTTTATATTAGCTCCTTAAAGTGAGTGGTTTATAGAGAATTTCGCATGGAGAGACCCTTGCACCATAGGCAGAATGGATGTCGCTATCTCCCGTTTTACGAACCGGACTGCTACAATTTTTTAGGTACGTAACAGTAGGCCTGCTAAACACAGGGATTGACCTGGCGATTACCAACCTGTTGATCCTTTTTACAGGCGTTGCTTCGGGCGGGCGCCTGCTATTGATTTCGTTGTTTGCCAACAGCTGTGCCACTGTCAACAGCTACTTCTGCAACAGGCGTTGGACCTATAGCGCAGGTTCCCTGCCTTCGTTTGCTTTCGCACGTTTTTCCGGCATCGCACTGATCGCTATGTTCGCAAACACCTCGGTTTTCTTATTCACGTATCAAACCTTAATTTCACATTGGGATTTATCTCACCTGGTGGCTATGAATTTCGCCAAAATGTTTGGAATCGCTACCGGTTGTTTGGTTGGCTTTTTTGGCTACCGATTAAGCGTATTTGGTCGGGACGAGATGGAGTAATTCCGTTTCGGCGACTCCCTGTCAGCCTTGTTTATCATCAGCGCGATGGCTATCCGCTTGGTCTACTCGATCGCGACAACAGCGATTAAAAGGAGAAGAGGTTAACTATGCACAATCAACCGAAAGTTTTTTTCGGGCATAGTTCGAACAGCTTGATCTGTTTTAGAGTAAGCTTATTTAGCTAATGGAAAGCCCTCTTCCGATGGCTGGGGTTGGAGCCTGTGTACACAGCCATCAGCGCCTTTTTTTTGCCCGGGGTACTGGTGCTGTTCGCTGGTGGAGTATTCCTGTAACGGCTTCTCTAATAGCCTTATCTTTTTTCTATCCATCCGCGGATTCACCCTATTGGCCTATGCGTTGTCCAAACGCAAAACTAGCCCATGGCTGCTGCCGGTTTTTTGTTCGGCCTCTACTTTTGCGCGCATCCTTAATCAATGTGAATCATTCTCATTTTGGCGCTTTTAGGTGGGTGAAAAAGCGGTGACGACCTACTTTTTACTAAACGACCTTGGCAGTACGTTGTCCGTTTGCTGCTAGGCTTTTTGTCGTCAGTGACTATTTAGCTTATCTGACCACAAAGTGCACAGCCATAGGGAAACAGCCTGTGGAATTCCTCACGCCCATCACAGAGACCCAAGCGGGCCCATATCCCTACCAACGCAATGTGGACGATGTTAGTGGTCTGGCGAGGCATTGATACAGACAGGCAGTATGCACCTTGTAAAGCCGTAGCCGGCTGGTTAAAAACACATGTGCCCAATGGAGGCGTAATGGCCGGCAACGGCTTTGGCTTTGTATGAACCAAGGTTTTTTTTGACCGGCCGCCGAACCATCTGGCGCTTCTCGATTTTCTGCTACTCAATGAGGCTAAATGGCGCATACTCTATGGAGCCTAATCGAATAACCCCGCACTACTTCTTGCACTTAAAACAGGCCTGCCCAGCACGAAGTTCGCCTACCAAACCTACGACCAACAAAACCTAAGAATTCAGGTCTACCGCCTGAAACGAGACGAATAGCTACACCGCTTGTGCGTTTGACCACGTAGCCAAAATGTCCGCCCATCAAACAAAACTATCGATGAAATGCGCGCAAGCCTGCGAGCGCTTTGGAAAGCGGGAGCGAGCTCTCGCTTTCTTCAGCAAAAACCTAGTACGTGAAAAACGCTTTTTTGGGGTGATGTGCGGAGAGGTCGCTAAGATAAAACGTATTTTTTTGAGGGGCCTTTTTCCCTGTGCCGACATGAGAGTCGCTCATATTAAAAAATCAGCATCAACAATATTTTTTATAATTAAAATTTCAAATAATTGACTTATTGTAAATAATTTAAATAATAGTAATATGGATAGGTCATTCTTTGATAATTTAAAAAATAAGTTCGCAGAGGTTATGGCTGCGCTGGTCACTGAGGAAGAGGCTAGGCGCAGTCCATTTCTCTCTCGGCACCACTTATTTGAAAGAGAAAAAGCGAGAATGAACGAGAACATCGAGGCTTTTTACCAACGTCTTCGAAGCGGCCTCAACGCCATGAGAGCACAGGCTACCTGCATGGGGCAGGAAGAACACGCGTATTTCTTAGCGGCGTGCCAAGAAATAGACCAATGGACAGAAGCCACTATCCTTTCTGAGCAAAGCGCGAGCCTTCTCTACAGCATGGCCAGACAATTGATAGCAGGCGCCAAGCAAAAGGAAGCCGCAGACCTACTATTTCTCTGCGCCTTTTTAGCCCCCGATTATTTTGAGACTTGGCTCGCGCTTGGGACGCTAGAACACCAGTATGGTCGCACGGAAGACGCCCTACACATGTACGCACAGGCCGCACTCCTGGCACCAGAGCAGGCGCTTGCTCATCTTTTTAATGCAGAAGGCCTGTGCGAGCTTGAACGCCAAGAGGAAGCCAAGCAATCGCTAGAACTAGCCAAAGCCAGCCTGCAGGATTTCCCTGAAGAGGCTCTAAAGCTCGCGCCACGCATCAAAACTTTGGAACAATCGCTTTTAAAGCGCCCATAGGAGCCCTACTATGGACCGGTTAAAGGAGACGATGCAGGGTTTTCTACCTCAGCTTGGCAGAAGGGAAGGAGAAGGTGCTGTTGGCGTACAGCAAAATAGAAGAGGATTGCTGCCTACAACTTTAGCCGTAAGCGCCACTCTCCGCCAAAACCCCACTCACCGCACAGCCTTTTTAGGGGGGTGCTGATGAGTGTTTTGGGAACGCATGCGCTCATCCAAGAAAATTTTTTATCCCGCGAAGCGGGCGGTAACCTGCTGATTACGGGATTGGCCGTCATGGTCGCGGCTATCGGTTTAGCGTGGAAATCGGCGCCCAGGCCGGCGGATTCGACACCGCCCACGCTGAAGGAGTTATGCACGACTTATGACGAGCCAAAAAGGCTGGGCGGGGAAGTTAACAAGGCAGCGTTTGCAAAGGAGACTAGAGCAACGATCGATCATTTTCTTGATCATTTAAATAATCAACATTTAGGCCGCAAAAGCACTCAAGACATGTTATACAACAACATCTATAACGTGATGATAAATCAAAGTTTAAATTCAACGCAGAGACAAGAAATACTAGAAAATATATTTAATAATTTTGAAAAAAACATAGCAATCTTGGAGCGCAGATTAAATAATGACTTAGCCGAGATAGGGGATACTTTTTTCGCTGGCCAAACAATAAGGTTAGACAAAATTCAGGTGACAGGAAAAGAGACACACCATCAGGCAGGCGTCCCCTGTTTTCTTCATTTTACAGTCGAGGGGCTCGAAAAGCCCGAACAGATCCTGTACAAGCCCCGCGATATCCGACCAGATAGCGCTATCTGCAATTCCAAAGAGAGCATTTTTTCCATTTACAACCAAAATACTGCGGAGGAGAGCCTCTCTTTACCGATCTACGATTTTTTACCAAAAATAGACGACGAAAATGGAAAAAACTATGGCTATGTGCAGTATTTATCGCACGAGCCAGAAGATTACACTTTTAAAACTCCTCAACAAGCAGAGCGGTTTTTTCAAACTATGGGCCAGCTGCAGGGGATGGCAGAAATTTTCGGCATCTTTGATCTTCACCAAGAAAATATTTTGACGCACAATTTGCAGCCTCACCCTATCGATCTGGAAACTACACTTAACCCACACTTAGTCGACTTTGAGAAATCGACCGCCTTAGAAATTGCAATTGACAGCGACAGCGGTCTTGGCGATTCGTCAGGTTGGCGTTTGGAAACAGAAGAGGGCCCGTTGGACGGGGACAACGTGATACAAAAAATGTACAGCAATACCGCGCTAGCTTCCTGCAGGGCTACGAGACTGTGAAATCTTTTTGCCAAAACAATCATCAGCTTTTTGCTGACTTTTTATCTCATTTGGATCCCGGCTTGCAGACGCGATATCCGCCGATGCCCACAACAGTATTGACATCTTGGGTGTCCAATACCTGTCCTTGGTCAGACGAGGGCCCGGTGGAGGGCAATGAGCCACCAAAATATGATAGAAACATGCTGCATGATGAGGTTTCCAACCCTCGAGATCAAGCTAAGCTCGTGCTCACAAACATTGAACAGGTTTATGGGTACCAGCTAACCGAAGGCAGTCTAGAGCATACTATACGGCAAATTGAGGCTGATTTTAAAAACCACGACCTGCCGACGGATGGAGCATACATTGAGCGGAGAAATCTACTACAATGGGCAAGTCATCGCGAAAAAAGAAGAAGATGGGCTTAGCCCTCTCGATTTAATAAAGCAGAGATTGAAAGCCCCGTTCGATCTTTCGATAGACTGCAAAGTGAGGGGAGAAAACTGGGCTATAAAATCCGCGTTATAATTTTTTCCTGGTGCTTTATCCAAAAAAACTAAAAACGTATTTTTTGATGCGAACGAAGGCCCCATCTGCAGGCTGGCTCAGCTTCTCCTTTAAGGTATTTTCCACGATAGGAGACAGTTTCTCTGATATCTCTTCAAAGTAACGGAACTGCCTCTGAGATGACCAAAACCCAACCGCATTTTGTTCTAATGTCCGCCTTTTGGACTTCAAGGCAATAGGATTTGAATCTAAAATCTTCCAAAGACGTTCATCCGTGCTTGAAAGCAAAACCAGACGCTCGATCACTTTGTCTTTAAAAAGATTAATAAACTCCTGCTCAATTACTGCGGAAACAACAAGCCCAAGTCTCGTAATGCGATAAAGCAGCTTTAACGACTTGTTGCAGCTCGGCGCTTTCTTTATTGAGCGGGTCGAAAATAAACCGGATTCGCTTATTTAGATTTTTCTTTTCGATACTAATGGCTGCATCGAACTGTTCATTTATATATCGGTATTCTTCGACATTCATACAAAACTCAGCTTAACGAAAAACTACACACATTTTAGTTTAAATGAAAAATTAAATCAACAATAATAATAAGTACATAATTTCGGTTCATAGGAAGAATCGGGAAAGTGGGCGAATGAAAAACCTTTTGGGTGGGCGCCAAATGCACCTTTTCGTAGTCGTTGACACTGGTTGTCGTGGTATTGGAGCTCTTCAACATTTATAAATCTCCTAGCCCGCCAATCAGTGAACAAAGCTCTCAATACAACGGCGATTCACTAACAGCTTGCATTGGGTGCTTGCCGTATAAAATACAGAAAATGGGTAAAACCCCCCCTTAGTAAAAATCTAAAAAGACGCGGAGCTAACCTAACCGTCGATTTTGAGTGGGACACAGTCTAGATAATCGCAGGCGGTGAGGTGGTAGTAGACGCCATTTTTTTGGCCCATCGGCAGAGCATGCGGGATTACGCTATGAATATGTCCAAATAGGCACAGGTCGACCTTGTGTTTTTCAAGTAGAGCGGAAGCCTTAGAAACAGCCAGATCGGGCCCGATAGGAGGATAGTGCGTCAGTGCAATCCGGAGGCGTGCATCGGGCTTCAGAGCTTGTAAACTCATTTCCAGGCGCAGCAAGTCTCTTGCAAAGATCTTTTCATCGTCCACTGCATTAGGTGCCACTGGTCGAGTCTCTTCGGGCCTTTCTTTACGTTCAATGACGACCTCAAAGGTGAATTCCGGCGTATCCCAGAGTCGAGCCCCCGCAACGCTCACATCTTGCCAGTGGAAAGCATCGTTTTGGATGATGTGCAGCGAGGGGGGCAGGATGGAGCGCACTTTTTTAAGGGAGCTCCACCAGTAATCGTGATTTCCCTGGATCATCACCTTGGTACCTGGAAGGGCGTGAATCCACTCAAGATCGGGTTTGGCCTCTTCCAGCGTTTTGGCCCATGAGATATCGCCTGGGATAAGAACCAGATCATCGGCAGAGATGAGATGCCTCCAGTGCTCCGCTACGCGCTTTTCATGGTCGCGCCAGCGGGCCCCGAAGACGTCCATTTTTTTATTCGAAACGCCGAAAGAAAGGTGCAGATCGGCGATCGTCCAGATGGCCATTAGAAGGAAAACCCGTCGGGGATATGAACGCCAGAGGGTACAACGATAATACTGTCGCGCACATGCAACAAATCGCTATCGTATTCTTTCAATCCGCTTGCATTCACTAATCTCACATCATCCCCAATGGTTACATCGTTATCCAGGATAGCGCGTTCAATATGGCTTTGTCGACCAATAGTTTGTTGCCCCATGGCGTATGTATCGCGAATGATAGCCCCAGGTTTTACAATCGTTTGCGGGCCTAAGATGGCGTGAGAGATCTCTTTTCCTTCTACAATGCAGCCATTGCATAGGATAGCTTGGTTAATTTCTGCACGGGAAATTTTGGGCGGGGGCAAGCGCGTGACGCTATGAAAGAGGGGCGTAGTCTCGTCGTAACAATTAAAGAAAGGTTCAGGACGAGTCAAAGCCATATTTGCTTGGTAGAAAGAGGCGATGGTGCCGATATCTTCCCAGTATCCTTGATACGGATAAGCAGCCGCCTTGCCCTGTGCTACCATCGTGGGGATAAGATGCTGGCCAAAATCTTCACGCTGATCCTCTGTCAATATTTTTATCAACGCTTCTCGTTTAAATAGGTAAATCCCCATCGAAGCCAAATATAGAGGCTCGCTGTCTTCCATGCCCAGAGGCTTTAAAAGCGCAGGGGGACAGCGGAAGGGTTCGAGCAAACGTGCCTCTCTAGGTTTTTCGATAAAGTTGCAAATACGATAGTGTTCGTCTACCTTCAAAACCCCCATACGTGTAGCTGTAGAGGCGTCTAAGGGCAATGTGGCGATCACAAGATCGGCATCGGTAGAAATGGCCCAGCTAACCATCTGCGAAAAATCCATGTTATAAAGTTGATCGCCAGATAGAATCAGAAAATACTCCACATTGGTGTTCAGGAGGCTATCTAGACACTGCCTAACTGCATCTGCTGTGCCAGCGAACCAACGGCTGTGTTCGTTCTTCTGTTCGGCTCCCAGGACTTCCATGCGCTCAGAGCCCATAATCTGCGATTGGTAGGTACGTAGCAGGTGTCTTTGCAAGGATGAAGATAGAAATTGGGTAACCACAAATACCTTTCTACACCCAGCATTGATAGCGTGCGAGAGGGGAACATCGATAAGCCGGTAGTGGCCACCAAAGTGAATAGCTGGCTTACAACGGGTACGCGTGAGCGGATAGAGGCGCCTTCCCTCGCCTCCAGCTAAGATGACGCAAGCGATACGACCCATATCTGGCCACTGGCTCTCACGCCACTTAGATGGCTGGGCACGCTTCTCGGATTCTAGAGTAGATGAAATAGCAGACATTTTTACCCCTCGTTAAGCTTTCCGCACTTTAAAAAAATTTATATTTGGTGACAAGAGAAGAGGTGATTTGAAGGCGACTCTTGACAAAAAAATAGCACGGTCTAAGGCGTCGACTGTAGAGGAGAATACAAAGCAAAAAGTAGATTAAATCTAAAAATGACCAAGCAAGAAGAATGAGGAGAAATTTTGGATTGACTATGTATCTACAAAACGATCATGCTCGACAAAATAGGTAGGAAATATGAAGAAGAAAGTACTAAAGCGCAAAAATCTATCCCGTTTGCTGATTTTAGCAGCCTTATTGCTGCTTATAATGGGCTGGGTTGAATTTGGCGGCTCAGAACACGAATCCAGCCTTGTCGTGTTTCGCGTGGCTAGGGATCCCATCTGGAATCCCATTGATTTCATGGGCAAAGAACGGGAGATGACCGCTTTCTCCGACGAGCTCATCCGCTCTATAGCTGAGGAGGAGGGCATGCGCGTGTCTTTCGCCACTACAGGGGCCAACGCGCTCTTTGGAGGCCTTCTATCGGACCAGTTCGACGTGATTTTAACCGGCGCGCCACCTTCCCCTTTCGCGGAATCTCAATTTGTCTATTCTGTGCCCTATTTTCGCTATGGACCAGTCGTGGTGGTCTCCTCTAAATCCTCTTTCACAAACCACAAGCAGCTAGAGGGAAAGATATTGGGAGCAGAGAGAGGCGCTGCCACGGTATTTAACCTAGCAGTCGATCCCAAGACAACAATTGTGCCTTTCGACAATATTATCGACGCTTTAGAAGAGCTGTCTTTTGGCGACATCGACGGCGTGATCCTCAACGTTTTACCCGCTTCCCTCTATACACAGAGCTTATTCAGGGGTAATATCAGGGTGATCTCCTCCCCCCTAACACAGGAAGGGCTACGCCTGGTGGCGCAACGCAATAAAATAGGCGCCAAGTTCGTCGGTAAGTTTGACCACGGCCTCAAAAAAATGAAAAAAGATGGCCGATACGATGCCCTCCTCAAGCGCTGGGGATTGCCAGACCCCGAGCTGCCCTAGAACTCAGCAGATAGAAAAAGGGCCCGCTGCCAGGCTATTGCTAGAGCAAGCGAGCTCGATGTGCTTTCTTTAAAAAGACTCAACACATGAAAGCGATCAATCTAAGCGACATGCATAGAAAACACTTGTTTCGTATGCATATGACCATTGAGCGGCGTGTGCGGCTACGTTACGCGCACCTTGTGTCATAAACTCAGCTATTTTGTCACAAGCTAGCTAAATAGCGCTTATCGTTTGTAGCGCTCCCCCCTACCACTAAAAGTCCCAGCTCAAGCAAATATTTCAATTCTTGTGTGAGGACCCTTTTGCTCGCCTTAGGGAAAAGGGGTTGAAGTTGTTTAACGGGTCGCACGAGCCCGCGAGCGCTTCCTTTTAGCAAAGGCTTAGCACATGAAAACAATCTATATGGGCAACGTGCATAGAAAAAGGGCGATTCGTATACATGACGCACTTGTCATGTACAGAAAACAGTCGTTCCCTATACACATGGCCTTTGAGCGGCCGTTTTTGTGCCCACGTTGAGCAACAGTCCAAACAGAGCATCGTTTACATAGTAATTCTCTTTTCCTTTTTTATGCTTGGAGAGTAAGCCCGCGCTCACGATTGCCTCCAAATATTTTGTGGCTGTTGCGCGCGTGACTTGCAAATCCTGCATGACGAAATCGATCTTCGTGTAGGGGTGCCTAAAAAGATTGTTTAATAAATCATGGCTATAAATTTTTGGTACTTCTTCCCGCATCCTATTCTTGTGGGACTGCATCAAGCTCTTTATTTCCAGTATTAGGCGTGTAGTTTGGTGCGAGGTTTGCTGCACCCCTTCCAACATGTACAGTATCCACAACTCCCAAGTTTGCTGATCACGTACAGTTTGCAGCAATCGATAGTACTCGCCCCTATTCTGGTTGATATAGCGAGAAAGATACAGTACCGGAGCATCCAACAGCCCCTGTTTCACTAGGTAAAGTATATTGATAATACGCCCGGTCCTGCCGTTGCCATCATAAAAGGGGTGGATACTCTCAAACTGATAATGAATAACCGCCATTTTGGTGAGGGGGTCGCAGTCGCTTAAGGTATCGTCGTTGATGAACTGTTCCAGGTTATTCATTAGCAAAAGGATTTGCTGCTCGTCTTGAGGGGGCCTGTGCACGACTTCACCCGTTTGGTCATTTTTGAGCACAGTACCCGGGAGCTTACGGAAACCCGCATTGTTTTCCTCTAAGGTCTGCTGGATCTCCAATATGTAATTGTTAATGAGCAGCCCATTTTCCTTAACTTTTTCATACCCATTGCGCAGCGCCGTTGCGTAGCTGTGCACTTCTTTAGCTGCGTGAGTACTGAATTGCTTGGCAGCTAGATCGCTTTTGTAAAGCTCATCGTGCGTCGTTATAATATTTTCAATCGCAGAGCTGTCTTTGGCTTCTTGTAGCGAAAGAGTGTTCACCAGAATCTCCTGGTTGGGGATAGTACTGGTCACTCCTTTCAATTCTGCCAGCGCTCGGTGAGCTTCAGCTAGCTTTTTCAAAACCGGTTTTGTTTCGAGTTCTACACTGAGAGGCAACTGCGGAAAAGCGTGGCCCATATCATTCCTTCCGAATATCGGCAATAGATAGGCACCATCTTAAACCTTTCGCTGATTTTGGCTTAGCCTAAAAACGGCAACCGCTCAGTACCTTAGGCCTCGAAAGCTCCCAGGAAGCTTCTGTTAGCTCACCGCAGGGAGTCGGTCGACCAGCGAGCTCTGACTCTAACACACGGGCGCGCAGCTCCCATTTGGGACGTTTTTTTTGCTTTGTCGATGGACTAGGCTCAAGCGCCCGCTATCGCTAATTTTTGCTGTCACTACGGCGCGGATTTTTGCGATTTTATACGATTTGTCTCAAGCTGCGACTGAGAAACCAGAGTGTGTAAGAATTGCCTAAAGCCAGAATCGAACTGACGACCTTCGCATTACGAATGCGCTGCTCTACCAACTGAGCTATTTAGGCGAAGTATGGCCTCACTGTAACGCACCGGGGACTTTTCGCCAACGACAAGGGGTAGGCCAGCCCCGCTGTCATTTCCAAGCACCAATTGCTGCTCTCTAGCAATTTGCTTGCTTTTTGGTTCACACCACCAGCTTCGTGTACTTTTGAAAGGGAGAAGGCTAAGGCTCCTACAAAGCTGTGCCCGGGCGGGCAGGACTCCAACTTCTCTGATAGCGGAGGGAAAAGCCAACGGTTAGGGCAACGGTCCTCGTAACCAAATACAAAGCTTTTATTTATGGGGGGACTATTGCGCTAGTTTTAGGAGCTTTGACTGCTAGAACTAGCCGTTTGGTCAAAAGACGGCACGCGTAAATTTGTTTGGAGGGCGAGCGCGTAGTCAGCATAAAGCCTGGCCTTGTGTTCCAAATGCGGATCTACGCCCATAAGTCTATTGCAATGCATGTGTATAATGCTGTTCTGTAAAGATTCTGGCGAGCAAAGGAGCTCACCCTTTGCGGAAAATTCTCTCATCCCTTCGCTTAGCTGGCGAAGCGAGTTCTTACGCTTGCTCAAAGCTTCGCAAATTGCATCCGCCTCGTCTGTGCTCATCGCCACCAAAGTCTCACTCATAGTATGCTGAGCAAAGGAAGCCAATATTTTTCTCCAGGGGCGGATCCCCTTCAGCTCTTCTTTTTTAGCCCCATTAGTAAGAAAGCCCGGGGTTTCGTTGGCAAGAGCGTAGCCAAAGCCCCTGAGAAGGTCTATCAAACTAATCGCAGCAATCACGTGAATGGGCAATCCAATCCGCCCCTGGGCGGCCATGCTTAGAAGATACGTAGCTGTTTCCGTATCGGCGCAGAAGAATTCCTCAGCCACCTCGATCATCGACTCTCCGCCATATCTCTCCACTTCTCGCTCATAAGTCCCAATCTGCAGGTCGTAGAGTAGCTTTTCCTCGATCAAGGAGACGGACCAGTCGTGCATCGCAGGGATAAGGGTTTGCAAGAGCTCCTGAGGCTCTCCTCGAAAACGCACTCTCAGATGAAAACGTTGATCAGAATAGCGCACAAAAAACCACTTAGTAACCACACCTTGCTGTACATACCGCGTTGCAAAATGGTGCAAAATATTTAGAAGAAACTTTTCTTGGTAATCCTCCGATATGTAGAGCTTCACGAAAAGCCACTCACTTCCAGGCAGCTTCTGCCTTACAGTTTCCTGGATATCAGCATACTTAGGCGGGCGCGGGGGCAAAGTGGCATGATAGCTGGGGTTTTTCAAAAATGAGATAACCAGCTCTGAACAATGAGGGCCCGCCGAAGAGCAGAGCCATTGCCCATGCGTGTCTTGCCCCATCTTTTCTAATAAATGAACGGTTGTACCTTGCTTTAATTTACTAATAATTTCTTTAAGGTGCGCTTCACACCGCCGGTCGACAAGTAGTTGGTTATCGCCTTCGGCTAACAAAAGTAATTTCGGCATGCCCCAGTAATCCATCCACGCCTTAAGTTTTGTTTCGATTTCCAAAAAGTTATTTATATTTTTAATTTCTAACATCTCAGGGTTTATAAACCATTGAGCTGCACACAAAATTATTTTTTTGAATTTTATCCGAGGCAAAAACGGGACGGTACCAAGATTTGCCCAAATTACACTTTGCAAAGGCTGATAGCGTGAAGCAGAGACATCTCTTAAAAACCTTAAGGGAGTAGGGCTCATTTGGGACCGCAGTACATTGCCCGCACGAAAAATCCACTCTCTGCTTCCTTCTCTGTTAGTAAGATAGAACCCCTCTTGAAGAGCACCAACGTAAATTTGGTCAAGAGAGAGGGCGGCCCCGGTCGGCTCGAGAGCCAAGTTTAAGCTGTATTTGCGTAAACTGGGGTGGACAGCCACATTTGACGCTCTAGGCGCGTCTGGATAATAAGAAATTTCAACAAACTCGCACCGGCTTTCCAGCTTCTCTTCGCAGCGATAGAACTCAGCCAGCTGTTTTATAGTTTCGACTCCCAAAAGATCTAAAAATCTTCCGCACGTCGTTCCCCCTTCTAGAGTATTGCCCATTAAATAGAGATCGTATTGCCCTTCATCGATTTTTTCAGCCGATTCAGCGATAATCTGGCAAAAAAGATCAAATGATAAAGGTGCCCTCTTCTTATCTGGCTTATTCTCTATCAGCCGCTCGAGAGTCAACTCATCGAGAACGATTTCTTGTTTATGGTCACGAAAGCACAGAAAGCACTGGTTGCGCAGCCATTCATCCCAGAGAGATCTAACCGCCGGGCGAGCAGCTGAGTCTGATCTCGTTTCCAGGTATGCCTTGGGCGCCCCAAGCCCTCGATCATCCAGGAGGTCTAGCAGCGAAACGCGCCTAGCATAACCGTATTTTTCAACAAATTGGGTATGGTAATCTCTTAAAGTACTCACCGCATAACCTGTCGCCACTCCTGATAACCCCCAAAGTAGCTCCACTGCTTCTGTTACCTGTTCTGCAACGCCCTTCGGAAGGCAAAATTCTCCTTCCGTCGCTGCCATATCAACCTGCAGATAGTGTTTGCTCGCTGTCACCTCCTCAGCACAACGGTAGAGATCTCGGAGCAGATTTTCACCTTCTAGGCCACAGCATCTGCTATTATATTCATTCAATTTTATCTGTATTTTTTTTAACAGATCAGTTTTACAGAATTTAAAATCACATTCGTTTATTTTAGATAATAAATCTTCATAGGGAGATTCGGTTAACAAACTAGGTGCTAAGTAAAATTGAAGAATATCTTGAGCTAAGAGTTGCTCGATCACTTTTTTTGTTTTGCTAGTGTCGAGCCCAGGGATTGTGTCGAGCAGTTCTTTTTGCAACTGGATCAGTAAGAGCGGTTTTTGAGCAGCTTTAAGGATCGCCCTAACGAGGGGGGTAGCTCGGACGGAAAGGTCCGTTTTTGTCTCCGTCGCTTCTCTTTTACGTAGATAATTGAGCTGGATCCTACCCGAAGATTGGAAAAGCAGCGGATTGGCGCGAAGCAGAAGCGAAGAAACGGCCTCCGCGTCCTCGCAAATAACATCTATGACCTTCATTAGCCACTCCATATCTGGCCTAGCGCGTTTGCGCAATTTTTGGCGTTCAAAGGAGTTTTTGGTACGCTCACCCCACTGCCCGCTGGCGACAAACGAAAATAAACCAAAAGGGGTAGGGCGGCTAGTCATACGTAAAAGGTACTTTAGCAAGCTTGAAGCAACCTCTTTTTTCTGCTTATCACTTTTTTGCTCAAACCCCTGCAGCGCTCTGTAAAGCTCGGGTGACGCAACCAGAACGGCCTCTCGAACAAACGAGTCATTTCGAAAAAAGGCAATTAAGCGCTCTGCCAGGCCTGCATCCTGGTGCAGCTGATCAAAGGCCTGGAACGAGAGGACTGGGGCTCTAATAATGTAAAAAGGAGCCGGTAGAAACAGGGGCTCAGTTCGGTGGGTTTGCATAACCTCCTATGGGGCAAAAGCGCTTCTTTCAGAATCAATCAGGAACGGCAAATGCCAAGAGCAGCCGTTTGTATGGAGCGATAATAGCGTCAGCAGAATACCTGCAGTCCCTTCCAAAAGGTCACAGCGATCAACGCGCGCAAATCCTTGCCCGTTTCTCATAGGGTCAAGAGTTTTAAACCCAAACAGCGCGCTTGAAGAATGGTGTGAGAGTAGAAGCGTTCGTAATTTGGAAACGTTCTCTTCAACCGCGATAGACTGGGAATCCCTTGCCATGAGCTGAGCGATCAACAAAAGCCCCGAAATTCCGTGGCAAAAGGTGGGGCAAGGAATTTGCCACTCTTCTTCTTTGCTAGCAAAAATGGATAAAAATGAGGTAAGAGCAAATTGCTTCAGAGACTCATCTTGCAAGGCTTGCCCCGCTAAATATAGGCTTCTAGCTACCCCGGGCGTGCCGTAGCACCAGGCATCTCTGGACACCACCGACGCCTTTGGCTGGCTCGACACCTCTTCTTCAAAGGACACAGAGCCAGGCCAAAAAAAACGGCCATTGGACGCATACCTTTTTCTGACTAGCCACGAAACAATTCGTTCCATGGCTTCGCCCTGCCCAGGCCGCTGGATGCCCTGCAGCGCAGCAATAGATAGAAAAGCCAATACTCCCGGAACGCCGTGCGAAAGCCCTAAGTTAAAATTTCCTTTTGGGTTGCTTAGCTTGTCCTCTTCGAGAAAAAGGCTATCGCAAGGGACATGCCAGCCTGGAACCAAGTGCCCTTCTATGACCCTGGGGCGCGTCAAAGCGATCAGCAAGTCCATGATTTCATAGAGAAGAGAGGCAAAAGAGGAGTCTTTCAGGTTTGTCAATAAATAGATCCCAATTCCTGACAAACCATAGATTGTTTCATAGTATCGCGCCGGAATGGATTGCGATCGCTCTAGCAAATGGACGAAGGGCTCAAGATAGGCAGCTCGCAGGTGCGAGGTTAGGTGCGCGTCTAGCTTCGAAAGGAAATTGCGATACCTCGTACCTCCCTTTGAGGCCTGTCTGACGTAGAAGCAGATGCCAGCGAGACCGCCAAAAATCGATAGATTTCCAATCCCTTCAGATTCAATAACCTCTTTGATTTTAACAATATACTTGTGTGCGGCTGCGTCCCATTTATCCTGAGGGAATAGGCGGTCTAGCTCGACAAAAAGAGGAAGTACTCCAGGATACCCCCCTGCGATAGACAAATCGCTCCAGTAAGGGGCGCTAGACACAGGAAAAGGGTTCTTATTCTTAGGGTCTAGAATCTGCTGCTTGGTCCTATCCGGACAAAGCATCTGCTGAGCGGTCTGTTGGATCAAGTCCATATCTGATGCTAGGGACATTGTGGGTTTCATAATATGCCTAAGAAAAAGCTACTGTTTTTAGGTTAGATAACAAATGCTTGACTCCAGGGGATTTCAGGTCCGCCGTTTGCGCTCAAAAGGGCCAGCCCAATGCCTGACGCCCCGCTAAATAGGTCAGGATTATCGATCCAGCTTTCTGCTCCCTGTTTGTCGACGGAAAGCGTGCGAAAACCTAAAGGGTATGCGGGGCTGTAATGCTGTTTAATGCTTTCCTCGTGGGCTTTAGCTAAGAGAAAAAAATCAGGACTCTCCGTATCGGAGGCCATCCGATGCGCCAATGTTAAGAGACCTGCTCGCCCAAAATACATTGACGCGTCAGTGCGAGGACCTTCCTGAAGAGACCTCTGTAACCAAGACAAGAGCACTGCTTGGGAAAATTCAGCCAATTCTGGGTCTTGAAGAGCCTGAGAAGCAAGGTGCAAGCATCTGGCAACACCAGCGGCTCCCCGCAACCATCCGTTGGCCACAAACGCTAGCGGGAGGTCTGCCTGCCTCGCCGGGCTGCACAAGGGGCTTATTTCGCTCCAGGTAACGAAACCCTCTACGATTACATGGCACTCTCGAATACAACCTGCAAGCTGCGCCACAAGCTCTTTTTGTCCGCATAGACAAATCCCTTTCTTCATGGCCAACGAGAGAGCCCCTAACACCCCTGCGATGCCGTAGGGAACGTCAATGCGATACCCCCCGTCGGCATAGTCTGACTGTTCATCTGCTATGCAATAGGTTGAAGTTGGTAAAACGTACCAAGGCAAAACTTCCTTATCACCGATGATCCTTGGAGTAGACAAAATTCTTATCAAACAATCTACGCAGTCCCAAGTTAAACGGGCTAGATGCATGTTATCTTTGCGATGAATCAAGTAGATGAGCACGCCAGCCAGCCCGTTCACCAGGTTATAAAAAGCTGGAGAAACAGGGGCTCGCAAGTAAGAACCTGCGTTAGCTAGAAAAGTGTTTTCAATCTGCTCTTTCAACAAGTGATCGAGCTGGTCGAGTAGCTTAGTGTAACCAACCCCATTTTCAGAGCAGAGATAGGCCGCAAAACAAAAGCCAGCTAGCCCCGAGAATAACGAAATGTCTTCGTAAGAAGAAGGTTGAAGAAATGCCCCTGAGAGCTTCAAATAACTGTGGGCGACTTGGCCCCAACCTTGCCCCGCGAAATTTTGGTTCATTGCTGTATAAAAGCAAGCCACGCCTGACAACCCCCAAGCTAGTGAGGTCCGGTACCATTCTCCTGCGCCCTGATCGATGAGCTTGGTCTGGATCAAATCTAAAGCAAACTCTGGATTACGCAACTTTTGCGCAATGTCAACGCAAATATCGTACGAATGGTACAAAACGGAAAGCCTCCAAGCAAAAAAGGAATAACAAGCCTTTGACCGGGGGTTGATCTGTTCTAAGAGCAACCGGTCAAAGGCAAGCGATCAGCGACCGAAAAAAACTATCCTGTTAGCAGCGTTTATTTATGGAGACGCAATTACCACATGTATATTCACAGCTGAGACAGCTACCACTGCAGGCTTCGCCTTGCGTGAGGTGCTCTTTTGTGGGCAACTTAGGTGTAACACGGATGGATAGGTCTAGGTCGTAAAGATCCTCGTTATCGAAAGAGCTCGCGATCTGGTTACTCTTTGGCAATGAGCATGCTGACGTGATGGCCGGCAAAGACAATTTTATTTCCATGAGAGAATTCCTCCGGTTATTACTTGCATTTTCAGTTTAGCAAAGCCCAGCGATTTCAAAAAACGCCTAAAAGACAAAGCCAATGAGGCGATGCTACGATTAGAATTCTAATGCTGTCAAGAAAAAGCTAAAAAACGCAAAAAAAATAAAAAAACGCTTCCACAGATCCACGAAAGACAAAATTTATGGTTTATCCTCTGTAAGTTCTCAATAAGTCGATATGGGCAAGATTCCTGACCCATTCAAAGGCGGCACTTGCATGGGTCTGGGGGCTATCGAGTGGCGCAATCCTGCTCTCTTGCCCCAACTTATTGAGAAGTTACTATCCGCTCAAGGAGCTAGGGGGCCTAAGCCAAGGGCTAGCTTAGCTTCCTGCCCGCAAACCATAATAATTCTTTTCGCAAACAAAAGTTAGAAAAAGCCAATCACCGCCCTCGATGAGCGCAAAAAGAGCATCAAGGCCACAGCTCATCTGGCATAGATTCCCGATTGCCGTTCGCTTTTGTGTGCGATGGCTGCTGTCGCGACCTCAGGAGAACCCCAGACTTGGATCTGCCTCTTAGCGCGTGTGACTGCTGTGTAAAACATTTCACGCCCGAATACTTCGGCTCCTTCTGGTAACAGCAGCCATACGGTGTCAAATTCACTACCCTGACTTTTATGGACTGACATGCAATAAGCATATTCAAAGGAAGGCAAGAAAGTTGCAGACAGTTTCCTGAAGCCGCCATCGGGTAAGCTAAAGAACGCGTATTTTCCGTCGAGCAGCAACCCCACTTCACCGTTGAACAAGCCTGTGCCCTCGTCGTTACAGGTAATCATGATAGGAGCATAAAAATTTCTCTGGCCGGCCTGTTGACAGCAAAGCTGTAAGAGCTGACGGTTTACCTCATCAACGCCCCAAGGCCCCTTACGCAGAGGAGAAAGTAGACGAAACGTTTGACAATGCTTCAGTAGCTGCTCGGGGTCGTCTGATGCCCAATCAAAAAAAACGGCGGCCTCCTTGAGCAAGGCCTGCTCAAGTGTTTTTAAAGACAGCTTGGCAAGAGCATCTGCGCCATCGCCCATGCGAATGGCAGACGCCAAGCATAGTATAGAATCTGAATCTGTCCGTAGGCTACGCTGTAGGCGTACACAGGGCACCCTTCCGCTATTTACGAGATCGGCAAAAACGTTACCTGCTTCGATAGAGGGCAGCTGATCCTTGTCTCCGAGCAAGACGATGCGAGCTCCCGGTTTCAAAGAAGCAAATAACTGTGCCATCATGGAGACGTCGATCATCGAACTCTCATCGATCAAAAACAGGTCCGCAGGGTGAATGCGCACTACCTCTGCTGGATTGCGGTTTGGCTTGATGCGCAATAACGCGTGGAGCGTCTGCGCGTAAGCGGGCCCTTGGCAATAGCGTGCTAAGCTGGCTTGCAGCTGCGCCGCCGCCTTGCCTGTGGGCGCGGCTACAGCCACCTGAAAATTTTGTCGCTGTTCTTGGGATAAATTTTCAAGAAAAAGCCTCAAGAACTGTCCTGCGGTGTACGTTTTGCCCGTGCCGGGTCCACCAGATATCAACGTAATTGTCTGCGCACAAGCGCATCGTATCGCTTCCCCCTGCTCTAACTGTAACTCAGTGCTAAAGATGAGCCCTTCTAACCTGAGCTGGACAGCCTCGCAGTCTGGCATCAGAGCGGGTGGATGGGCCAAGACTCGCTCTAAGTGATTTAAAAAAGTCGTCTCCTCGACCCAGTGACGGTGTAGATAGTAGCGCGACCCAAAGCGACAGATCGGGGTGGAAACGCTTTTAAAATGGTTCTCAACAACGGTCACCAATTCTGCCGGCAGCTCTCGCCTACCCTGAATAATCTGTTGTACAGAGGGCAGATGACTGCCATTGGCGCTATCCAATATAAGGCGCTCTTGACCCAATAGCTGCGGCAGCGGAGCAACAGTGTCTTCGGTAACTTCTACACACAGATGCCCCTGCCGAGCGGCAGCGATTAAATAGACAAGAAAATCGAAAGAGCCAGGTTTAGCTGCTGGATAGTCCCGCAGCAACTGCTCTGCGATTCGTTGCTCAAGTTGATCTTTTACGCGCATCATGTACAGCCGCTTTACATCGTTGTTGCTACTTGTTGTCCCAAGATTGGAAACGCGCCCGCATGCCCAAAAAAATCGCGTGCGTAATAAATACCATTTTGGCCTTCTCCCATACCGCGTGAAAAAAGATAAAAAGCACCCCCAAAACAATCCTTAAATGGTCTGGGATCAGTTTTTTCTAAATAACAGCGTAGCGCCTCTGTGTAAATTTGGAGTTGTAAATCGTAGTTTTCAGCCAGCATCGCAGCTTCCAAGTATGTATCTGTATAAGCTGCTGCGTTGGGGCCCAGCCAATTACTTTTCCAGTCTACTAAATAGTAAAAACCTTGATGCTCGAAAATCAGGTCGACGAATCCCTTGATGAGGCCATCTTGTGTAGGGATCATGAATTCCCATTCTATCAATTTGTTCGAAGGGAACAAATAATGAAGTGCAAAAGGCCCCGTAAGCAGTGGGAGTGGGGTATGCAAGGTCTGGTAGACTAGGCTACCCATCACAGGTCCCCAATCTTGTAGCCAGCTCGGCACATAGCTTTCTACATCCTTATAAGAGCGCACGGAATGAAAAGGCATGCGTTCAAAAATCTGGTGCAAAGCGATACCGATCTCTTTGCCCGCTGGCAGCGTATGCACGCTTTTGACTGGATTGTTGTAGTCTCTTGGTGCGACGGTGGCATATCGCTCTTCGACAGCAGTCTTATGAGCCATCGAGGTATAGGAATGCATCAGAAAAGGGGAGAAAAGCGGTTCCCATGCGAGCGGCTCTGTGAGAAGAGGTACTTTCTCGGGCAATAAAGGCTCCACAGCTATTTTTTCAGCTGTTTTTTCATAGCTGAAAAGGTCACGATGGCAATCCAAAAAGGCAGTCAGTTGCTTTTCACGATCCTCGTGGTTGATTCGTTCGTACAGGGCCTGTTCATCCATCGGAGGCTGCCCTAAACGAGCCATAAGAAGCTCCATGGCAGAGGCCTCGCCAGGTTTGGCTTGCTGACCTGCGGTTAGCTTCTCGCCAATGGCAACCGGCACGTAAACGCGCACTTTAGCACGTGTGAGAGCAACATACGCTAGTCTAGCCTTTTCGGCATCGCCTTCGCGTTGATGCAGCTCCAAAGCTGCTGAGCCAACTACAGCCACTTCGAGCCTTTGACCAATCGAAATTAAGCTGTCTTTGTTTGGATCGCGACGGATAAGCCCCAAAGTGAAAACGATATCAAACTCCAGCCCTTTGCTGTAGTGTATCGTCATGATCCGCACAGCATCGAGAGCAGGGTCATCCCAAACCTTGAATTCGTCGTCTTCGTCAGAAACTGTTTCTTGCAAGTTTAGCAGCCATTGTAAAAGGCCTTGAATGGAAAGGTGCTGCTGAGTCTGCTGCTGAGACATCAACTCGCTGAGCTGTCGGAGATCTCGATAGAGGCCGCGCCCATCTTCACGCCTCAGTAATCCCTCGAGCACCGTTTCGCCAGACCAACTACTCCGCAAAAAACTCTCCATAAATGGCTCGAACCCATCTTCTAGTAAAATTTGATGCAATCGTTGGGCTTGCACAAGAAGTTGTTCTTTATTGGCCAAATAATCTTCCGTCCACTCTCTCAGCCGCTCAGCACGCCACCCAACAAGTACCC
>CAYUJS010000033.1:3018-21316 GCA_964445105.1 uncultured bacterium | reverse complement strand
GTATCCCTTTAAAAGAGGAACGGCGTCAGGATTATGCGCCAAAATGATGCCAGGCAGGTCTCTGTTATAATTTTTAAAGGCGCTTGCGGGGTCGAGATCCTTGGCCATGTACTCGCCCAAACCACAGATGTTAATACCGGACTGTTCGATTTTTACCTGGCGTGTGTCGTTGTGCAGAAGCTTAAAGGGGCTCTGCCCAAGCAGGTCAACCAACTGTTTGGCTGGGAGCTGCCTTCCCAGCCTGGGGGCATGGGATTTGGTCAAGGGATGTTTGCTCCACAAGCGCCTTAACGCCTTGACGGCTTCCATTGGTACGCGCTCTAAGATGTCATACTCGCCCTTGCGGTTGATGCCGACATACGATTCGTAGTCGTGGTTGCCTAAAATTGCGTAACAGCCGAAAGGCGCGGATAATTTGCTGAGAAAGGCCTTTAAGCGCTGCGGCTCTACCAAGTTTGCATAGTTCACCAAATCTCCCGTAAACACCAAGAGATCTCCGCGCAACCGAAGGATGGTATCTGCTAACCGCGCCAAATAGCGATCCGACACGTCGGGACCGAAATGCAGATCGCTAAAATGCACAATGCGTAGCCCCAGCAAGGTGGGAGGAAGATCGCGCACGGAAACCGTAAATCTACTAACGCGCAGTAAGTTGGGTTCGATAAAGCGCGGCCAGATGCACACAATAGACAAGGCACAGGCCAAGTCCCACAAGCGTCCTTTCTGCTGCCACCAGTGCTCACTCATGAATTGAATTCCTAAAAAAATGAGCGCGTCAGCAGACCACCAACGCGCCCGAAAACTGTACTAGCGAGCGGCGGGAGCAGCCTCTGCGCGAATGTGAAGATTGATTTTTTTGGTCATTTGGAACATATCAATAGTTCCTTTGCCCAACACTTTGCCGAGTTTCTCGTCGGGCTCGATATTTTTACGATTGTCTTTCGCTTGCAAATCGTGCTTCTTGATGTATTCCCAAACCTTCTTTGTGATCTCTGTACGAGGCAGAGGGCCGCGACCGACAATTGCTGCAAGCTCTTCAGAGAAGTTCACAGGCTTCATAAATGCCGATGCATTTTTTTCCTTTGTTGTCATTTGGTAATCTCCTTCTTGGTTACAGGTGACAGTCATCCGCGGGCAAACATTTTTCCCTAAGGTGAGTTAACACTACGGCATTTGTACTGCTGATTCTTATTTATAGTCAAAACAAACCTTCCACGTTTAGAGGAACAATCCTTCAAAAAAATGCCCCGTCCGTTCATCATGAACAAACATCCACGGGGTCTCGCACAGCCTAAGATGCTGATTATGAGAGCGCATGGAGGCCAAAAAGATGGTAAATAGCCCATTGCGGCTACCCTACGAGCGTTTTTAATTTTGCGGGCGCTCCCAGGGCTGCGTCTGAGGCCTAGTAGACCCGTTGAACGCTTACCAAAAGGACGCTTGGGATGCAGCTAGATGCCCTACAGGATCAATTAGAGCGGCTAAAGCCACTATTGGCTAGCCTACAGGGGCTTTCAAACGAACAGCAGCTGAAATGTCTCGAAGAATTCGCCCCTGCCAAACAGTTTTTAGCTGTTCGTAAACGACTTTCTAAACAAGTCGCAGCGCTTCCCCTAACCCAGCAAGTACCCATCCACGCACTGATTGCGCTAGGGCAAGGGCCCTATCTTTTGGAATTTTCAGATAGACACATCAGCCAAGAAGATCTTGCGCGGCTGGCAGCTCTACTAGAAGAGATAGAGCATTTTTACCAGCCTCTCGGAGGAATCGTGGGGTACCATGTAGCGGTCCTGGAGCTCATGCAAGGAAAGGATTTGGGCCCCTTAGGCCGCCCAGGCGTTAGATACAGCAAGCCACCAGGCGTAGATCTGCGAGAAGAGAGTGAGCTTGTGCGTGAAGCCATCTTAGAAGGCCTAAAGCAGCTGCCCTATTTAGCCGAGATCTATGCAGTGGGCGGCGCGGGCGACCGGCTCGACCTGCGCACCGAAAAAGGCGACACGCCTCTGCCTGCAGCGCGTCTGCTATTCAACGGGAAAACACTGCTGGAGGGGCTTCTACGAGATTTGTGCGCCAGAGAATATCTCTACTTTAAAATTTTTAGACAGCAGGTGATCCTGCCTGTTGTGATGATGACTTCTGAAGAAAAAAATAATCACCAGCATATCTTGGCCATTTGTGAGAAAAAAAATTGGTTTGATCGCCCCAAAGAGAGTTTTTTCTTTGTCCGGCAGCCCCTTGGCCCCGTCATCGCCATCAATGGACAATGGGCTATTAAAGCCCCCTTCACTCCTTCTTTAAAACCAGGAGGGCACGGGGTCATCTGGAAACTAGCCTCCGATGCTGGTGCTCTGTCTTGGTTATGTAAACAAAAGCGCCGGGCTGTGCTAGTTAGACAGATCAATAACCCCATCGCTGGCATCGACCACGGGCTAATCGCCTTCACCGGTACCGGCTTTCTGCACCGCAAAAAATTTGGCTTCGCCTCTTGTGACCGCCTTCTCAATGCGCCTGAGGGCATGAATGTATTGGTAGAGTGCCAAAGCGCTAGCGACCATGAATATCGCATTACTAACGTGGAGTATACAGAGTTCGAAAAACGCGGTGTATCCGACCAGCCCATCGAAGCAGGCAGCCCCTACTCTGCCTTTCCTTCCAATACAAACATCCTTTTTGCCGATCTAGAAGCGATCGAGAAAGCGCTAAAGATCTGTCCCTATCCCGGTCTATTGATCAACCTCAAAAGCCAGTTCCCCACCCCAGATGAACATGGCCATATGACAGATCAGCCCGCTGGGCGCCTAGAAACAACGATGCAAAACATCGCGGACTATATCGTAGATACTTTCCCAGAGCCATTGGCTAACATAGCCGATCAATTGAGCGTTTACGTTACCTACAACGAGCGCCACAAGACCTTATCGGTGACCAAAGAATCATACCAAGCCGATAAAAACCCTCAGGGCACTCCCGTAGGCTCTTTCTTCGATCTGCAGCGCAATCATCGTGAGCTGCTGGCTGGCCAGTGCCACATGAAAATGCCGGCGTTGAGCACAGCGGAAAAGTTTTCGCATACGCCCCCTTTCCTAGTCTACTATCACCCCGCCCTAGGTCCCTTGTACAACATAATCGCACAGAAAATTCGAGGCGGGCACATGGCGCATGGAGCAGAATTAGAACTAGAAATCGCGGAACTGGACATGGAAAACCTCCACCTCACGGGCAGCCTAAGTATCATTGCAGAGTCGGTCACTGGTCACCCCTACAGCGAGCAGTCAGGGAAATGCTCTCTTCAAGGGGTAACTGTCAAAAACCGGGGGATTCATCTTTGCCCCGAAAATATCTTTTGGAAACGTAGTATCGCTCGCCGCGAGCAGATGACAATTCGAATTATTGGCAACGGCGAATTTCATGCTAAGAACGTCTGCTTCGAAGGCACGTGGGAAATCATCGTGCCCAGTGGTGTGCGAATAACAGCGACTGTAGATGAGCTAGGTAAGATAGAGCTGATGAGCGAACCTTGCCCTCAGCCCTCTTGGTACTGGTGGTATGAAATTGGCGCTGATAAAAATATTCTGCTTAGCAGGAAGACAGCAGCTTCCTGCTAAAACCAGCTCAGCGAGGGCTGACAGCAGACTTAGTTTGCAACCCATCCGCAACTTTCGCTAAGGAGCAAAATGGTGCTGATGACTGCCCCCGAGCCAGTTGACTTCCTTGAGTTGAGCTTCTATGCTCTTCCGAAGTACACAGGAACGTATCTCTGTCCTAAAAATACACCAACACATCCGGCTGTAGCTAAAGCGCTCAACATGAAAAAAACGCGGTTTTTTTGCTCTTCGCAAGCGCTGACATCTGCGCTCAAGCGGCCATCTGCCGAAGGCTTGATGGCTACTGCACCTAGGTAGACTGAAGTAATAAGAAGTGCCACTGCAATACCGTTTGCTGACCAGACCGCCGTCACAGCCTGACCGCGGTTCAATGTGCCTGTAATTTGACGCGCTGTCCATTGAAGCGCTCCCGTGCTTCCCGTGGCCACTTTTACTAATACTGCTGATGGTGATAGCATCGTGTGTTCTCCTAAAAAATCGATTTAATGGTAGTAAATTGCTAATAGCCTATAGCAAGATCTGTTAAACTTCAACGTTTGCCGTAGCAGTCCAGCAATTACTATGGACGCAGCTCCGACTCACGATTCGTAGCAATTGAGTGAAGGTAAGCCCATGACTTTTCAATGGTGTATTTTTTCAAGCGGTTGCGAATACCATCGAAGACTGTGCCCAGCGAATACTTGCGCAAAATAATGCTGATGGCCGTCCCAGAGCCGGTCCGTTCCTTTTTTTTAGCGGGAGCTGCTGCTTGAAAGAGCTTATAGATTTGACAACCTTCCAGCAACTCCCTAACCTGTTGTCCATTGAACCTGAACGGAGGCCCAAATGAATACAGAGACACAGATGCGTTTGAAAGAGCTGAGCGATCGAATCTTGCATATGTGGAGGTATCTTTGACTTAGCGGTCAAAGAAAAACGGATCGCTGAATTAGAACAACAGATGGCCTCTGCTAACTTTTGGGATCACCAGGAGGTGGCAAAGTCGACCATCAACGAAGCTAATCGTCTCAAGGAATGGGTAGCGCCTGCAGCTGCCGTTAGGCAGCGATTTGAGGATGTGCGCTCTTTGCTGCCGGATGCTTATGAGGCAAACGACCCTTCCCTTGTACAAGAGCTGCTGGATGAACTCCATAAGTTAGAGGCTGAGCTAGCAGAACTCGAAATACGAAAAATGCTCTCGGCGGAACTCGATAGTAGTAACTGCTACCTCACCATAAATTCTGGTGCCGGCGGCACCGAGTCCTGCGATTGGGCGGCTATGCTAGCGCGTATGTACCAGCGCTGGGCAGTCTTACATCGCTGGAAAGCCGAGCTCATAGATGCCGTCAATGGGGACGTTACGGGCTATAAAAGCGTTACCTTCAAATTTACAGGCTCTTTCGCCTACGGTTACGCCAAAGCCGAGCAAGGCGTGCACCGCCTCGTGCGGATCTCTCCTTTTGATGCCAACGCCCGCCGCCACACAAGCTTTGCCTCCGTTGATGTCATCCCAGAGATTGATGACAACGTCGAAATCGACATCCGGCCCGAGGACTTGCGCATCGATACATATCGCGCCTCCGGTGCCGGCGGCCAGCACATAAACAAAACTGACTCAGCGGTGCGCATCACGCACCTGCCCACAGGCATTGTCGTCTCGTGTCAGAGCCAACGCAGCCAGGTGCAAAACAAAGAGACCTGCTTTACCATGCTGCGCTCTACGTTGTACGAGCGCGAACTTGCCGCAAGGAAAGAAAAATTAGATAACATCTCGGGTGAAAAAAAAGCCATCGCCTGGGGCAGTCAAATCCGCAGTTATGTCTTTCAACCCTACACCCTCGTCAAAGACAACCGGACTAAGGTGGAGGTAGGAAACATCCAGGCCGTCATGGATGGCGACCTCGATCCTTTTGTCTATGCCTATTTAAAGGAGTTTGGCCCTGCATCATGAACGCTGACAGAAAATCCGAAGTTACTATCCGTTACACGGAGCCCGATGACGAAAAATACCTTAAAGAGTGGCTTTTGGATGCCTCCACGCTGCGCTGGTTCCCTATGGTCGATGCGGTTGAAGTGGAAGATTCGGCTAGCCGCTGGATCAGCTTCTGCCGCTACCGCTGCAGCCTGACCGCTACCATAGACGGCGTTCCCTGCGGGCTAGCCACCCTCTATCTACAGCCTTATCGCCAACTGGCTCACCAGTGTGAAATGGGCATCATCCTCGATAAAGCATTTCGTGGGAATCGCATTGGCGAACTCCTGATGGAGCGCCTGATGGACCTAGCGAAAAACACTTTTCGGATCGAGATCCTACACCTGCAGGTATACGGTGAAAACCCAGCTATGAGGCTGTATAAGAAATTTGGCTTTCACGAATTTGGACGCCAAACAAGGTGGCTAAAAAATGAGCAGGGCGTGTACAGTACCCGGGTATTCATGGAGCGAATATTGTAATCGTGAAGAGTCGTGAAAAAATACGCAACCGCTCACAGCTCTCGCATAATTAACCGATGACTTTAACAGACATGACGCCCTCAACAAACACTTTTCAACAGCAACTTGAGAGCTACGCCGGTAAAAAGCTGAAGCTGCGCATCAATGATAACCGCTCTACCATGCTCTCGGTGCGCTGGAATCCCAACCTGACTTTGGTCTCGCTGCATCGCATGTTTTTAGAAGCACCCCAAAACGTGATGCAAGAGCTAGCCGGCTACCTCGCCAAACCCAACAAAGGATTATCCGCGGCAGTGAAAGCGTTCATCGAGAACGGCACCCAACGCTTGGACTATTCTGCTGACCTCGATGCAACGCAGCTGGATACAAAGGGCAAAGTCCACGACCTACAAGCGATTTACCGGGAAGTCAACCAGCGTTACTTTGAGGGCAAGCTCAATCTGCACATCACCTGGGCCGGACCACAGCGCCCTAGAAATCGCTCACGCGTGGGGCTCGGCCGCTATTACCACACGCTCAAGCTGATACGTATCCACCGCGTGCTAGACCAGGCAGCTGTCCCCCACTACGTCTTGGCGTTTATCGTCTTCCACGAAATGCTACATCAGGTCCACCCGCCTGTCGTTCTAGAAACGGGTCGCAATCAAATCCACCACAAAGCGTTTTATCATCACGAAGCACGCTTCAAAGATTTCAAACAAGCGCAAGATTGGCTACACCAACACCGGGCGCTTTTTTTTGTTGATGCCAAACACAGAGGTTAGCCATGGCGGGACATAGTAAATGGGCCAATATCAAGCACCGCAAAGAGCGCGCTGACTCAAAAAAAGGCAAAGCCTTCTCGCGCGCCTCTAAAGAGATCATCAGCGCCGTTAAACAGGGTGGCTCAGATCCCAAAAACAACCCAAGGCTACGACTAGCCATGCAAAAGGCGCGCGAAGCCAACGTGCCCAACGATAACATCGACCGGGTCATTAAAAAAGCCTCAGGCACCGACCAGGCAGACTATTTTGAGATGACCTACGAGCTCTACGGCTATGGGGGCGTGGGCATTATTTTGGAAATAATGACCGATAACAAAAACCGCATCTCCTCTGAGATACGGATTGCCACCAACAAACGCGGCGGCACGGTTGCTATGCCCGGCGCGGTAGTTTTTAACTTTGACCGCAAGGGTATACTAGAGGTAAAAAGCACTGAAGGGCCTGAGGAACAAATCTTTCAAGCGGCTTTAGAAGCAGGCGCCGAAGACTTCGAAGCCGAAGAAGATCTTTATATCGTCACGACGGCTCCCACAGAACTCTACGCAGTGAAAGAGGCCCTGTCCGCCAAAGGGATCGAATGCACGGCTGCTTCTTTGGAAATGATCCCCAAAGTCTATATCGACTGCGATGAAGAAAACAGCAAGTCTAACCTAGATCTCATCGAGTGGCTAGACAACATCGACGACGTGGACAATGTGTCCCACAACATGAATATCCCCTCTGCCTAACCTACAGGAAGCCCACGCATGAACACATCCCGCCCTCGCACAGCCATCACACCTACCCGCGAAGAGGACTATCCAGAATGGTACCAGCAAGTCTTGAAAGCTGCGGATCTGGCTGAAAATGCACCTGTAAGGGGCTGTATGGTCATCAAACCGTGGGGCTTCGGCATCTGGGAGCGCATCCAACGCCAGCTTGACGACCGCATTAAAGCTTCAGGTCACCTCAACGCCTACTTTCCCTTATTTATCCCGCTCAGTTTCTTAGAAAAAGAGGCCGAGCATGTGGAAGGTTTTGCCAAAGAGTGCGCGGTGGTTACACACCATCGTTTGGAGCTCCGAGAAGGAAAATTAGTGCCTGCAGGCGAGTTAGAAGAGCCCTTAATTGTGCGCCCCACTTCTGAAACTATCATCGGCCACTCTTTCGCAAAATGGGTCCAATCGTACCGCGATCTCCCTCTACTGATCAATCAATGGGCCAACGTCGTCCGCTGGGAAATGCGTCCACGCATCTTCTTACGGACGACTGAGTTCCTCTGGCAAGAAGGACACACCGTCCACGCCACCCAAGAGGAGGCGATGAATGAGACGCTCTCTATCCTCGAGATGTACCGCTCCTTCGTAGAAAACGTCCTAGCACTGCCTGTAATTGCCGGCGAAAAATCGCCTGGCGAGCGCTTTCCAGGAGCCGTAGCCACCTATACGCTTGAAATGATGATGCAGGATCGCAAAGCTCTGCAAGGATGCACATCACATTACTTGGGGCAAAATTTTGCCAAGGCGCAAGGCATCCAGTTTACCAACGAGCAGGGACAGTTGCAGCACGGCTACACGACTTCTTGGGGCCTTACCACAAGGCTCATTGGCGGCATCATTATGGTACACGGTGATGACGATGGCCTGCGCTTACCCCCCCGCGTGGCGCCACAACAAGTAGTCATTCTCCCCATTATCCCCAAGGCGGATGCCTCAGCCGAAGTGCTCGCTGCTGCGGAAGCGTTGCGCCAGCAGCTTTGTGCCCTGCATTACCACCAACAGCCGCTGGGCGTTATCACCGACAAACGCGACATGCGCGGTGGCGACAAGAACTGGGAGTGGATCAAAAAAGGGATTCCTGTGCGCTTAGAGATCGGCCCGCGCGATATCCAAAATCAGTCCGTCACCCTTTATCGCCGCGATAAGGCCCACAAAGAAGGCGAATCGGTACGCATCGAAGATCTCAGTGAGCGGTTGCTGGTGGTCTTAGAAGAGATTCAGCACAACTACTACACGCAGGCTAAAGCGCTGCAGCAGCAGCACATCTACGACAACATCCACACATTTGAGGAGTTGAAGGCATTTTTCACTCCAAAAAGTGCCGAGAAACCTGAAACGCACGGCGGCTTTGTGCTGGCAAAATGGTGCGAAGACCCTGCGACAGAGGCGCTGCTAGAAGAGTTAAAAGTAACTATTAGATGTCTGCCGATTGAGCAGCGGGCCACGAAAGGCAAGTGCATCCTGACCGGTAGACCCGCCACGCGCGATGTGATCCTGGCTAAGTCCTATTAGGCCTTCAAAGCTATTTAACAAATAGCCAGTCAGGGCGTACTTCGCTGAGACTTTGACGCGTTTTGCGCATGTCAGAGGCTGATTGAGTAGCTCGCCATTCGGGGTGCTCTTCTTCGAATTGAGCGACAATTTTTTCCCACTGTTCAGGGCTAAAGATTTTGCGATTTTCGACGATATCCTCGATCTCTTCTTCGGTCATTTGCATCGCTGCCAATAACCGCGCTTGCTCCTCATCGAGCTCTTTAGCTCGCTCCATGAGATCCAGAAAAAGCTTCTCCTGCAAGGCTAAAGACTTTGTTTGATCTTCTTTCTTGAGGCACAGATCCCGCAGCATAAACCCTCACAATTTGGTGGACAAATTATATCAAGAAACCTAGTTTAAATCAACATAGTATAATGAGGGTGCATTGACTGGTTCTATCCTATTACTTCCCTTACTGTCAGCGCTGATCGGTTGGTTATCTGTCACCTTGGCTCTGCGCGTCATCCTGCATAGTTTGCGTAAACACCGACTGGATTGGGCAGAGCAAATCAGCAGCGCCATCTTAACGGACCTAGCGCCGCCTGAGGAAATAATCGCTAGTTTAAGCAGCGTAGATATCTCCGACAAGCTAGCAAACCTGCTACCGGAGCGCGTGCAGACGGTGCTGGATCGCTTCAAAGAAGCAACGCCTATGGTGGGCATGTTTTTAAACGAAACCGTCTCCGACAAGATTAAAAAAATGGTCATCGAGGAGATCAAGAAAGAGTGGCCCACTCTACAGCGCTCCATGACCAGCGCGGTAATCGAACGTTTTGACCTAAAAGCCGCGCTGGCGCAAAAGATCCACTCAATTCCAACAGAGCAAATAGAACAGACGATTAAAAAAGTTGCAGAGCCTCGATGGCAGCAACTGGCCTGGTCAGCTGCCGCGCTCGGGTTTGTCATCGGACTGCTGCAGGCTGGGCTGGTGGCTTGCTGGTAAATACTGCAGCTGCTTTTTCAGCTCCTGCGCGCTCTCAAACTCACTGTACTCTAGAGGCACTTCCCGGCCGGTCTGCCCTTGGATGAGAACCGCTAGGCGTTTGAAATTTTTTCGCCCAAGCAGTTCTTCGGCAAACTTCACCAGCTGATCGTAGGTAAGCGCCTGCAAAGCCGCGGCGCTTTTCGCGCGCCAATCCCACTGTGCCTCGTAATCAAAGGCTAGCTCATGCAGCAGTTTGCCCATGGCCTGTAGGTTGTCCGGAGGTTTGCCCCAATCGCTGACCAGCGCCTGCTTGACCGCTTCGAATTCTGTTTGGGGAAAAGTAGACCTGATGCCGCTTACAAACGTTTCCAAAAATAACTCGAACCTGCTCAAAAGCGTCTTTGCCCGGTAGTTGCTCGACTCCAACGCAAAAAACAAAAAGAGTTGTCTCTCAATTTCCTGCTGCCAGCTAAAAAGCGCATAAGCTGTTTGCTGTTGGGTGCGCAATGTTTGGTAGAAGGGTGTTTCTATCGCCTTTGCCAGCACCTGCATCGCCGCGGCGTTGCTGAACGAGAAGTTACCACTCTCGATCATGAGAATAAGGGCATCGTTAGGCTGCTGTACACTAGTATTGAGCGCACGCGGAGGCTCGTCCTCGGGCAGCGCTACCACCTGTAGTTTAGCATGCTCTTTTTTAGGCCAGGGTTTTGCCTGCAAAGCTGTCTGTAAGAGGGTGTAAGCACTCTTGGCTTGCGCCTCGGTCAAATTACCGTAAAGCAGCCCTTTAATGTAAGAGTGCTGATAGAGACCCGAGATGAACTGGTTGAGCTCATCCAAGGTTATCTGCCGCACCGCTTCTACCTTCTGCTGGTTGCTGGAGTGGTCCTTAAAAAGCAGCTCCTTGGCAAATTCGAAGGCTTGCGAAAGAGGCGGCGCAATCGTGGCGTTGCGATAAGAGACCTCTAGACTATCTCGTAGTGACGCAAAATCGTCCGCCGAGACCTTTACTGTCTTCAATCTGCCGGCGATCTCTTTCAATAACTCTGGCGCCTTCTCGCTATAACCCGCGATCGCCAGGTCCAGACCATAGTTCGCCCGCGCTAAGGTGAAGTCTAAACCGGCCATCTTGGCATCGTACGAAAGAGAATTGAGCGCGCGCTGTACGCTTATAACGTACAGGTCTGCCAATACAGATTTTTTAGGATCCCCTCGATCGATAGCTGGTGTTAAAATCTCAAAATCTCCGTATAGGCTAGGAATCTCGTACTCGTGGTCGACCGCATAGTAGAGCGCACCATCTGATTCATCGACGATCAGCCGTGGCACAGGCATAGCGAATTCAGCCGGTGGAGCGGTTTTGTCCACTAACGTCAAATGGCTTGGAATCCAGTGATTGGCCTCTGGAATTCCCATGAAAGGCGCTGGCATAGCGCCCTCTAATTTTTGCATCAGCGCTGCAGAAATGGGTTTGATCGTGTAGTCCACCGCCATCCACTTCTCTTGTTTGTCGGGCTTGGCGCCCACCGACGCTAGATCTGCGTTGAGGACAATGAAAACTCTCTGCGGCGTCAGCTGATCCAATACACTTTGTACGCGCTGGGCATCAAATTTTCGATAGGTAAGCCCCAGCTCCGGAAAGGTGGATAAACTTTCGTCAAAGATGAGGCCTGTGTAGTCATCAAGCATGGTGAACGGCGCGCTGCGCTGCTGGTACTGATAACTTAGCTCTGCCATACGCTGCACGTTTTCGAATAAATACTGCGGCGCGCCGGCTTTACGAAACGCTGCGATGCCCTCAAAAACACGCTCTATGACGGTCTCCACATTTTTAAGCCCCTTATCCGTCAACCCTAGGCGGAGGCTAAAAACATAATTTGCCCCGCCCAATCGCCCGCCGCCCGAGGTAATCGTGTCGACGAGCTGCTCGCCCTTCAAAGCCGCAAAAAGGCTCTTTGGCCCCTCATGGCCTAACACATAAGCGACAATCTCTTCTGAACGATAATTGCGATCCGCTACCAAATCTGTGGGGAGCTCCCAAAATAACAGCAACGCACGCTCCTGCTTAACCGGCTGCACAATCGCTATTTTGCCTTCCATCGACGCTCCGCCTAGCGCCTCTTTAGAAGGCACCCATTCTTTCTGTTGGTTGGGGACAGCGCTAAAATCCTCTTCCACCATCTTGCGCAGTTGATCAATTGGCAGCGGAGAGTAAACAAGTAAACGCATCAGGTTGGCGCTGTAGTGAGCTTTGTACCACTGTCGCAAGCGCTCTACAGGCACCTGGCCAAGCGAGTCTCGGTTTCCTTCTGTGAATCTATGAAAGGGATGACTGGGATTGGCCACGTCTCTTAAGACGGCGTACACGCGCACTGTCTCATCCTGCGTACGCAACGCAAACTCTTGGTCGATGGCTGTCAGCTCGCGTTGCGTGCCTGATAAACTAAAAAGTGGCGTCTTAAAAAAACTGGCAAACCTTTTCAAAGCTTCTGCGTAGGCCGAGGTATCCACCGAAAAAATAAAACAGGTCGCTTCAGGAGCCGTATGCGCGTTGTGCTGTCCGCCATTTTGCGTCACAAAACGCTGAAACCCCGACTCCTCCGGAAACTCTTCGGTCCCTAAAAAGAGCATATGCTCTGTGAAATGCGCCATGCCGGATACATCGTCTGGGTCATCCCAGCTACCCACATGCACGCACATAGCGGCAGCGGATTTAGGCGCCTTTGGATCGGAAATGAGGTAGGCTTCTAACTCATTGCCCAAGCGAATTTTCGCGGTCTTTCGACCTTTAAAAGAGGGCGTGAGGATCTGCACCCGTGCGTCATCCGAAATATCCGTAGTCGCCGCAAGCGCGCCCACCAGAAAAGTCGTGCAAAATAGCAAACGCGCAATCATGCCTTACTCTCCCAAAACTTGCCGCAGCGCAGCACAAACTCGTCGCACGTCAGATTGGGATAAATCTTGATAGAGCGGTAACGTCAGCGCGCGCGCATAAAACTCTTCCATACCAGGAAAGTAAGGGGCCAGATCGCCCGATCGATTGCTGAAGAAGGGATGCCGATAGATCGGCACGTAGTGCACCTGTGTGCCAATGCCAGCCTGCTGAAGGTGGCCCATCACTGCGCTGCGCGTAGTGCCGCACGCCTCATATTCAATCAGCGCTGTCATTATCTGAGGCGCCCATAAGCCATCGTAACGCTCCGGCAACAGCGCCAGGTGAGACATGTCTCGCAGCTCTTGGCGATACCAAGCAACGATGCGCCGGCGTTTATCAATGAATTCATCGATGCGCGCCAGCTGGGTCAATCCCAAAGCGGCCTGCATCTCTGTCATATGGTAGTTACACGTCGTTGCCTGGGCTTCGTAGTACCAGGGCCCGGCAGATTGGCTCTGTAAAAACTTCGGATCGCGCTCCAGACCATTATTCCGAAAGCGCTTGAGTCTACGTGCCAGCTCTTCGTCGTTGGTGGTCACCATGCCGCCTTCACCGCACGTCAAAAGCTTCGCCGGATGAAAGCTGAAAACCGACATGTGGCTCCATGCGCAGCCACCTACGCGGTTCTCCTCGTCAAAACGGGAACCCATTGCCGCCGCCGCATCCTCAATAATGACCGCGTCTGGATGCGCAAGCATACTATCAACCGCCGCCAGATCCAGCGGAATCCCCCCGTAATGCACAGGTAGCACAACGGGCCGACCGCGCGTCTGCGGCTCGCGCAAATTTGGCCGCAATTCTTCTAAATCTACGTTGCCTGTTTCAGCAGAAATATCCACAAAAATAGGAGTTGCCCCCGATTGGATAATCGCCGATGTCGTGGCTACAAAAGAGTTTGGGGTGGTGAGCACGCGGTCCTGCGGACCCACCTCCGCCGCCTGGCACGCCGCCAATAAAGCCGACGAACCGCTATTAAAGGCAACCGCATACTTCGCCCCGCAGTAAGCCGCGACGTTTGCTTCAAATTCCTCCGTCTTCGGCCCGCGGGTCACGTAATCACTGGTCAAGGTCCTCGCCACTTCCTCGGCTTCAGAAGGTAAAATGGACTGGCGCGCGTAGGGGATAAAGGTAGAAGCAACGGATGGTTCCATAAGTGTCCTATGTATTAATTGAGGCATCAGCATAGTAGAGCACTGAGTTTGGGGCAAGCAGCACCGCGGCCGTAGCCACAAAAACCCCATCCTGGTAATCTGGCCTATATTTTGTCCAAATTGTCGAGGAATTATGCAAAGCTTAGTTGATCGTTACCGCCGCCAGGTGCAACTGCTAACGCATGGCTTAGAATTAGAACAGTGGCCACTGAAAGAGCTGTACGAGATTATCGATCACTGCCTGCATGAGTCTGGGCACATGCCCGAGATGTCCGCTTTCTTTAGCGCTGAACGCGCCTTCTACGAAAAACAGTACAAGGCTGCTCTCAAACACTATCTTGAAGCTAAAGGCCTACCCCAGCACCAATTTTTTTGCTACCGCGCCAGTGCCTACCTATTCAACAGCCTGGGCCAGACGGACAAAGCCTTGGAATTCGCCCAAAAAACCCTTCAATTAGCTCCCTCAGACGCCCTGACCGCCACGCTCATACGTGCGCTCTCGCAAACACAAGCCTCGACAGAACCCGAAATCGCTCACAAAATTTCCCTCGGGCACGCAGAGCTCACAGAAATTTCCGATATGTTCGATGAAGCAGCCGAGCGGGAGGAGGAAGAAAAAACGCCGCCCCTCCAGACACATATCCAAACCTTCCAGCGCGAGCAGCAAGAGCGCCTAGAGGCCTATTTCCGCCAAGCCGACCAACGCTCCGGCCAGCAAGAGCCCATCTTTCTAGTGTTAGATGGCTGGGAGTCAGAAGCAGGCGACAGTGAGTGGTGGCTCTCGGGCGGCCCGCAACACACCAGCGGCGGCTACTTCATGCGGTGGCGCGGCAAAGGTATTGCCGTCAACCCCGGGGCGCACTTCCTCAAGCGCTTTCACCGCGCCGGCCTCCATATCCACGACATAGACTTCGTCGTCGTTACACGACCCGACCTGCCCAATTACCGCGACGTACAGGCCATCTATAACCTCAACTACCGCCTTAACTCCGGCCGCGCCGACCTGCACATCATCCATTACTATCTGCACCGCGAAACCTACCAAGAGATCGCCCGCTCTCTTGCCCCCCACTTCAAGCAAGAGCGCGATTCGGTCCACTGCTTGGAACTCTACCTCGACTCTCCAGAACTAGAGCGCATTGACCTCAGCGAAGGCATCGTGCTGCACTATTTCCCCACAGCTTGCGATGGCCAGCAAGCGGCACTGGGCATTCGCTTCGATCTGCAAACCGAAGAGGGGGAGCACCTCTGCTTAGGGTATGCGCCCGCGCCACTTTCGCCCCACTTGAAAGGATGCGACATCGTGGTTACTGCCCTCAGCAATAGCTTGAAAGGGATATTGCCGAGCCCATCTCATGGGGTCGCCCCGCAGTTGCTCTTATGCAGCGAGTTTAATGGGACCGAAGGTGACCTCCGCCTAGAAACCGTCAAACAGATGCGCCAGCACTGGGCTGGGTCCAGCACAATCATCCTACCCACCGATTCAGGCCTTTGCCTCTCTCTAGTTCCTTTAGGAGTGCATTGCTCTGTAAAAAGCGCGCCTCTTGACCCGCGGTCCGTCCACGTATACAAAGCCACCGACGCGTTTGGCTCGCTTTGCTATGTGGGACCCGACTGCGTGCTCTAAACCTAAGCGACCGCGACCGCCCAAATGGGTGGTCGCAAAATACTTATTCACGAGATTTAGACCTCTATATGACAAAAAATTATACAAAATCTAATCGCTGTTTGATTCTTAACCGCTTACCGTCAAACGTAAAATTTTGACCAGAAAATTACTTGCGACCTAACGCGCCGCATGCTAATGTTTGTGCCGAAACTGCCCCAGACACTGTTGTGGAAACGTTGTTGATAACTTTTAAAGGACCTAGCACATGCTACCTAGCGATGCCCATCACTGTTGGAATCAATTCCTTGAGCTCGCAAAAAGCCGCTGTTCGACCACGGCCTTTGGCAACTGGCTTGCGCCTATCCGCATTTTAGAAGCTTCTGACGAAGAGGTGGTTCTAGAGATCCCGAACCTGTTTGTAAAAGAGTACCTTCTTTCCAATTACGGTAAAGATCTGCCTGCGTTTTTGCCTGTGCTCAAGTCCGGTGAAGCCGCCATCCGGTTCGTCGTCGCCAAAGATGACAAAATCGAAAAGCCAAAAACCTCTACCACTACTGAGAAGAAAAGTAACGATGCCAACCAAGAGGTGAAGCTAAACCGCAACTACCGCTTCTCTACCTTCATCGAAGGGCCCAACAACCAATTTGTTAAATCAGCCGCGATCGGCGTCGCCTCCCGCCCAGGCCAAACCTACAACCCCCTCTTTATTCACGGCGGGGTGGGACTGGGAAAGACCCACATCCTGCACAGCATCGGCCACCACGTAATGGAACACCACCCTAAGTTGACCGTACAATGCATCACGACAGAAGCTTTTATCAACGACCTGGTCGATGCTCTGCGTAATAAATCTCTGGAAAAACTAAAACGCTTCTACCGCTCCAACGTAGATGTGCTCCTGGTGGATGATATCCAGTTCTTGCAAAATCGCCTCAACTTTGAAGAAGAGTTTTGCAACATGTTTGAAACGCTCATCCACCAGAATAAACAGATCGTAGTGACGAGCGATAAACCACCCATTCAACTAGAACTTTCAGAGCGCCTCGTCGCTCGCATGGAATGGGGCCTCGTCGCCTTCTTGGATGTGCCCGACCTAGAAACACGCGTCGCTATTCTGCAGCATAAAGCCCAGCTGAAAGGATTGGAGATTCCGCATCAGGTCGCCTTCTTTATCGCAGAGCACATCCACTGCAACGTGCGACAACTCGAAGGAGCCGTCAATCGCCTCAGCGCACACTGCCGTCTACTCGACCTACAAATTACAGAAGAGATGGTACAAAAAGCCCTGCGCGAAATGTTACAAAGCGCCCCGCATGCAAAAATTACCGTCGACCAAATTCTCAAAAGTGTGGCCACCATCTTCCAAGTGCGCGTCACCGATCTCAAAGGGTATAGCCGTGCCAGAGAGATCGCCGTCCCACGCCAAGTCGCCATGTACTTAGCCAAAGAGATGATCCACGAGTCCCTCAACATGCTGAGCGCCTCATTCGGAAAAACTCACTCCACCCTCCTTCACGCCTGTAAAAGCGTCGAGAAAAAAATGGAAGCCGACGACATACTACGCCGCCAAATCGGCATGGTACGCAAAAACATCGCCGTCGCTAACCAATAGTCTCCAAAAATCCTGCCCAAAAGCAGTCTACGGCAGATCTACGCTGGTTTTCGGCCCCCGAAGACACAACGTTTGTTTAGATTTTATTTTACCAAGCGAGACTGAAAATCGTAGGACGCGAATCCATAGGCGCACAAGCCAGTTTTTACTAACACCAAAGGCCGTTTTTAACCACCCCACCCTGCTAAGGTGCTATTTAGAGCCTCAAGCACTCTAGAATAGTATGTCAGCCTCTTCACTCAACTTTCGTAACAAAAATCGGTGGTAAACGAAGACTTCCCAAGCACCTCATCGGAGAACAGCCGGCCTTGCCAATAGAGGAACAAGTGCGCGGTAACCCCATGCTGACGGCACCAGGTGGCGGCAGAAAACCTGCTGTTAAGTTGCTCAAGAATGTCTTTTTTCCATTTTTGTTTGCTCTCCACAAGCGGACATTGTACTTTCCAGATATGACCAAATTAAAAGTTTACACCACGTAAAACGCAAATCCGTTGCTAGCACGCGCCATTGATAAAGGCTCGCGAGCCGCTTCTGAAAGGGGGAGCTTAGTCAGCGCGATCAGCGCCATAGAAAGTGATATGAGGATGACTAGCTTTTTGTAGCCCGCTGTCGGTGATCTTCTCGCATTTGTGTACGTTAACGGAGGAGAGGTTTGGGCAGCCTTGGACCAATGCCTGCAGCTCGCTGTCGGTGATTTGAGCGCACCACATCAGGTTAACAAAGGAGAGGCTGGGGCACCCTTGCGCCAATGCCTGCAGCCCGCTGTCGGTGATTTTTTTGCAGCCTCCCAGATCCAAAGAGGCAAGGTTGTGGCACCCTTGCGCCAATGCCAGCATCCCGGCGTCGGTGATTTTTTTACAGCCTCCCAGATCCAAAGAGGCAAGGTTGTGGCACCCTTGCGCTAATGCCTGCATCCCGGCGTCGGTGATTTTTTTGCAGCCTCCCAGATCCAAAGAGGCAAGGTTGTGGCACCCT
>CAYUJS010000033.1:0-2918 GCA_964445105.1 uncultured bacterium | reverse complement strand
TGCGCCAATGCCTGCAGCCCGCTGTCGGTGATTTGCTCCGATTCTTTAAGGTTGATTTCGGCAAGATTGGGGCAGCCTTGCGCCAAGGCCTGCAGTCCTTCATCGGTGATTTGACAATAACGCAGATCGATAGAGGAGAGGTTATGGCAATTTCGCGCCAAGGCTTGCAGTCCGGCATCGGTGACCTCATAGCATCTACTTAGGTCGACCTGGGAGAGGTCGCGGCAAATTTGTGCCAAGGCCTGTAGCCCTTTGTCGGTAATTTTTGTGCACCCATGCAGACCAACAAAGGAGAGGCTGGGGCAGCTTTGCGCCAAGGCCTGCAACCCCTCATCGGTGATGCCGCAGTCCCTCAAGCCAAAAGAGGAAAGGCCGTGGCAGTTTTGAGCCAAGGCCTGCAGCCCGGCATCGGTGATTTGGTAGCAGCCCAGATAGACAGAGGAGAGGTTGGGGCAGCTTTGCGCCAAAGCCCGTAGTCCCGCATCGGTGATCTGGTAGTGATCGCCTTTCAGGTTGACCTCGGAGAGGTTGGGGCAGCTTTGCGCCAAGGCCTGTAGCCCCGCATCGGTGATATTGCTAAACCAGGCCAGCCCCAATGAAGATAGGCCGGTACAGCTTTGTGCCAGCACCCGTAGCCCAATATCGCTAACACTATAACAACCGCTTAGACCGACTGAAGAGAGATTGCAGCATCCTTCTGCCAGAGCCTGCAGCCCAACGTCGGTAACTGAGTCGCACAAGCTCAGATCGATAGAGGATAGGTTGTGACAGGATTGTGCCACTGCCCGCAGCCCCACATCGGTGATTTTTTTGCAGCCTCCCAGATCCAAAGAGGAAAGGTTGTGACACCTTTGCGCCAACGCCTGCAGCCCGCTGTCGGTGATTTTTTTGCAGCCTCCCAGATCCAAAGAGGAAAGTCTGTGGCACCCTTGTGCCAATGCCTGCAGCCCGCTGTCGGTGATTTTTTCGCAGCCTCCCAGATCCAAAGAGGAAAGTCTGTGGCGCCCTTGAACCAACGCTCCTAGCCCAGCATCGGTGATTTCTCCGCATCCATGTAGACTAACAGAGGAGAGGTTGGGGCAGCCTTGCACCAAAGCCTCTAGCCCGGTATCGGTGATTTTGCACCCCTTCAGGCTGAAAGAGGAAAGGCTATGGCAGTTTTGAGCCAAGGCCTGTAGCCCTGCGTCAGTGATTTGGTAGCAGGCCAGATATACACAGGAAAGGTTGCGGCAGTTTTGCGCCAAGGCCCTTAGTCCAGTATCGCTAACCTCCCAACAACCGCTTAGATCAACGGAAGAGAGATTGCGACATCTTTCTGCCAAAGCCTGCAACCCGGTGTCGCCAACTCGCCAGCAACCGCTTAGGTCCACGCCAGAGAGATTGGGGCAACTTTGCGCCAAAGCGTGCAAAGCTATATCCATGGCGCTCCGGGGCAATCTTACGCTGCGGAGACTAGGACACGCAGCGAGGACTGCATAAATCTCTGTATGTAGGCGCGATAAATCGTTAATTCTATCAAGAATCGTTAGATCTACAAGTTCGATACTTGCCGCATCGGAAGAAGCGGCTATCAAAGAAGAAAAAAATCTATACCGCAAAGTCTCTTGAAGATTTGTATGTGCTCCATGCCAGTGCCGGTTGGAAGAATATAAATCACAAAGCGCTTTTAAAGTGGCGCTGTAGCGTTGTGTCAAAAGAATGAGAGGTTTTGCGCCAACGGCGTAGCGCGCTACTAGGAGAAAAGCTTCCTTAAATTCGGCCTTATAATGGGTCAGAGCCGGATACAACATGCCTGCACCTTCGGCCTGCTGAAGTACAGCTTTGATGATCAGTGTTAGGTGGCCTCTGTGGGGGTTAAGCGGTACATCTTGCAGACGAATCCGATGCATAGCCGACTCTTTAAGCCAGCTCTGAAATATTTTTCCCCAAGGCTGAAGCTTAGGGCACGCCTGCAGCGCGATTTCTTGCAATAGGAAGTTTTCAGGAACACCTCGTAGGGGTTTTAATCCCAGCAACCCTCGTACGTCCCACAAAGCTGAGGTCGTATAAATTTTCGCGTTGAGGGAAGATAGCTCGGGGCACACCTCTAAAAATAAGGATTCAAGCGTATGGCTAACGGTCAGTGCCCGCAGCCCTTGACAGCGTACAATCTGCAAGTGACGCAGGTTGGGGTGTAGAATACTAACCTGGTCTAGCAAAGGGAGACCGCTAAGGCGTAGACGTGAAAGATAGCCGGCCTTAGACAGCGACGCTAGTAGGCCCTGGTCCACTTTGGGACAATCGTGTAAGTCAAGGGAACACAGCTGCGGAGAAGTACGAAGAAGCTGATCCAGAGTGCTTTTGTCTAAGGCCGCGCAGCCAGAAAGGCGGAAAGAGCGATAGCTAGCCCTCAGGATCGCTGCAAGCACTCTTTTTTGTCGATCTAAGGGCATCGTTTTAAAATTGATCTCCGCGAATCCATTGATGACTTTTTCTTTGCTTGTATCGAGCTGTAGTTCCAAGAAAGGCGATACGTCACCGGCCTGCAAAGCGTCACGGACGGCCCGAGAAGGGACCTCCTTCTGCAGGCTTTCTAACTCTTGTAGAGCTTGGATGGGCCCACCGTCTGCCGCATTTTCCCACGCAGCTTTTTCTGGGATGCCCATCGACTTGAGTATTTGCCGACTGCTACTCGAGCTAGTCAAGCGCCCAGTCGGATTTACAGCATACTGCGTTGCAGTCAGGGAAAGGAACCGCTCTAGCGGGGTGCCGGGCGTGCGCAACGCCTGCTCGTAGCATAGACCTAAATCCGGGATGACGAGCCTCAAAAGCCCGATTCCAGTAGGTTGCGTAGACTCTTGCAAGGCGGTCTGTAAACGCTGCAATTTTTGATGGATGGCGGTGATCGCTCCAGGTTTAAAAGGAATGGGGATGACCAT
>CAYUJS010000032.1:0-21387 GCA_964445105.1 uncultured bacterium | reverse complement strand
CCTCCACTTCCGCTTCAAAGGGGATCCAACGCGAGCCGAACACAGTCATCATCTCGATTCGTTGGCCGTTGTGGAACCCCATCATTTTGGGCTTAAATACAGCCGTGCGGTCGCCCAAAGAAAATTTACCGAGGGGAGTTAGGTAACCCGAAGGGCTGGCGCTGTCCATTCGGCCTACGCCGACATCGTAACTTTTTACCAGGACACGCTCTTTTGTATCTTGGTCTAGGTAGTAAAACCACATTTTTGCGCGCGGTACATCCACCAGTAAGTAGAATTCTATATTCTTGTCTGGATGGAGGATATTGAAGCGGTCTCCCTCGACAACATCCTGCTTATAGTAGTCCGGCTTACCGTTCAGGCTGCGAGCGATAAAATGACGTGAGGTGTGAAAGTGGCTGGAGTAGTCTGCTAGCCAAGCAGGACGACCCTGTAACCAGGAAACGCGGCTTTTATAGGTGATCGTTTGTACGATGGGAAACTGCGCGATTCCGCGGTTGAAGAACTCTGCCACGCGGTCGGCTTCAGGTAGCGAACGCGGTCTCTGGACGGCCGCATCGGCGGTTATTTTTGCAGCAGCGGGCGGCGGTGGTGCAATAGGGATTACGACTTCGCGCACTTCGGTCCCCAAGACCACTTCGTTCGTTTTTGCCTGCTGTGCCGTTTTGTCTTTAAAGAGCACAGCGATGCCTATCGATCCAAAGAGGACGATGGCAAGTATTATAATCAGGCGCGGGAATGTCATTGCTGGTCCTTAGTTGCAGTACAGATAAGCAGACATCATAGGGCGTGGGCGCAATTTTGCCAACAGCGCTTATTCTTGTTGCAACTGCCAAAAGGGGCGACAGCTGAAGCCTGAAGGAATGCCCTCAAATAGCTTTGGATTGAGTTTTTGAAAAGTGATATGGCCGTTGATAGGGTTTGCTGGGGCGGGGTTAGTTATACTGCCCAGTAAATTTTTGCTCCTCTAGGTGGAATCTATCCAGAGAGATCTCAATTTTTTTTTGGCCGAAGTCGACGACAAAGCAAAAAGAATTGACCGGATCGGGAAATTCCAGAGATATTTTTTCCTTAGGCAGTTGGCGGTCGACAAATTTCCAAGCTGTATTGAATTCTGTCGGTTCCACATCGCTCCTATAGGTCAGCTTTGTATCTACTGATAGTAACAACAGTGAGCTAATTAGTAAACTATTTTTGTTCGGCACGAAATGCGTAACTTCTCAATAAATCAGGGTAAGAGACGTAAGTAGGCAGGAAAATGTGGCAATGTCAGGCCTCTGAAGAAGTAGAGGCGCCATGATGGAGCGAAGATTAAAGATGATATCGCCTCTGGCAGGTGGAAGGTAGGTAGCCCAGTAGAGGTTGCCTCTGCGTAGACACCAGCCCTCAATGGGATAGGAACCTTGCCTACCCCGAGTGATTGAGAACTTACGCGCTATCTCCTTCTACTTATTCTGCTGACCTGTTAAAATCTCTCGCCTATGGGACTCTTATTTAAAGCTGCGCTACAAAACAGAAAGCATATGGTATTGCTCGTGGTCACGATGATCTCGATGTGTTGCTACAGCATGGCTTCGTTGTTTGAAATTTTTGCCTTGGGTGTTGTGGCCCAGCGAGGACCTGAGTTTTTTGAGCTCTTTGCGCCGATGCAGGGTGACAAACTGGAGATCCAATCCGTGGTTACGCGGGATGAGCTGATGCATCGATGGCAGCAGCTTGATCCTGAAGGGAAGGGGTATGTGACCCCCAGCGAAGCCTCGGGCTTTTTAGATCGACATCGGAAAAACCCCGACCGGCTGGGGCGGGCCATCAACTATCTCGATAGTAAGTTTAGTGTGCGCGCGAATATCTGGCACTTGGTGCTCTTTCTTGTAGGCGTCGCATTATTTAAAGCCATCTCTCAGTTCAGTCATCGCTTTACAACGCGTTTAGTCGCCATCAAGGTCAGTCGCGATATGCGTCAGACCTATTTTGAACACATCCAATCCTTACCGATGGATTTCTACCAGAAGCACAATATCGGCAGCCTCTCTACGCGCGCCGGTGCGGACGCTAACGTGATTGCTGATGCGCTTACATCGACGTTGATCAACTATTTCCAGAGCCCATTTCTCATTGTGGCCACCTTAGCGGCCTGTTTTTTTACTTCCTGGAAGCTGACTCTACTGATTTTTCTGGGTCTTCCGCTGCTGATCACGCCGATCTTATTGATCACGCGGCAAGTAAAAAAAATCGGCCGCCAAATACAGAAAAACCAAGAGAAATTTGCAGCTGTGTTGATCGACTTTTTCAGCGGAATTCAAACGGTAAAAGTCTTCGCTATGGAAAACTACTCTCTTGAAAAATACAGAGAGCACAATCAGCACATGGCCAAGCTTGAGCAAAAGGGTGCAAAGTATGATTTGTCCTCGCGTCCGATCGTGCATACGGTCGGTATTTTTTGTGTAGTGTCAGTGATGTTGTATGGCTTATATGTACTCCAGATGTCGTTGACAGAGCTTTTGGTCTACTGCGGTTTGCTGAATCAGTTTTACGAACCGATCAAAAAATTTGCAGAAGAGAACAACCAGATTCAGCGCGGTGTGATAGCCGCTGAACGCATGTACGAAGTACTAAAAATGGTCCCGACTATTCAAGACAAACCGAACGCGCAAGAGCTAGAAGGATTTCACGATTCGATCGTTTTTGACAACGTGTGGTTTGGTTACGGTGAGGAAGAGATCCTGAAGGGCCTTAGCTTTACCGTGAAGAAGGGGCAGACCGTAGCGCTCGTAGGGCCTACTGGTGCGGGTAAATCTACTATTGTACAACTATTGCCTCGCCTTTACGACATCCAGCAAGGGCGCATCTTAATCGACGGCATACCGCTCTCAGACTATACTCAGAAGTCGTTACGTGAAAATATTGCATTTGTGCCGCAGAAGCCCTTCCTTTTCATGGACACCATTCATCAGAATATTGCCTTCGGCCGGCCCTTCTCGCGTTTAGAAGTGGAAGATGCGGCTAAAAAAGCTTATGCGGATGAGTTCGTGCAAGAGCTGTCAGGGGGCTATGATTTCTTCCTAGCGGAAGCAGGTAAAAACTTATCCGGAGGCCAACAGCAGCGCTTGGCCATCGCCCGTGCCTTGGTCAAAAAAGCGCCGATTCTTGTTCTAGACGAAGCCACTTCATCGCTAGATAATATCAGCGAAAACCGCATTAGAACTGCCTTGCAAAACCTTCACGGGCAGGTGACACAGATCATTATCGCGCATCGCTTGACCACGATTGAAAATGCAGACAAGATCGTTTATCTGGAGCACGGTTGTAAAATCGCAGAAGGGACCAAGGATGAGTTGTTAAATAGTTGCTTGGGGTTCAAGGCTATGTGGGAAGGAATGCATCGGCCGCAGCGCGAAGTGAATCCATAAACGGTTCCTATCTAATCCGCCAGGCGTCTAGCTGCTGTTTTTAAGTCCAAGCAAGGTGCTCTGCGATGATCTCTGAGGCAGTGGTAAGCCTTTGCTGGATAAGTTCTGGACCGCCGGGCTGCGCCCAGTCAGTGACAACTTTCCAAATAAGACACTTAAGATCGCAATAGCGCGCAGCGCAGGCAATACCGTATCCCTCCATATCAATCAGATCAGAGGATGAAAGAGCGAGGTTTTTCCTTGCTGTGCCGTTGTGAATGGGGTAGTCGCTAGAGACTAGATGGCTACCCTCTGCCTGTAAAATAAGCTGTGGATAGATGTGCCGCTGGAAAAGCTGGGCGCGCTCATCTATGTAATCGGGCACTAACGGATTGCGCTTGACCGTTGCTATCTGGACAAGCTGCCCCAGCTTAAAGTTATCGCATAAGGTGCCTGCTGCGCCTAGGTTCCAAACTTCGTCGGCTAGCGGGGCGTAGCGGCAGACAGCTTGTGCCACGGCTAAAATCCCCATGCCAGGCACTAAGATGGTGCCGATATCGCTGTGGTACAAGTCACAATCGGCTTGGTCGCGCTGGGCGTGGAATCGCTGTAACGTGGCCGCTGCCTCGGCCGGGGTGGAGAATACAATCAGTCGGCGCGGAGTCATTGCGCCATCCAAGGGAAGGCGCAGGGAGGCATGTGGCCGCTTTCACGGCCCATTCTTAACAAGGTATCGATACTAGACACTCCCTGCGGAGAGAGCCGAAATGTCTCTTGCGTGACATAGGTAGCGATGTGCTGACCGACAACCCTGGGATCTTTTTCTTGGCTCCATTTTAACACATAATTGGCAGATGCCTGAGGATCTAGCCAGGCGCTCAGCAGAGATTCTTGCAGCGTCTGAATGATGTTTTGCAGGAGGTCTGGTGCTAAATTGCGCTGAACGGCAAGGCCGCCGAGGGGCAGGGGAATTTGGTACTTTTCCTCCCAAAGGGCGCCAAGATCGGCTAACTCATAGAGGCCTAAACCTACGAAGGTAAAGCGCGTTTCATGGATAATTACGCCCGCGTCTACCTCTCCGCTTGCGATCATGGGAACGATCTGGTTGTAAGAAGTAAAGATCTTTTTCTTAGCAGGTGGCAGAAGCAGGTGGCAGAGCAGGTTGGCGGTGGTGTCCCTTCCAGGGATGGCTATTGTGCTCTCAGTGAGCTGCTCGAGGCGGAACCCCTTTTTTGCGATGAGCTTGGGGCCTAAAGCGTGGCCCAGAGCGCAACCTACAGGGAGCAGATGATACCTATCTAGGATGTGGCCCAAGCAATGCATGGATACTTTAACTAGGGGATATTTGCCCTCAATCGCTCGTTCATTGAGATTCTGAATATCTGCTAGGATAGGCTCGATAGGTACTTGTTTTCCAACGCGGCCTTTGGCCCAGGCATGGAATAAAAAGGTGTCATTTGGGCAGGGGGAAAAAGCTACTGGCAGCTTACTCAATCAAATAAGCCCCAGTCCTGAGAGCGCTTCTTTGAGGTTTTGATTCTCTGTTTTCTCTAAGGCACCGCTACCAGCTAGCCACGAGACGTACGCCTTGGGCAGTTTTTTCAAAGGCTGTCCCCTATGCGTGCCAAAAGGCATCGTACGCAATTCGCGAGGCTGATTGAGCAGTGCATAGACGGTATCGATGGATAGATCGTCGGTCATCATTTGATAAACCTGGTGCAGCACTAACACGTCATCCAAGGCGCGGTGTGCGTTATTGGCCGCGATGTGATAGATCTCTCTGAGAAACTGCAGCGTATGGCGGGGAAGATCAGGCCGGTAGCGCCGCGCCCATTTTAGCGTATCAAAAAACCTCCAGGTGGGAAAATCAAGCCCCGCTCTTTGGTACTCGTTTCTGAGAAAATGGACGTCAAAAGCATCGTTATTGTGCGCGACCAAGATTGCGTCCTGGCCACAAAAACTGGTGAATTGTTCCGCAACTTCTGCAAAAGAGGGCGCTTTAGCTACCATTTCGTCGGTAATGTGGTGGACGGCTGTGGCTTCAGCTGGAATAGGCCGTCCGGGATTCACAAGCTGGACAAACTTTCGTCCATCTAAAGGATCGAAGGCAGCGAGTTCAATGACGCGATCATTGGCCGGCTGGATTCCTGTAGTCTCTGTATCGTAAAATATCGCTCTGGAGGCCACTAGCTCTTTCCTTTTTCTTTATTACGCATTACTTCGGCTTGCTGAGTCAGCTCTAACAGGGTCGTAGCACCCATGGCGACGGCCTCGATGGCCTGGGAAAAGCCTTCACAGACAGACCTAACCGTGCTGACCATCTCCCATACCAGTTTTGCATGGACTTTTTTTCCGTGGGTGGGAAGGAGACAACGAAAAAAGACTGTCTTGGACTCCTCGTCCATTCCAAAACCGGGAATATCCAGCTCTTTGTTAAAGATATGGAGGAGGCGGGCTGTGTCAGTGAGTGAACTTTCCTTGAGCTGAGTAGGGAAAAATCCAAGCGTTTGCATTAACCCACTGTCTTCATAAATACGAATGAATACGGGCCATTCGCGCTCTTCTTTGGTAAAAAGGAAATGGATTTGGCCAGTTTCTTTTTGGATTTGAGCTTCAAGACCTTTCTCCCCCAGGAAGCTGACCAGTTGTGTTGGATCCACCAAGAGCATTTAATAACCGACCCCGGGCTGCCAAGCCCTGCTATCGCGTGTAATCGAAGGATTATTAGTGGCTGGGATTACGGAGTAATCATCCTCAGACGGGCGGCGGTAGCAGCCAGCTAGTAGTGTACACGTCAGAGACGCCAAACAAAAAACTCGCACAAAACTAGCCATAGACTAGGCCTCCAAAATTTAGGGATAAGGAGTCCGATTTTAGCTGAAATGTCAATAAAGTTCTAGCCGTAGTTTGCGAAGCTTGTCTTATCAGACAAAGCTACTCTATACAAACGTTGCGCCGCCTTAGGCTCGCGCGCATTTTATCGTTAGGCCAGACATACAATTCAGCTGTCTTACCGTAAATAAAAATCTTGCATCCCGTTAATCTTCGGTATAGAAAGAGTAAAAATAATTTTTCATCGAAAATTCAAGCGGGGCCACGTTTATGTTATTTGAAAAGATAGTGAGAAACGGTATTCCCTGCGCGGTACTGGGCACAATAGTAGTTTCTATGTCGCTGTGCGGCACCTCAGAAGGGGAGGAAAAATTTGCTTTGCCCGATGATAGCCAAGCCGATTGGCTGATGGCCGAGAAAGCTTCGCGTGGTCCTTCTGACGTGCAAAATGCTGATGACGCTGAGGAACGGCGCGAAATAGATGGTAGTCAAAACGACACTGATAGCGGCAAGGTCGAGGGCGATTCGGAGAAAGAGGAACGCCATCAGCAAGTGGTCACCTGGTTTGAATTAGGCGACCGTTACTACGGCGGGCAGGGCGTAGTGCGAGACTTGCAAAACGCGGCTAAATGGTATCGTAAATCGGCCGAAGCTGGCTACGCTCCTGCGCAAAAGGCCTTGGGCTATATGTACGTTTATGGCGAAGGGGTAGAACAAAATTACTCTGAAGCAGTTGAGTGGTACGAAAAAGCTGCTAAACAGGGCTTGGCAGAAGCACAAAATAACCTCGGTACTATGTATGAAAGGGGCTGGGGCGTCGAGGAGAACCTATCGCAAGCAGCCCATTGTTATAGGCAAGCGGCCCGGCAGAATTTAGCCTTGGCACAAAACAACTTGGGCACCATGTACCAGACCGGCCGTGGAGTCGAGCAAGACCTGGCGCAAGCTTTCCATTGGTACCAAGAGGCAGCGCAACAGGGCGATCTCTACGGCGAGTACAATCTAGGCTGGATGTTAGAGAACGGAGGAGGTGACAGACAGGATTATGCACAAGCGGCCGATTGGTACCACAAATCGGCAGATCAAGGCTTAGCGATTGCTCAAAATAACCTCGGTAGGCTGTATCAGTTTGGGTGGGGTGTCCCCAAAAATCACCAACTGGCTGTCGATTGGTACCAGAAGGCTGCAGACGCTGGTGATGCGCGTGCGCAAAGCAACTTAGGGACAATGTTTGAGTTGGGAGAAGGAGTGCCGAAAGATACAAACTCGGCTGTTCAATGGTACACAATATCGGCTGAACAGGGTGATGCGTATGGTCAGTACAATCTTGCCCGCTTATTCGAGGCTGGCCAAGGGGTATCTCAGGATTACTTCAAAGCAGCGGAGCTATATAAGGCGGCTGCTGATCATGGTCTGGACGACGCACAAAACAACTTAGGCTGTCTTTACCAGTATGGCTGGGGAGTGTCGCAGAGCGATTCTTTGGCTTATGAATGGTACCGCAAAGCTTCTGAGCGGGACAATCCTCGTGCACAAAGCAACCTTGGTGCTATGTTTGAGCTTGGTATAGGGATGCCGCAGGATTATCTGGAAGCTGCGAACTGGTACCGTCGTTCGGCAGATCTTGGCGATCCCTATGGTGAATATAACCTGGCGCGTATGTATGAGCAGGGGCAGGGCGTGGAAAGAGATTTAGCCGAAGCCGTGCGCTGGTATCACCGCGCTGCTGATCAAGGCTTTGCCATGGCAGAAAATAACTTTGGGCGTATGTACCAAAATGGCTGGGGCGTGGAGAAGAACGAAGAGCTCGCCGCCAAGTGGTACCAGCTTGGTGCTAAGCAAGGCAATTCGAGGGCGCAGAGCAATCTAGGAACCATGTTTGAAGTGGGCTCAGGTGTTGAGCAAAGCTACAAAAACGCGGTACAGCAATACGCACAAGCAGCGGAAGCTGGTGATGAGTTTGGGCAATACAACCTAGCTCGCATGTATGAGGCTGGCTGGGGCGTACCACGAGACTATGATAAGGCCGTTGCACTCTACCGCGATGCCGCCAATAAGGGGCTACCTCAGGCGCGAGAAGTGCTCAAAAATCGCGGCGTGCTTGCGCAGAATGTAGATGAGATGGCCCATACAAGCAGCGATGGGATTGAAAATGAGGCGTGAAGAGTGTACCTTTAACTTTGGAGAAAGCTTATGAAACAGGTAAAAGAGAGAGGCATGTTAGGGATTGAAGAGATCTCAGAACTGTTGGGTGAGCGGGCTGAAAGCCTGCTGAGCCATGTCTGCAAGGCTGTGCCTAAACAGAGACTTATGCTGCCAGGACATGATTTTGTGGATCGCGCATTTTTTTCGAGCGATCGTAACCCGAGAGTTTTGGGCAGCTTGCAGCGGCTCTTTGCCCAAGGGCGGCTTGCCGGTAGCGGTTATCTATCGATCCTGCCGGTAGACCAAGGGATAGAGCACTCCGCGGGGGCTACCTTTGCGCCCAATCCCCTCTATTTCGACCCAGAGAATATCGTTTTACTAGCGGCCGAGGCTGGGTGTAACGCGGTTGCTTCCACGCTAGGTGCGCTTGGGAGCGTGGCCAGGAAATATGCGCACAAGATTCCCTTCATTGTGAAAATCAACCATAACGAGCTGCTGACTTATCCAAATAAGTTTGATCAAGTTCGGTTTGCGAATGTGCGACAAGCGTACGAAATGGGCGCAGTAGCTATTGGTGCAACTGTTTATTTTGGCTCTGCAGAAAGTACGCGCCAGATTCAAGAGGTCAGCGAAGCTTTTGCGCATGCGCATGAGCTGGGGATGGCGACGATCCTGTGGTGTTATTTGCGCAATCCCTCATTCAAGATTGGGGATGCAGATTACCACACTTCGGCTGATTTGACAGGTCAAGCCAACCACTTGGGAGCGACCATTCAGGCGGATATAGTCAAGCAGAAGCTGCCAATCAATAATGGTGGCTACAAGACGCTCAATCAGCTGACTAAAGGATATGGCAAATACAGTGAGCTCATGTACGATCAGCTCTGTACGGCCCATCCGATCGATCTATGTCGCTACCAGGTGCTGAATGGCTTTGCAGGCAGAGCAGGGTTGATTAATTCTGGCGGCCCCTCTGGCAAAAACGATTTATCCGAAGCTGTAGAGACGGCTGTCATCAATAAACGCGCGGGTGGCATGGGCCTCATCAGTGGACGAAAAGCCTTTCAAAAGCCTATGAAGGAGGGAATAGCCCTACTTCACGCTATTCAGGATGTGTATCTAAATACAGAGATTAGTGTGGCGTAAACCTAAAACGCATTTATCGCGTCGATCAGTTCGCGCAGGATGGCAAAGTGCCGCTTCGTGTGGATAAAGGATAAACGCGGTAGATCCAAGTGATCGGACTCCTCAGGGAACGCGCCGCTCAGCACCATCTTGCCTTCGCGCACCAGTGCGGACGAGAACTGCGCGTGCAGTTGATCAGCTTGCTCGGCTGTGAGGGAGCTGCTCAGGCGAATAACCAAAAGATCCTTTACATACCTGTAGGAATGAAAGCGCTTGTAGAAGTGCAGGATATGCTGTACGGCAGCGACTGCATCGGGCGCGCGATAGTAAAACTTCTTATCTTCCGGGCTTATGAAGTTGCGAGCCAGAATATTGCGTTGGAGCTCATTTTCCCAAGTGGCCCAATAATCCCCTCCAGCGCCCTCTAAAAGTACCACAGGAATGACGTCGGCTTTACCAGTTTGCATAAGGGTTAAGCACTCGTAGAGTTCATCTTGGGTGCCGTAGCCTCCAGGGAAGGCCACCACGCTATGCGCGTGGCTAAGAAACATCAGCTTGCGTGTAAAAAAGTAACGGAAGTTGATGAGCTTGGGATCGCCGTCGATGACCGAATTTGCGTTGCTTTCGAAAGGAAGCTCAATAGATAGGCCAAAACTTCCTTTGGCGAGGGCGCCTTCGTGACCGGCCTTCATGATGCCTTCGGCAGCACCGGTGATGGCCATCCATCCATGCAAGGCCATCTCCGCACTGAATTTGACCGCGGCTTGGTAGTCGGGGTGGTCGGGAGGCGTGCGCGCCGAGCCAAAAATACTAACGCGTCTTACCCTGGGGTATTGGTTAAAGATGCTGTAAGCATAGCGCATCTCTTTAAGAGCGCGATTTAGTAATTTAATTTGTCCGGTTTCATGCTCCTCAACAACAAGCTTGAGGGAGGTTTGAATCAGCTCGGTGACCAGCGAACCAGCAAACGAAGAGGGATCGGTTCCACATATGGTCATGAGTTGATGAATCAGCTTTACCGTTTCGGTTTGTTTTATAATCTCAGAAGACATTGCATTTCCATGCTCTAGGTGCTTTCGGCGCAAGATGCATTATTGACACTTAGCATACAACCTAAAATCTCCAAGATGAGTAGTTCCCGCTCCAAGACGAGAGTACTGGACCGGACGTTGCGGCGGAAAAATGAAGAGACAGTCTGCTAGTATTAGGAGCTATTTGGGATTTTTGAGGTGAAAACGGAAGAGGTAGGATTCGAACCTACGGTCCCTTGCAGGACTTCTGTTTTCGAGACAGACGCATTCGGCCACTCTGCCACTCTTCCAATCTTGGTGTACGCAGAGGATGCCAAATTTTGCCAGACAGATCAAGAGGTTTCGACTATTTGCCTCGCGCCAGCCCTGGTATTTCTTTCGTAGAAGAGGATACAAGGCAAGAATACGAGGAGGATACTGATAAGAATGGCGATGATCGGATAAATGGTGCCGTCGTAAAAGCTGCTCGCCACAGCGACCACCACCGCTGTCAACAAGAGGCGCATACTCGTAATTAAACTCGCTGTAATGCCTTTGATGTCAGGTAACAGAGCCATGCCCTCGGGGAAGTAAAGCCCCTGCGTCCAGTTGGCCCCGAAGGAGTAGGCGACCATCATCGCGGTCATCAGGTAAGGGTTCGTAGGAAAGGCGGTGCCCAGCAAAGCGAAACCGAGGCCCCCCGTAACCAGTAGTGTAACACCGACGGTTTTGATGGTGCGCGCTCCCCATATGGTTAACGCCCGGTGACATGTCAAACTCCCGATCAGCCAGCCCGCCAACAACGTGGCTTGAAACCAGGGGAAAGCTTGTTTACTGACGCCAAACTCTACCATAAACAGCACAGAGGTTGCTGACAGAAAAACTATGTAGCCGGCAAACATCAAGCACATGGCAGTGGTAAGTTGCCAAAAGGCTGTACAGGAGCATACGCGCTTATAATCTGCGAGAATTTTCCGCAACGTAAAGGGTCGTCGGTTTGCTATAGGCAATGGCTCATCGAAAAAAAAGAGGCTCACCACTAGGCTTAGAAAGACTAAGAGTGCAATCGCCAAAAAATTGGAACGAAATCCGTATACCTGATTGAGATAGCCTCCCACCAGTGGTGCGGCTGCCATCACAAACGGGATGGTCGAATTGAGCTGGTTCGTCGCTCTGAAAGCTTTTTCCGCTTGAAAAGTATCGTAGATGATGGCGGTCCCGAGGGTAAAGCAGCCGCCGCTGCCGATTCCTTGCAAAAAGCGCCCTGCTAACATAGTTTGAAAGCTCTCTGCCGTTGAAGTTAGAATACTTCCCACCAAAAATAGCCCTAGCGCCGCGAGCAGAGGCTTTTTGCGACCAAATGAGTCAGAGATAGGCCCGTAAAAGGGCCCCGCGAGGCAGATGCCAACAAAATTCCAAGTAAGGAGGCGCTGAATGGCCTCTTCGGATACGCCAAAATAGAGCATCATATCGGGGAAAGCAGGTAGGTAGATGTCGGTTTCGATGCAAGCGGCGATGAAGGTCACCGCTATCAAAAATAGGCATTTAAGCTCTTTGCGGGTCATGGCTGCTCTCTCAATTTATTGATCCCTGCGCATCAGAGCCGAATTAAGAGCACGCTTGGTTTTGCTACGCACAGGTGATTTAAGAACAAGTTCGGAAGAGGTAGGATTCGAACCCACGGACCCCTTGCAAGGTCTTCTGTTTTCAAGACAGACGCATTCGGCCACTCTGCCACTCTTCCAGAAGCAAATAGTCTATCTCAAGCAGGGGTTTTACCGCCACGCTTTACGAAGTGCATAAAGCCGATCGGGCGAATTTTTTGGTTTTAGTAAATTTTATTATTAAATATATTTTTAAATGCAACTGTTCAGGTCCCCCTTTTTTTGCTAAGCAAAAAGGGGGCCTGAATAGTTACGGGTGGCTGTTTGTCGACCGGGCAGCGCCACAAATAGTGCACGGTGCGAGCCAACGATCGCTTGGTCAGTCAGGGTGGAAGATGACAATTGTGGGGCAAAAGTGACAAGTCGAAAATCTATGTTATTGCATGCGCGCGAAACGCCACTGACCGATAGCGAGGATAGCTGTCATGGGGAGAAAGAGCGTCCATAACGGCGAGAAAAGCTGCGCTTGTGCGATAGTATAAGCAGCATTCAACGCCAAATAGAGAAACACCAGGCCGATCATTGCACCGCAATAAATGAAAAAAGTCTTAAGTGGCCGTCGGAAGGCGGTGCTCGCAGGTGCCGGATAGAGTAGCGCGATCAGACAGAGCAGAGGTACTGCGAGTTTGCGATAGAACGCAGCGCGCACTAATCTTTGCTCATGATTCATGTGATCGTTATTTTTGGGCATGCGACGCCAAAGCTGCAGGATCGAGCGATCGTCGGGCGGTGTGAGCGTTTCCTTTAGCTCCTCTCTGTCGAAAATCATTTTTGGAAGTTCTGCCCATTCAATATTTTCGGTGACCACCATATTGCCCTCCGTGTCGCGTCGCAAGTGCTGGATGTACTCGCCTACGGGCGGCGCTTCAAACGGCGCTAGGGTGCGCATGCGGTACACATCGTCCATCGATTTTATCCAAAAAACGTGGTGAAATTTATTCGTATGCAGGTCGTATTCGCGGTAAACGAGATGTTGTCCTGCGTTCATAGGCAGACCCTGCACGGGGTGGGGCGCTTGCTGGAAGCGTCGAGCATAGGTCTCTATCTTGCGAATCTGATGCTGGGCGGCGGGAACGACAAACTGTAAGTTTAGGTACAGCAGCGCTGTAAAGGCCAAACCCAAAGTAAAAAGAGGGTTGAGAAGTTTTTGTAAGGGGATCCCACAAGAGCGTAGGGCGACTAGCTCGTTGCGTATGTTTGCCTGACAGAGTACTTTGATGCTAGCTACGAGAAGCGCAAAGGGCACCAGGATTTCCATGCGACGGACCAATATACAGGCGTACATCACGACAAGTTCACTAAACGATAAGCCGAGGGAGCTGAGACGGCTTGTGTAATCGATCACAATGTAGAGAAAGAAGAAGCAGATAATGAAAAGAAAGAAGATTTTCAGCAGTTCGCGCGTGAAGTAGCGATGTAAAATAGGGCTCATGGATGCCCCGCAGTGGTGCGGCGCAGCCGGCGACAGGAGAGCGCGATCAGCAGGGCGTGCGGAAATAGATAGAGGCACAAGGCGGCGTAAAAATAGCGGTCTAAGCTTTTGCCGACAAAGTAGCTGACTAGAAAGAAAGCAGAGAAGACCAGGACGGTTAGGATGCGCTGCTGCGTTCGCGTCTGGTCGATCACTGTCCCATAGGCTAGCCCCAGCAGGGTAAGGGTGAATACTGCCAAGGCCATGGAGAAGCGGCGTGCGATTTCGGACAAACTGCTTTGCAGTTTGCGTGTAAAGAATTTGCGCTCTTTTCGTGTCATCTCCGGCTCGGTTCGCTCGAGTTCGGTCAGGTACTCTTTAGTACGTTTTAGCAGAGAGCCCATGCGGAGATAGTCGTCTCTTGGCTTTAAGGCGCCCTCTTCGAGCAAAAAGGCTAGATCGCGCGTAGAGAAGGTCACTTGGCTGGCATTTTCAAGCCAAAGATGGTCGAAACCACCTGGTGAGGCTTCTTGCGCGGTGGTGATCAAGGTAAATTGTTGTCCTACTAACGTGGTGTTGGTGTCGTAGATCTCTTTTGCGAGTAAAAGATCTACCCCACCGTGGCGCTTGTTACAATAGGCGACAAGCACATCGGACGCATAGTCTGAGGTTAAACGGGTGCCGTTGGCATGCGCATAAAAGCCCTTGACGCGCGTGAGGCGCTGGTTTTTAAGCAGTGCGAGCGGATTTAATGATTTAAGCTCTCGGCGGATGAGGCTTTTGGTCATTTGCGAGCCTGTGGCCACCTCCGACACAACTAATAAGTTTAGCAGCGAGAGCCCCACAGCTACAAGTAGGATCGGGGCGGTAATTTGGCGCAGCCCGTAGCCGCTGGAGCGTAGGGCGGTAAGCTCGTAATTATTGCTGAGGCGCTGCATGAGGAGCAGCGCGGAAATTAGTCCACTGACCGGCAGCGCGATGGGGATGGTGTAGGGGATTTGGTTGGCGACAAAGCGTACTAAGTGAAAGAGAGGGGCGCCCATGGCGGCGATGTGCGCGATCTCTTCGAGGCTGGTCGTGAGTAGGATAGCGATGAAGGCGCCCATCACTAACACTAACACGCGCAAATACTGTCCCAATAAGAATCGCCAAATAATTGGCATAGCTGAATCCTGCAAAGGGTCTTAAGTTACAACAATCCAGCCATTTGGTACAATCGCGCAGTATGCAGGCCGCTGTTCGTCAGTTTTTAAAAATTTACTGGGACCATAAAAGTCCTCTGCTTCTGGGATTATCAGGCGGACCCGATTCGCTTGCTTTGTTGAGCGCCTTACGCGATTGTGTGGTGCCCTTGCAGGTGGCGCACGTGGATCACGGGTGGCGATCAGAGAGCGCTGCCGAGGCACAAGCACTGGCCAAGTTAGCGCAGGCTTTGCATCTTCCTTTTCATAGTAAACGTCTAGAAACCTGTATGAGCGGGAACCGCGAAGCGGTTTGTCGCGAGGCTCGGTTGGCTTTTTTTCGGGAACTAGTGGAGCAATTGGGCTGTCAGGCCGTTTTATTGGCGCACCATGCTGACGATCTCGCTGAAACGGCTCTTAAAAGAGTGCTGGAGGGGGCCTCCCTCCCTTTTTTAGGCGGGATGCGGGAGTGTGCAGTGCTAGAAGGACTAAACGTCTGGAGGCCCCTTCTGAAGGTTTCTAAAAAAGACATTTTGCTTTTTGTGGGTGAACGCGGGCTAGTGCCGTTTGACGATGAGACCAACAGGGATGAACGCTATTTGCGCGCCCGTCTGCGCCATGGCATACTGCCCGATTTAGCAAAGACATTTGGTAAGGAGATCAAGGGCGCCTTATGTACGATCGCTGAAGAGGCCAACGAGCTTAGAGACTATTTAGACTATCGCACGCAATCTTATCAAAAACGGTTTGTCTATAGCCCTTCAGGGGTGATGATTGATCTAAATGGCCATAATCTCTGCAAGCTTGAGCTCCGGTTTGTCGTGCGCAGATTATGCGAAGAGGCCCGTTTAGGAACGAGCCGTGCTTTGCTTGGCCGTGTTGTTGCGCTTTTGTTAGAAGGCGCAGTGCACAAGAGGGTGGAGCGGGGCGACGGGTGCGTAAAGGTAGACCGTGGGCGTGTCTATGCCGAGCGTTAGCACTGCTGACCTGTCTGAGACGCCCGTTTTATATGATGGCCGCAATGATCGTGTAGATCAGTACGCACAGGTAGATGCAGATGCTTACTAAAAAAGTTTTTGAATGAGGCACAGTGCTTCCTAAAGGTTACAGTAAACTTGTCTAAGCCCTTCTTTGAGCTCGATTTTTGGCAGCCAGCCTAGTTGCTGGATCTTGGAACTATCTAACAATTTTCTAGGCGTGCCGTCCGGCTTCGAATGATCCCAACTAAATGTGCCCTCAAAGCCAACTATGGCAGCTATGTGCTTGGCTAATTCGAAAATCGTGAGATCTTGCCCGTAGCCTACGTTGACCACTGGTGGGTATTTTGCAATCAGCGTTTCAAACTTTTCGTCCGGGAGATTCATGAGAAAAAGGGCCGCGCTGGCTAGGTCATCACTGTGTAGGAACTCGCGCCGGGGCGTTCCAGTTCCCCAAAAGGTCACTTCAGGGGCGTTTTGGCTCTTGGCGGCTTGAATTTTGTTTAGCAGGGCCGGGATGACGTGCGAGTTTTCTGGGTGATAGTTATCTCCCGGCCCATAGAGGTTGCAGGGCATTAGGGCGAGAAATTGAGTGGCGTGCTGCCTGTTGTAGGCGCTGCACATCTCTATGCCGGCGATTTTGGCTATGGCGTAGGGTCGGTTGGTGGGCTCCAAATACCCCGACAGGAGCTGCTCTTCTTTTATCGGTTGGGGGCAGTCGCGTGGGTAGATGCATGAGGAGCCCAGAAAAATCAGCCTTTTTACGCCGGTTTTGTGAGCTTGGTGAATGAGGTTGTTTTGGATCAGTAAATTGTCTTGAATGAAATCAGCGGGGTAGGCGTTGTTTGCATGGATACCCCCGACCTTTGCTGCGCAAATGAATAAATACTCGGGTCTTTCGCGCCGAAAAAGTTCTTCAACTTCGCGCTGTATCCGCAGGTCAATTTCACTGCTCGCATAGCTTAAAATGTTCTCGTAGCCGCTTTCCTTGAGCGCGCGCGCGATCGCAGAACCGACTAGACCGCGATGGCCAGCTACGTAAATTTTTGCCTCAAGATCCATGCATTACCTTCGACAAGTGCACTTGTGCTTCGGCGGCTCGCAGGTCTTCGCGTACCATTTCGGCGACGAGCCCTGCAAAGGAGGTTTTTGGGACCCAGCCAAGTTTGCGACGCGCTTTGGTGGCGTCGCCTAACAGCGTGTCCACTTCGGTAGGGCGGAAATAACGCGGGTCGACGGCGACGATAGTTTGGCCATCCAGTAAACTCCCGGGTGCGCGCGCAATGCCGCACTCTTCGGTTTCGCGGCCCTGCCATTCGATTTTAATGCCAAGCTGGCTGAACGCGAGTTCAACAAACTCGCGTACAGAGTGCTGCTCGCCGGTGGCGATCACGTAATCGTCTGGCTGGTCTTGTTGTAAAATTAACCACTGCGCTTCCACAAAATCGCGAGCGTGGCCCCAGTCGCGCTTGGCTTCCAGGTTCCCTAGGTAGAGACAGCCTTGTAGGCCGAGGCTAATGCGTGTAGCTGCCTGGGTAATTTTACGTGTTACGAAGGTCTCTCCACGCGAGGGAGATTCGTGGTTAAATAAAATTCCATTACAAGCATAGAGGCCGTAAGCTTCGCGGTAGTTGACCGTGATCCAGTAACCGAATAGCTTAGCAACGCCGTAGGGCGAGCGTGGATAAAAAGGCGTCGATTCATTTTGTGGGCTGTCTTGTACCTTACCGTAAAGCTCGGAGGTGGAAGCCTGGTAGATGCGTGCTTTATGCGTGAGATCGAGTATGCGCAGCGCTTCGAGCAGCCTTAGGGCCCCCATGGCATCGACGTTGGCGGTGTACTCGGGGTTTTCAAAAGAGATGGCCACATGGCTCTGTGCAGCGAGATTGTACACTTCGTCGGGCTGTACTTTTTGCACGACACGGATTAAGCTAGAGCTGTCGGTCATATCCCCGTAGTGAAGAACTAAATGGCGGTGGGGCTCGTGGGGGTCTTGATAAAGATGGTCAATGCGAGCGGTGTTGAGCAGCGAGGTATTGCGTTTGACCCCATGTACCTCATAACCTTTTTCCAGCAAGAATTCAGCCAGGTACGAGCCGTCTTGTCCAGTAATTCCTGTGATTAAAGCGCGTTTGGTCATGGGGCCTCCGCGGATGGTTAATTTGGTTTTGTGTGTGCGTCGGTAAAATGGTGCGGACTATGATGTAGAATCGTATGTCGTTGGCCGATAAAGGTCCAGGGAAATACGCGTCCCACATACTGTAAGCGATTTTAGGAAAGTTCTCCCCAAAAAAGCCTTTGGTGGAGTAGAAGGAGGCTGGAGCGGCTTGCCGGGAAGTTGGCGGTTGAAGGCGAATACTTCGTGTGTTACATTAGTCGGAAGGCGCGTATCACGCGCTTCATCGGTATAAAAGATGGCCTCTTGGGCCTGGAGAGAACGAATGAACGAAGAGCAGCAAGAACCGAAAAAAGGATTCCAAAATAGCTTTGTCTTCTTCCTGATGGCGGCATTGTTATTGATCTTGGTGGTTCAAAATTTCATGGATATTCGCACCGCCGGTGTTTCTTTTAGTTACCAGTTAGAACACCTGGTCAACTTGGAGCTGATCCAGCCTGAAGACAGCCGTAAGACGGCTCTTAACGACAATCTCGTGACTTTCAGTGGCCGTTTCCGTCAGCGTCTTACCGAAGAAGCTAAAAATCGTTATAAGTACCTCGAACTGTTGGACAGCAACCACGAACTGCGCAGTCAGCGAGAAGCGTTGCAGGTAGAGCTGTCGGGCCTTCGCGAAAAGATTTCTACCGCAGCAGCCTGGTTTCTGATGCTCAGCGGTCAGTCGCTCCCGGCAGACGGGTACGTCGTCATTGATGAGACTTATGATGGGCTAGACAAAGAAGGCGCGGTAGTGGTCCAAACTCTGCCACGTCGTAATGTGGACAGTCTTAAGATGCTGACCGAAGAATTTAGCGCGTTGGAACAGAGGCCAACGGAAAAAGGCCTGCAAGATTTCGGTAAATCCGTACAACTACTGGTCAAAAATTTCCGCTCACCTATGCTGGGTATCGGTAACATGCCCTTAAAACAGCATCTAGAGCTGCTTAACCAGCGAATCGAGGGACTGCCCGCTTCTAAGACACTAGCCGAGCAATTAGCTTTGTATCGAAGTGCTTTGGCCGAGCTAAACAGCGTGGTCAACGATCTGAATCGTCCAGAAGACCGCGTCAGGCTATCCAAGCTACGCGCCGTGCGCAACTATGCTGAAACGGTCAAACATTTCGAAGAGGTAAATCACCAATTCGAAGATAATCAGACGCAATTGGACAAGGCTCGCGAAGCGGTAAGCGGTGTTATCTGGTACTTCAATAATGCCGAGCTGTCCACTCGCGCACTAGAAAAACAGGACACAGAGCAGTTTCATCAATGGTTCCTCAACGCAAAAAATGAGTGGAACAAGTTTGACGAAAATCGCGGCGCCTTCTTTAAAGCCCCTGACCAGGCTTTGAACACAGTGCTTGAAAAGACTTTCCGCAGCGAAGAGCCGGCTCCTAACTATGTCAGCTACTTGTTCACCTTAATGCCGGTGATCCTCGTACTGTTAGTCCTTTACTTTCTCTTTTCCCGCCAAATGAAGGGCATGGGCTCAAACGCTACGAGTTTTGGCAAATCCCCTGCTAAGCTGCTCCAAAAAGGGACCAACAAAGTCACCTTCAAAGATGTTGCTGGTGTAGATGAGGCAATCGAGGAACTGCAAGAGATCGTCGAGTTTTTAAAGTCTCCCCAAAAATTCACCTCTTTAGGCGGTCGTATCCCCAAAGGCGTTCTCTGCGTGGGGCCTCCGGGCACTGGTAAAACGTTGATCGCTAAAGCGGTTGCGGGCGAAGCAGACCGGCCCTTCTTTTCGATCTCGGGCTCGGACTTCGTCGAAATGTTTGTGGGGGTTGGCGCGAGCCGTATCCGCGATATGTTTGAACAAGCCAAGAAGAACGCGCCCTGTATTATCTTCATGGATGAAATTGACGCTGTAGGCCGCCATCGCGGCGCAGGAGTCGGTGGAGGTCACGATGAGCGAGAGCAGACGCTGAACCAGCTCCTGGTAGAGATGGATGGCTTTGACACCAACGACGGCGTAATCTTGATGGCTGCGACTAACCGCCCTGATGTGCTGGATAAAGCGCTGTTGCGTCCCGGCCGATTCGACCGCAGGGTCATTATTAGTTTACCTGACGTCAAAGGCCGCTTCGATATTTTGAAGGTCCACGCCAGAAGAATCAAATTAGATAGCTCGGTAGATTTGCTATCGATTGCACGTAGCACACCCGGCGCCAGCGGGGCTGATCTGGCCAACCTGCTCAACGAGGCGGCTCTGTTGGCCGCACGTCTTAACAGGACAGCGGTGACAGCAGGTGAACTTTCCGAAGCAAGAGATAAAGTGCTATACGGCAAAGAAAGACGCAGCCTCGAACTGGATGAAAATGAAAAACGCACCACAGCGTATCACGAGTCAGGTCATGCTATCGTTGGCTTGGTGGTAAAGCACGCTGACCCTGTGGATAAAATCACGATCATTCCGCGCGGCATGTCTTTGGGTTCGACCATGTTTCTGCCGCTCAAAAATCGCGTGAGCTACTGGAAAAAAGAGCTACATGATCACCTGGCGGTTCTGATGGGCGGACGCGCTGCTGAAGAGGTCTTTGTTGGCGATGCTTCCAGTGGCGCGCAGCAGGACATAGAGCGTGCAACAGCTTTGGCCCGCAGTATGGTTTGCGAGTGGGGTATGAGCGATGAGCTAGGCGCCGTTGCCTATGATGAACGCTCCGAGTCCGGGAGATACCTTGGCATGCAAGGATTTCACGAGAAAAAATATTCCGAAGCGACTGCCCGCCTGATCGACGATGAGGTGCGCAGATTGATGGATGACGCCCATAAAACGGCAATTAAAATCATCGAAGAAAATCGTCCCAAGGTCGAACTGTTGACGCAAATGCTGCTTATGTTTGAGACCCTAGATGCCGAAGACGTTAAGAAAATTATGGACGGCTCTTGGAGTGAAGAAGACAAACGCAGACGCCTCAAGCTGGCTGACGATCTCTATAAACGCCCCGCTAAACCGGCGTCAGCGCCGGTTGCCTGTAACAACCCGAATTCTATTACTGGTGACGGAAACCCGCTGACGCAGGGTTCTGCAGCTTAGGATTCTGGAGTGAAGGCGTGCAAGACGCTCAGAGCGCGTAAATAACAGGCTTGGAGGTTATTTGTCAGCGGGTGGTGCTTGCTTAGCTCAAAGACAGTTGCCCGAGCGCGAGCGGTTAGACGAAAAGATCACAAAACGATTTCACAGCTGATTTTGAGTGCTCGCAGAGGCCACTAGAAAATGATAAGTTTTTTTATCACTTCTTTTCAATAACCTGCCCTGCTCTTGTTCGTCGATGTCGTAAACAGTTTTTGGGTTTATAAAAGGCTAGCTAGATCGTTCGCTGCCAGCCTTCTGCTAAAAAAAGCAAGAAGCAACGACGTAGGCTGGTCCAAAAAAGATACATGGTTCGATTTACAGTGGCGAATCTACAACCTCTCCAAGAGAAATCTCTAAGCTTGGGTTATACCAACCTCTAATTAAAATTTCCCATTAGTTAAGCCGATTTCTTCAAGTTCGGG
>CAYUJS010000031.1:7418-22474 GCA_964445105.1 uncultured bacterium | reverse complement strand
CAAATCGCAAGAAGATCATCTTCCTGTTTGGGGAAACGGCCGCCCAAATCTATGGGCTAGCCCAAACAAGCCAAGCCGCTATACCCTAAACCTAATTTTAAGAGGCAATTTCGAAGAAACCTGCTGCTTTCATTCGGCGTGAGAAAAACAACACAATAGATTTAATATCAAATGCTTATGTTTTATTTTGCAGATTTCTTACCGCCCCCGCTATTGAAATTATGAGGAGGTTAACAAGCGGCTAAAAACGCCGCCTAACCCGCGCTTTCTCAAGGGATTTTTTCCTGTTAAAAGCCCAAAGCGCTTCAGGTTATCCCCTTGGTCGTCCTCTTGTTGGGAGGCGCGGAGGTTAAATCTGGGCTAATTCAAAACGCCAAACCGATGGCCTAGGAATGTAGGCCCTACCTATTTTTGCCCATATTTATGCCAGGGAACTGCGTCGATCCATTTGGCTTGCTGCCTTTGTGCCTCAAGAACGACCTGCATATGCTTGCTTTGCAGGCGATTGAAGTATGCTTTTAAGGCCGGTTTGGTGCTAAGAGCCTCCAAAACGGCTTGATCTGGAATGGCTTTGCAAAAGAACAGTGCTGCTAGCCACTGCTTCGCTATTTCAAAATCTAGATCATCAAATTGCGCGACAATAAGCAGAGCGGTGGTATCTGCTGGACCAGTAGAACGTAAAGCGAAAAAGATCATCTGCTCATTTTTTTCTCTTAAAGCTGCGTGCAGCAGTTGGGTACTCCCCGGTGCGACCGGCACTGGCAGGCCTGAAGCGAACTGAATAGATAACTGGTTGCGAGTTAGCTTGTCGTAATCTTCGCCCTCTAGCCCTGGGCAATCGCCCAGAATTAGCCTGAGGTGGGGCTTTTCCTTTAGTAGACCAAATAGGCCGCTTCCGGTGACTTGAGGACAGCCGAATAAAGTAAGGGAAGCTAGCTCGGGAAACCCTGTCAGCGTGCGTGTCAAAAACATGTCATCTAGCATTTCTAAATTACAAAAAGTCACTTCCTTGAGCTGATGCACCGTCGCGATAGAATGGAGCCACTTCAGCTGCAGTTCGGTGCTGTAACGGCTCCAGGGAATCAGCGGCATAAAGCGACCCAAGGCCTCTTCGGGTGATAGGGTACGCGAAGCGTACTTGTTCCCGGCTTTTTGTAACTGTTGGTAAGGATCAAAAGCTGCCCGCTGAAGGCCGTCCGGTGAGGGCGACAGCTCGCCGGACAGAAGTAAGTCCTCAATATTGTTAGAGCTATGGATGCGCATATAGCTTTGAAAAAGGCTGCGTTCTGCTTCGGGTACTTCTTGTTCGTACTGCTGCAAACGTCTCTCATAAACTCGCGCTACGAGGGGGCTTACAAGCTGAAATAGCTGCCAGTGCGTTATTTTCTCGTTCTCACTGAGAGCTTGCTGCAAAGAACAAATTTTGCGATAGAGGGCCTCTACAAACCCTTCTTGACCAGCAGAGTAGGGCCGCAAAGCAAAGGGGAGCTGTAGCTTCTGAAACTCTTCAACAGTAAATACTTTTTTGCTCCGCAGCTCTTGGTACAGCTCATTTTGTTTGATCATTGCTTTGAGCCACTCAATGACAATTTCCTCGGGTAAAAGGCGCAAGAATTGCTCTCGGAAAGCGCGGTCTACAGGTTTGTGCATCTGGGGAAAGACAAACAAGGCATAAAGCACCTCGACTATCAGCTCTTTGCGGCCGTCGGAACGCACAAAGACATCTGAGAGCGACAGGTCATTGTCTATGCTCGACAGCAGGAGTTTCTCCACCTTAATACCTAGCAGATCTCGTTCCACCGCAACCATAAAATTATCCGGCTTGCCATCGTAGGGGTCAACGAGGAAGCCCAGGAAAGTCATCATAGAAAAATTCGTCATGTCTAATTGATTGAGCCATTCGGGATGCTCCTTCATCACCTTCTCCAGGCACTCTCCTTGAATGGTTTGCGAAGCCAAAACAGGTAAAGTTGTCCCATCGGCTTTTATGATATTGAGTAACATGGTCGGTGGAGAACCGCAATGAAACACTAGCTTGACTAGTTCCATTACCGCCTGTTCTATGCCTGAAGCTGAAGGGCTCTGCTTCCAATGAATCCCATTGAAAGCGTTGGCTGTATGGTTGCCAGGCTGGTCGGGCGGTTTACCTGCGAGAATACGCGGCACAGCGTCTGAGTTGAGATAACGACAGCCGATCTTTGCGCCTTTTAGACACACGCGCCCTTTTAAAAGTGCTTGCCTTGCTGCTGGACTCGCTCCACAGCAGGTAGCAATAAAAGCTTGGTAACTCGTGCGGATTTTTTCTAAACTGGCGCAGATTTTTTTATTTTTTTCAACCACTGCTAGGGTATCTATGAAACCTTGGATCTCTGCAGATAGGGTTTGAATAACAACGTAATGCTGGCTGAGCGAGTTGGTTGGTACATCTTCTCTTCTCGAGCGGCCTTTCCAGTTATGTTGGTAGAGAGTCCAGGGCTGTTTGATTTTTTGCAGTAGTTTTTCCAAATCAGGCTTGCGTTTTTTGGGCCTGAGCGCCGCTTTAATGGAGAGGAGCTCCGTTGAGATGGGATCTTCTTCGGGGGCCACATTCATGATAGCGTTCAGAAGAGCAAACTCGCTTTTGTTGAGATCTATCTCGCTGACATACTGCTTTGGGGCGCTCTGTAATGATTGGTCTAAAAGGCGGACGATGACGCGCAATCCCATATCGTCCGCGATCTCGAGAGCAGATCTTCCTTCCAAATTTTTATCTAGAGCCGCGGCCCCTGCAGCTAAAAGCGCTTGAACAGCGCCAACGCATTGTATCATTACAGCAATATGAAGAGCGCTGTTGCCTAAATGATCTTTTGCTATCACCGAAGCACCTCTGCGGGTCCATAGCGCAACTAGCTCAGGATCGTCTCTGCGCACGGCCTTGATTAATTTTGCTAGTAGCTCCTCAGGTTGCTGAGGAGCTTGTAACGCTGTATAGTGGGCGACTGTCTCCAATGAACAAGAACTCACACAATCTCTCCGTAAACTGTTCCTAGTTCCTTTTCTTGGTGAATAACGACCTCCAGAAGCCGGGCTTATCAGGCACGACCACAGGGGAAGGCGGAAAAGCACGGTTAGAAGACGAAGGAGTATGTCGAGAGGTCTGCACGGAAGTCGTTCGCTGTGCTAAATCCGCCAACTTGCGCGCCAAAGCCGCTTTCTCGGCGGAAAGTTCCTCATGTCTACGCGCATCAATACAAATTGCCAAGGCGTCTTCGTAAGCCTCCATGGCTCCTTTAAGATCTTCACCATATAGATTCAGCCACTGAGCAGAACACGCGTACATCTCTACCCGATGCTCGGCTGGTGAGCGATTCCATAAAAGCGCCAGATCACGATCTCGGCTCAGATCGTTTGTACAGGCCACACAGCCCTCACCATCGGTGAGCAGGTTAAATGTATCTAATCTGAGCCAATGGGCAAAGGCTTCCAAAGCTGCATCAAGGCTGCTCTGTTGTAAGCCGCCAAAAATTTGCAAAAAAGCCTTCCGCGGGTCTGTTTTGAGCTCGATGAATTTTTTATTTTTTTGTTCACGCACTAACAAATCGCGCACAAGTTGGGTAAAAAGCTGATCAGCTTGCGCGGAAGGCACTCCTAACCAATAAGGCAAAAACGAGAGAGGGATGTGCGATAGATAGGTGGCAAAACCGATCAGAGCAGGCAAACGTTCGTGCTTTTCATGAAGCGTAGCCAGTATAGCGCGCTGCACCTCACAAGCGGCAAAGCGCAGATCAGCTTCAATTTTCCCTTTAATAGCTTCATCTGAGCAAAGGGCCAACGCTTCCTCAAGAAGAGTAATCGCCATGTACGGAACCTTTTCCGCCACAAGCCAGCTGCCTGCAATACGACACAAAGAAGACCTAAGCACAGCAGGGCACTGCTCCCATAAAGCAGGCATTTCTTGCACAGCATGGGTGCGGCTGAGAACACAAGCACCTCCTCTTTTTAGGCCGTCCTGCACCGCCCAAGCCTCCAAAGCCTGAAAGGCAGCAGTAAATTTGGCCGCATCAAGGCCCTCTTTTTTGTGCGCTTCTATCAGCTGTTTGAGCGTGGCCGATCTAATCGCCAGAGGAGTCCCCTCCTTGCCACAGCGGATGCTTCCTGCATCGAAAAGGCAGCGACGCACCTCTTCACAGGATAGAGAACCGTGCTTACTGACGTATTCTTGTAAAAAGCCCTGAGGGATCTCTCTCAGATAGGCCAGCAGCTCCAAAAATTCATCAATCGCAGATGAGCGCTGCCTAAACTCTACCTGAGAAACTATCGGTGACAGCGGCTCTGCTAACCTGTGCGAATATTTTTTTGGTGTACTAGCTTCTGCCATACGCCGTACAGACTGCTCAATGAGCTCTGGGTTACTACTGTATTCGCTGCAGAGCCTTGTCGCAAGCTCCCGATCCTTAGCACCTAACCGCTTAACCACGAGCTCTTCTACATCGCTCAACTCAAAAGTACCCAAGCGAACGGTAGCCGTTAAACCAGGATCGTCTACCTTGACGCGCGAAATGAATAAAACTGCGCCGCCTGTCCGCGGTCTTTCTGGCAGCTCTGTAACATCATCAAAAACCAATAGCCACGGGCCAACGAGGCTTTCTAAGTACCGATGGACCTTATCTATTATGCTGAAGAAGGCTTCGTCTTCCCCGAAGCTAATGCCCACCGCTCCTGCCAATTTTTTATAAGAACGCGCCTGCAGTTCTAGATCATGGCAGTTAATCGTCCAGATAAATTTAAAATGATCTGCATGAGCATCCGCAAAAGCTGCAGCCAATGAACTTTTGCCCATGCCCTCAGAACCGTACAGAAGTGCTTCTCTAGTTTTGTGTTCGGGCCTCCAGCCGGCCGCCGCTACCACCAAAGCTTCGGCTAACTGCTTTAGTTGGCTATCCCGGCCCGAAAAATGGGCAAACCGAGGCAGAGCAAGTGATAGAGCCGCCAAAGAATTTTGTACGGCTACGATTTGTTGTGTTCGTTTGGCAAAAAATGCACTGGCTGCTTTTCGGCCCTCTTGAACCATGGCGGAGCTGGTGCTCCCTGTTTCTACGGGCACTTTAATAAGCCGAGTCTTGTGGTAGGGGTTTGTACTTAGAATGGCTTCTGCCTGTATAGCAGTATCCACCAGCTCTTCGAGGAGTTCAAGTATAGTGAGCTCTGTAGCGAAAATTGACTGAGCGCGCGGAGATGTAAAAGCTACTGCGACAAGCGCACGGTTGAACACAGACTCCAATCGCACCTCATCCAAAGGCGATGCCCCTCCATTGCTCAGTATCCCCCCGCAGACCAACCGAGACTCATCCACGCAGCGGGGATTGCCGTCTTGGTCTTTGGTCCACAAGCGCGAAGGGGAAAACACGCCTGGATAACCAGCCGAAGCGCGCACCATGTGAGAAACGATATGGTCCTTCCACTCGGGGTCGATAGTATTTGGGTACAGCAGCGCATCGGCGTCTTCCCCGAAACACGTAATGGTTAGGAAGAGATGGCGCGTGCTTGTGCCCGGCTTTTCCCCCAATCCCGCTAGCTCGCCAAAGGTAAGGTTGTGCACGCCTGTTTTTTCGAAAATCAGCTGTTCGACCCACTCCTGTAAGGCTCGCCCTTCGCACAGCCCTGCCACCCTTGTCAACTGCCTCATCGTCGCTTTAGCTCTTTCCGAGCCGTAGATGGCGGGGGCGGCTACAAATTCCTTCAGTTCCGCGAAAATAGAAAAAAGTTTTTTTGTGGTTTCGAAGAAAGGGTGCGAGGCGGGAAGATGAGAAAATTTCAGTTCCTTCAGCTCGTACAAACCATCCATGAATTCCAGAAAATTCTTTGAGACAAAGTTCTCCTCTAACTCCTTAACAAAATACCCCACAGCATAAAGGCTCGCTGTAATCGCTCCAAGCGAGGTGCCGGAAACATTCGGCTTGTAGCCGAGCCTTTGTTCTACTTCGTCAAGCACGCCGATTTCAACCAACCCTTTAGCGCCACCCCCGGCTAAAGCTACATATTCGATGGGGCACTGGCGGTAGTTTTGCCTACGCTGAGGCTCCTCCAGGCTAAGCTGGAGGCTTTTCATAAAATCAACCATAGCTTGTGCGCTAGGGCTGCCATCTTTTTTCAGAGCGTTCAAAGCGGCATCAAAATATTCACGTTTACAGCCTAAAGCAACGATCAGTTCAACACACCTGGGTTTAAATGCTAAAGCTGCCGCCTGGATAGGACTAAGCCCCTGGGCATCTACCTTCTCTAAAGAACGCGGAAAATACCCATAAAGGGGCGCAAGCAGCCGGTAATGGCCTTGGCTAGCCGCCACGTGCATTGGCGTTTGCCCGACTTCATTCAACTGGTCGCCCCAGCCTAGAAACTGACTTTGCTTAGAAAGGTACTCATACCCTTTCATGGCTCCGTAGTAGGCGGCGACGTGCAGAAAATTCCCTAGGCCAAAAGTCCATTGATCGCTGCGTATTAAGCCGTGTTGCACAAACAGATCGTAAACCTCCGGGCGATCTACGGCTAAAGCATAAGCGGGAAAATCCAACAAAAAAGGTCCTTTATCGATCAGGACAGCATCTGCTTTGTTTTGTGTGATCAACTCCCTTTCTAATAAGCCCCGAAGGATATCTATCCGCCCGCAGACGATTGCCATATGAATGGGGGTCTGGCCTTTTGCATTTCTTATTCGCAAGCTAGAGGCGTTCAAAAAAGAGAAAAAATTATCTGCCAGTCCCGTTTCAGCTAATGTGTGAAGGAGGTTATCGATTTGCCAGCAAGGGACACCGAACAAATGAATAGGAAAAACGTTGGTCGACAAATTTTGATTTACGGCTTGATCAAATAAGGGCTGCAATTTGGAAAAGGATACAGAGGCTGCCGAACTCGACGAGCTAAGAGAAGACGCACTACTGCTTGGCGATGAAAAGGACGAAGAGGATGATGGGTACATAAGGACAAACCGTTTTGTAATAGTTTAATAAAAAATTTTGATCGTATTTAAAACGCATTCTTATTAGTGAAAATGGCGTCTCCTGAGCATGCTCAGAAAACGCCAAAAAACCATCTTATAGCCACGCGTCCTTACTACTTCTTGCCAAATATCCGCTCCAAAAAGCCCACACGCACAGGAGGCGGAGCGGCCGCCCTTGCCAAATCTGCTAACTTTTGCGCCAATGCTGCTTTCTCAGAGGAGATTTCCCCCCTCCTACGAGCATCGGTACAGATCTCTAAAGCGTCGTCGTAGGCGGTCATCGCCTTTTCGGGGCTTTCGCCGTACCTACTTAAGTACTGCGCAGAGCGCACATACATTTCAACCCGGAACTCAGCTGGAGTGCGCCTCCATAAGAGCATCAACTCATCATCATCTCGGCTCAGGTGGTTTATGCAGGCCACGCAACCCTCTCCACTAGCCTGTAGATCAAACGTGTCAAGGCTGATCCAGCGTGTAAAAGCCGCCAAAGCCTCATTGAACTTGCCTTGTTGCAGACCTTCGGAAATTCGTAGAAGCGCCTGCCGCGGCTCGGTCTTGAGCTCAAGGAATTTTTTACTGTTACGAACCAACGAATCAAACGCTAGTTGTTTAAAAATCCGGTAAGCCTGCCCAGCAGGCACTTCCAACCAAAAAGGCAAAAATGCCAAAGGAATGTGCGGTAGGTAGATAGCGAAGCTAATCAAAGCAGGCAAGCGCTCATTTTTCTCATGAATCTTAGCTAGCTGCAGCTCAAATATAATCTCTTTTTTGACCGCTTCATCTGGAGAAAGGACTAACGCCTGGTCGAGCAGCTCAATCGCAGTCAACGGAACGTTTTCAGCCAAATACCAGTTTCCTGCAATGCGACAGATCGAAGATCTAAGGGCGGCAGGCGACTGATTCCATAAAGGAGCCGTCTTTTGCATCGCATGGGTGCGACTGTGGGCACAGGCCTCTCCCCTCTTCAAGCGATCCTGTGTCGCCCATGCTTCAAGAGCTTCAAAGGCAGCATTGAATTTTGCTGCACCAAGGCCCTTTTTTTGATGTGCTTCTTCTATCTTCTTGGCGATCCCAGATCTAATCGCCACAGGACTTCCCTCCTTATGGGGGCGGATTCTATCCGCGTCGAGAAGAGACTTACGCACATCCGCAAACGATAGGGGAGCGTGCTGAACAACGTAGTCCTCCAAAAAGCTCTGTGGGGCTTCTGCAAGATACGCCAACAACTCCAACGATTCGTAAGCCGCAGGGGACCGATCTCTCAGCTCTAATAAGCCCGCTTCCAGCTCAAAAGGCTCTTCCACCATGTCCAAATACTCTACCGAACTTTCCGATGGAAGGGGCTGCAACGTGCGCAAATAATCTTCGGGTGTACCTGAGAACTCTGCGATGCGCCTTACGGCCTGGTCGATAAGCTCGGGATCGCTGTGAAACTTCCTGCAAAGTTCCTGTGCAAGAGATCGGTCTTTGATCCCCATTCGTTTTTCAATAAGTTCCTCTACGTCGCTCAGCTCAAAACTACCCAAACGGACGGTAGCAGCCAAACGAGGATCCTCCAATTTATCCCTCGAGATGAGCAAGATTGATCCGCCTTTTTGCGGTCGCTCCGGTAATTCCTTCACATCGTCAAAAATCAATAGCCATGGATGATCGAGACCTTCTAGATAGTGATGAACTTTGTGCACTACAGCGAGATCGCCCCCCTCCAGGCGAATCCCAACCGCCTGCGCCAATCTATTATACGAATCGGCGCGCAGCTCTGGGTCGTGGCAGTTGATCGCCCAGATAAGTTTAAAATCGCTTAGGTGATTATTCGCAAAGGCGATCGCCAGTGAACTTTTACCCATGGCCTCTGAGCCATACAGCAGTAGTTCCTTGCTTTTTTGTCCAGGCTTCCAGTCAGCAGGCGCCTCTACCAGGATCTGTGCTAATTGCCTCAACTGGCTGCCTCGGCCGGAAAATTGAGGAAGCGTAAGAGCAACCGAATACTTGGCTTCTAGAAGCTTGCGATAAACGGGCGAGAGAATAGATACGGAATTTTGCACAGAGATAAGCTGTTGCGTTCGTTTGTCAAAAAACGCGCTAGCTGCCTTTCGGCCATCCTCCATCATTTCAATCTTCTGCGCTTTATTAGGGAAGCTGATAGTCCCAACTTTTACGGGCACTTTGAGAGCCCGAGTCTGGTGGTAAGGATTTGCATTTAGAATGGTCTCTGCTTCCATGTAGGTAGAGAGCAACCCCTTGGCGAGGTCGAATATGGTGAAGGTCGTCTTGGGAGGCTTCCGTTTGGCAGGCGGAGAGCTAAAAGTTACAGCGATAACCCCGCGATTAAATTCAGGGCGCCTTCCTTCCAAGTCGTCCAGATACTTGGATTTACTAAACCGCACTTCGTCTAAAGGCAACGTACCCCCATTGCTCAACATCCCGCCGTCGACAAGCTGAGACTCACCAACGCAGCAAGGAGTTCCATCTTGTGCTTTGATCCAAATCCGCCAAGGAGCAAACACTCCTGGGTAACCGGCCGAGGCACGAATCATGTGAGAGACGATATAATCCTTCCACTCAGGGTCGACTGTATTCGGATGCAACAGCTTTTGAGAGCCATCCTCAAGACACGTAATACTAAGAAAAAGATGGCACGTTTTCGAACCCGGCTTTTTAATCCGTTCGGCTAGCTCGCCAAAGGTCAGATTATGCACACCCGTCTTTTCGTAAATCAACTTCTCCACCCACTCGTGCAGGGCTCGCCCCGTGAAAATTCCTGTGGTGCGCACCAACCGATCTATTACGGCCTTAGCTTTTGCGATTCCATAGGTGACGGGATGAGCTACAAATTCCCTCAACTCGCCAGAAATAGCAATCAGCTTCTTTGCGCTTTCGAAGAGAACATGAGAAGAAGAAAGCTCGGACAACTTTAAGTTCTTCAGCTCTTGGACACCGTCGATTAATTCCAGAAAATCTTTTGCGATAAAGTTATCTTTTAACTCATCGGGTGTATACCCGACGGCATAAAGGCCGCCTATGATGGCTCCAATGGAAGTGCCGGACACGTTAAGCTTGCGCCCGAGTCTGCGTTCGGTTTCTCCAAGAACGCCGATCTCGCCTGGCCCTTTGGCGCCTCCTCCTGCCAAAGCTAGGTATTCTATGGGCCGCTGATGGTAGTTCTGCCTACGCTGAGGGTCGTCCAAGGTCGGCTGGAGGTTTCTCATAAAATTAACCATAGTAAGTGCGTCAACACTCACGTCTTTTTGTAGCGCTTCAAGAGCCGTATCAAAATATTCAGGTTTACAACCTAAGGCAACGATTAGCTCTACGCAGGCGGGTTTAAATGCTAAAGCTGCTGCATGGATGGGCCTGCGCCCTCTTATATCCGCTTTTTCCAAAGAACGAGGGAAACGCTCGTAAAGATGCGTGAGAAATTCATCTTGGCCTTGACTGGCTGCTACATGCAGCGGCGTCTGTCCAGCTTCATTCAGTTGGTCGCCCCAATCTCGAAATTCGTCTTGCCGACAGATGCGCTCGTAGCTTCTCGCGCAGCCGTAGTGGGCGACAACATGCAGCAAATTCCCCAGGCGGGCAGTCCACTGGTCTTTGCGCACCAGGTTAGATTCCATAAACAGGTCGTAGACCTCCAGCTGTTCTACGACCAAAGCATAAGCGGGAAGATTTAGCGAAAAAGGCCCCACATCAATCGTGGCGGTATCTTCTTTAATCAAACCTCTTTGTAGCAAACCCCGAAGGATATCGATCTGCCCGCAGGCGATTGCCGTATGAATGGGGGTCTGGCCTTCGGCATTCCTGGCTCGCAAGCCAAGCACTTCTAGTAAAGAAAAGAAGCTGTCTACTGACCCGCTTTCAGCGGCTGTATGAAGAAGGTTGTTGCCTCTTGAATCAACCTCTAAGCATAAATTTTTGTAGGCTTTCAAACGTTCTACCCAATCGTTACGCCACTGTCGAACGGCATAACCAGCAAACGTATCCCCTGTGACTGTTCTTAAACGCGACAGCTCTTCTAAGTCTGGACTGCCCGCCGTGCAGCGCTCCAGCAACCCTTGAAAATGGTTCGACCTGGCGTCAGCTGGCAAATTCTGGTCCACCGCCTGATCGAATAAAAGCTGCAAATCTGATTTTGGATTCGGTAAAAACGAATCCAGGACCGACTGTCTGGGGTCCATGACAGTACTGCTTGAGGAGCTTGAAGAAGATGAAGACGATGAATGCATGACGTAAACCGCTTTTTAGTGTTTAGACAAAAAAATCTTGGCCTCAATCTAAAAAAATAGCTTTATTTTGTCAACATGAGGATTTTTACAATTCAGGATCCGATAAGCGAGACGCAGAAAGCTGTTGGGCGCTTAGTTCTACTCTTTTACAGAATGCGCAAGATAGCCGCGCAGGACAGCCAGAGACCAAACTTTGGCTGTCTAGAAATGTTTGGACACTATAATCTCTAAAAAATAAAACAGTAGCGTTTTTATTTTTTAAAAAAGGTTGCGAATATGGATCCAACGCTCCCCCAGCAAAACGAACATGGCCCCATCTGCCTCAACTGCCAGCCGATTACGGTGAAAGGTTTACTAGAAAATTCTACCAGTCTACTAGACATCTACTTTCAAGGGCCTTTACAAGCCAAAGCTAAGAAAATCGCCGGCACTGCCATGGGCACGCTTTACCAATCAAGCGCGCAATACTATCTGGGCAAGGTCAACTTTGGAACAGATCTTCTAGAAGACGACCCCGCCAGCATGCGCTCTAAGACATGCAAAGATCTAAGTTTAGCCGCCATCTTGGAAAAAATTGCATATGATATTTATCAAGAGCTAGGCAAGGGCCTGTTTGGCATACCCCCCTCGTTTCTATCTTTACAACCGGTCATGGACGCATATAATTTGGATAACCCTATGATGCAGGCGCTGGCAAGCTTTGGGGTAGATAGGTGTTTAAGAATTTTGTCCCGCTATCCGGCGTTTGAAGGGTATCAAGATTTTAGTCGCGCTAATACGCTCAGCAAGTCTAGGGAGCCTATCGCCTTCTTGGAGTATGTACATCGCTATCACACGGTCCCTGAAACGCTACTCACGCCAGATGGCTCTTTGGTGCCCTTGAAAGGTCTAATCGAGCTTCTGGCAGTGATGAGAGCCACTGGAGATATAGACGGCCTGGGAGGCAAAGCAAGTAACGCAGGTTTTGTGTGGCTCAAAGATGACCAAGGCCAAATCATAGCTGCGCAAGTGGTCAAAATTGACCCCGGACGCGCTTTTTCTTTTAAGGAAGAGGATAAAGCTCAAGAGCACAATTTTGTGTTGAATACAAAAGAAGAGTTGGGCCCTTCAAAGCGCTGGCTTAGCGACCTCCGCGATATTCAAACAGCTAAAAACGACACCAGAATGACGATTCACTGGGCAGAGCTACTGAAAACCCAAAAAGAGCTTTTTGTAAGTACCCTTATGAACTGCCTACGCTACAAAAACAACGACGGTGTAAGCAATTTCCTGATCCATCGCCATGGAAAATTTCACCTTTCTCCCACGTCGACATTGCCTAAAGCTGTGGCTGACCAATTAAAAACCTCGCTTGAGGAATGGCTCAGTCTACAAGAAAAGATTTATGCGGCGGAGCTGCACGAATTCGAAATCTGCGATCCAGAACAGGTTCTTCGCTTGCACTACATCGATCGATGGGGAGAATGCTCCCTCCCTATGTCCGAAGAGACTTTCCCTGTGCGCGAACTATTCACCGAACTTGCTCTTGTCCCGGATAGTGCCTTCAGTGCCGGCCTTCTTGCTGAAGAAACAGTGGCTGAACGCATCTCGCTTTCCCAGTTATTCGATGCGCGAGGCGCAGAATTGGTAAGCCATGTACTCCTCTTAGGGGACGCTGGCGTGGGAAAGAGCACGATTTGCCAAAAAATTGCACACGACGCAGCTGCTGGTTTGCTCTTTAAAGGGCGCTTTCCCGCTGTCTATTGGATCCCCTTGCGGCTCCTCAACCAAGCCGTCGAAGCTGGAGGTACGCTTGAGAGTATCCAAGACGCCGACCTTTTCTTGGCTCGAACTTTAGCCGAACTGGTGCTGAACCGCCCCTACTTGGCTGATTCTTTCCTAACGCAGCTGCAAAAGCGCAAACACGAGATACTCATTCTTTTTGACGGCTATGACGAAGCTAACGAGACCTTAACGCAGCTCATCGACCCCCTTCTAGCCGATCCGGAACTACATATCCTGCTCACTTCACGCCCTGGCGTAACAGAACATTTATTAGACTCTATGCACCTTTGCGTAAAAAATCTAGGCTTTGCCGAAGAGCATATCGAGGACTACTGCCAGAAATTTTTTAATCGCAAAGGGGAATCCATAAAAAGTAAGCAAAATCAGCAGACCTTTCTGCATACGCTAAAAGCCCATCGCCCTCTTTATCAAATCGGCCGCGTTCCGCTGCACCTGCAAATGCTCTGCAACCTGTGGGAACAAGGAGCAGATCAAGCTGGATTTGGCGCCACCAAAACAGAACTGTACTTTACCGTGAACGATCAGCTCTTTCGTTGGCAATGCCGTAGGCAAGGTAAAGACCCGCGCAGGGTACAGCCCGCCAAAAAAAACAAGTTGTACGATCTTCTAGGGGAGGTTGGCTTGGCTGGGCTCTCTCAAGGGCATCTCATGATCCCTCAGGCCAAAATTTTACCTTACCTGGAACGCAGCGAAATGGCGGAACAAGAGCTCATCGATTCTGGCCTGTTAAAAATCGCCGGAAGCGGGCTGAATATCCACTACCAATTTCTTCACCTGACCTTTCAGGAATATTTGATCGCCAGATACATCAGCCGACAACCTGCTGATAAGCAAAAAACCCTCATTCAAAGCCATGGCTCCAAGGCAAGCTTTGCCTTAGTCATGATCTTCCTAGCAGGCCAAACGCATCGAGCGGATCTTTCAGACGATAAGCAAGCCACACAATTTTTGTTCGCAAACCTGTGTGATAAATTACAAGATTTGGCAGAAGCATCTGATAAATCGTCTTTGGTGCTTACCCTGCGCTGCCTGAACGAATGCCCCGGCTACACCAAAAACATGCCAAAGCTGCTAGACTGTCTAAAAGACCACCCCAAAATATCTATTTCTGATCCCGCCTGGCCCAAACAGCTTCCAGCACGACTCTGGATGGCCAAAGAGGGTCTCACACACGCCCTGAAATGGCTGGTGAATCAGCAAGGGCCTGCCACCCTTGCCGAGCAAGATTCCGAGGGCAGGTCACTATTCTACTGTGCGGCCGCCGGTGGAGATTTAGAGCTGCTGCAATGGCTACACCAGCAAGACCCTGCCCTACTCCAAAGAGAAACGAACGCTGGCGCAAATGCCTTGCATGTTGCCGCCCTACATGGCCATGTGCATCTGATGGATTGGCTGCACCAACAAGATGCAACCCTGTTTCAAAAAACGAAAAAAGACGGTCGAACTACTATGCACAATGCCGCGCAAAATGGGCACTTAGCAGCCATGGAATGGCTTTATGCCAAAGAGCCTACCTTCATCCAAAAAGTAGCGGCCAACGAGCGAACTTGTATGCACTATGCGGCCTACAGCGGCCATCTACCGGTCATAAAATGGTTGTTTGAAAAAGATCCAACGCTAGTCCTGAAAGCACAAACTGACGAGCGCACCTGTATGCACGATGCAGCCTACAGCGGCCGTCTACCGGTCATGAAATGGTTGTTTGAAAAAGATCCAACGCTAGTCCTGAAAGTACAAACTGACGAGCGCACCTGTATGCACGATGCTGCCCAAGGCGGCCGTCTACCGGTCATGAAATGGTTGTTTGAAAAAGATCCAACGTTAGTCCTGAAAGTACAAACTGACGAGCGAACTTGTATGCACTATGCGGCCTACAGCGGCCATCTACCGGTCATGGAATGGTTGTTTGAAAAAGATCCAACGCTAGTCCTGAAAGTACAAACTAATGGGCGCACCTGTATGCAAGATGCTGCCCAAGGCGGCCATCTACCGGTCATGAAATGGTTGTTTGAAAAAGATCCAACGTTAGTCCTGAAAGTACAAACTGACGAGCGCACCTGTATGCACGATGC
>CAYUJS010000031.1:0-7318 GCA_964445105.1 uncultured bacterium | reverse complement strand
AGAATGGTTGTTTGAAAAAGATCCAACGCTAATCCAAAAAACAGACAATTACGGGAACACCTGTATGCACCATGCAGTCTTCAGTGGCCATCTACCGGTCATGAAATGGTTGTTTGAAAAAGATCCAACGCTAATCCAAAAAACAGACAATTACGGGCACACCTGTATGCACCTGGCCAGCCAAGAGGGCTACACTCCCAACATAGAATGGTTGCACCAAAAAGATAGTACTCTGATCTACAAGGCAAGGCAGGACGGTTGGAGCCCCGCACATTCCGCCGCCTACTGCGGGAAACTAGAAGCCTTGCAGTGGTTGCATCAAAAAGACCCCGCGTTGCTTCGAAAAATAACCACCAATGATCGCCAAACTGTAGCTGAGGCGGCCCTAGAAATGGGCCACCATGCAATCGCAGCGTGGGTGCGCACGCAAGGGGGCTAGACCGGCAAGCAGCAAGATTGCACAGCCAACAGCGGACAAAGACATCTTACCTCCGCGGGTACTTTGGTTGAGGGGAGCTTAATTCAGCAGCTTCCGTTAAAAAAGGGACGGGAACTACTGAGTTATAACATCTCTTTAAGCAGCTTGCAGGTGGTCGTATAATCTACGTGCAGCAAGCCGCGGATGCCAAAACTTTCTGCAACCTCGACAAACATCTCGCGGTCTTCGAGATAGACTACCTCTTCAGGCGACACATGAGCCAAGTCTAGGGCCAAACGATAAATGGCGGCGTCTGGTTTGCGCAGGCCTACGTACCCGCTGCAAACAAAGAAATCAGAGAATTGCTCGAGCTTGAACTTTTTGATCCGATAATCGGTCAGCTCTCGCCCTTCGTTGCTAAGGATCACGACTTTTACAAGGTGGCGCTTTTTGACCTCCAGCATGAGCTTGAGCATTTCTGGAAAGGCTCGGGACTGCGCGTGCACAAACTTTACGAACTCGGCCTGAGTGAATGCTCTTTTTTCGCAAAAAACTACTCTGTTCAGATACTCTTTGAGGGTGATTTTCCCAATTTCGAAGGTATCAAAGGTCTGCTTGTGACGTTCTTCCATCTGCTTCGCATCGAGATCAAAGGTCTTCGCAGCAAGAGCGCGGGCCTTGTGGTCCCATCCATTGGTAGCTAATACACCGCCTACGTCCACGAATAAAGTTGTTGTTTTTGTCATATGATCTCCATATTTAGGCTAAGCTCGCTATTCAAGAGCAGCTGATACAATACTTTGGGCCTCTTTCAGCACCTGGTTTAAGTGGTCCTGGCCAAGAAAGGTCTCGGCATAGATTTTATAAATGTCTTCGGTACCAGAAGGGCGCGCGGCGAACCAGCTTTGAGCAGCCACAACTTTTAGACCGCCGATATCGGCACCATTACCAGGCGCTTTGGTTAGCTTGGCCTCAATTTTTTCACCAGCTAAGGTCAAAGATTGTACCAGGCCTGGGTTGATTTTTTTAAGCAGATTTTTCTGTTCGCGAGTAGCTGAGGCCTCTACGCGATCATAGATGGGGGTGCCCAGCTCCTCGGCGAGCTGTTGGTAGATTTCTGCAGGGTCTTTGCCCATTTTGGCAGTGATCTCTGCCGAAAGGAGGGAGGCTATGATGCCGTCCTTGTCTGTAGTCCAGACAGTGCCGTCGAAGCGTAGAAAGCTGGCGCCCGCGCTCTCTTCGCCCACAAAGCCAAACGAGCCGCTCAGGAGTCCATCTACAAACCATTTAAACCCAACAGGCACCTCAACGAGCTTGCGTCCGATTTTGGCTGCAACGCAATCGATCATCTGACTACTGACAAGCGTTTTAGCTACAGCTGCATCAGGCCGCCACCTTGGGCGGCACTGGAAGAGATAGTAAGCCATGACCGCTAAGTAGTGATTTGGCAGCATCAGGCCAGAGCTCTTGGTAACGATACCGTGCCGGTCGTGATCAGTATCGCAGGCAAAAGCAATTTCAAAGCGGTCTTTGAGCGCAATAAGGCGTTGCATGGCGTAGCGCGACGAAGGATCCATGCGAATCTGCCCGTCCCAATCAACCGACATGAAGCGAAAGGTAGGATCGACCTCTTCACTAACAACCGTCAGATTCAAGCCGTAGCGCTCTGCAATACGCGCCCAATAATGGACACCCGCTCCGCCTAACGGGTCAACGCCTAGGACGATTTGCGAAGCCCTGACGGCCTCTAGATCGATCACGTGGCTCAGATCGTCGATGTAAGTTTCAAGGTAGTTATGTCGCAGAGCGTTAGGCGCCCTGAGCGCTTTTTCGTAAAGGGTGCGCTTGACTCCTACGAGCCTTTGCGCAAGGTAGAAATTGGCGCGTTCCTGGATCCAGCCAGTGATCTCAGGCTCAGCAGGCCCGCCGTGCGGGGGATTGTACTTAAACCCGCCTTCTGAGGGCGGGTTGTGGGAAGGGGTGAGAACGATGCCGTCGGCCAGGCCAGTAAGGCGACCACGATTGTAGGTAACGATAGCTTGGGAAATGGCGGGCGTGGGGGTGTATTCATCATTTTCAGAGAGCATGACAACAACACCGTTCGGGATCAGCACCTCTAATGTGCTTGCGAGCGCAGGCTTGGAGAGCGCGTGCGTATCCATGCCTAGGTAAAGTGGGCCATCGATATGCAATTCTTGGCGGTAGTCGCAAATGGCTTGGGTAATAGCCAAGATATGGCTTTCGTTGAAGGCGCGCTGCAGCGAAGAGCCGCGGTGGCCTGAGGTCCCGAACGAGACCTGTTCGGCAGGCAAACGAGGATCGGGAGCTTCAGAATAGTAGGCTGCAATAAGCGCAGGGATATCCGCAAGGACAGAAGAGACGGCAGGCTGGCCCGCCAGGGGGCTTATCTTCATAAAGGCCTCTTAGAGGTGTGCTATGAATAATGGTGCAATAGCGATTTAAATACTTGAAGGCGTTCTTTACTGCAACCGGCAAACCCCGGCTGGTCTCTAAGCACAGGGGATCCGAATAAATTTTTGAACTCAATGAGCGTTCACCCGGATTGGCGAGGCGATGAGAATTCTCGAGAAAAGTCGTTCGTCTTAGCAGGCCCTAGCCAAGAAGCGTAAGTTTAGGCGGCTAGCTGGGCTTTGATTCGAATTTCATGAGCAAGTACAAAATCTCATGGAACGCATGAATTCATTCGCGACAGTCCCCTGGAAAGAGCTCTGTAGGTCTAGCTTACTTCGGGCCGGATGCTTTTGCCGGCTGACACCAAGCGCACGGCAACTTTTTGCACATCTGCAAGCAGGGTCTCTTTCATGACCTGATGTTTTGCCCCACAGATGCAATCGAGCCGACAGGAAGCTCTTCCGTTAGGCATAGATCGCAAGTGCATTTCTTGAGCGGCAGCATCCCTTTTTTTTGGCCGTTTTTGGTGGCTTCTGGAAAAGATTGCTCACCTGCTTGATAACAGAGCTAAAAATATAAACCTCACCAAAAAAAAACAACAATCCATCTATTACAATCTAAATATATTAAAAATATTAATTTATAATGAATAAAAAATCTATTTGCAAAATAAACATTTATTAATCCTAAAAAGGCGAGCCTCTTTGCGTTAATTGGCCATTTTGTCTACAATCTACCGCATCTCGCCGGGGGTTTTCATGTCCAAATTGACCAAAGAGACGATCAAGATGTTGGCGCATTTGTGCGCGATTCAGTGTACGCCTGAAGAGGAACAAGCGCTTCTAGGCGACTTAGAGAAAATCGTAGGGCATTTTGAACTGTTGAGTGAGGTGGACACGCGCGGTGTCGCGCCCTGCTCGCACGTGCTTGCCGGGATGGTAAACGTCATGCGCGAAGACGAAATAGGCACGACTTTGTCTCGAAAAGAGTTTCTCGACAATTCACCGGATCACGTAGGTGGCATGATTAAAGTCCCTCCTGTGATTCAACAGCACGTCTCATAAGCGGAGTAAAAGCGATGCACCAGTTATCAGCGATAGAGTTAAGAGACAAGTTTGCCCGTGGCGCGGTCAGCGCTGTGGCTATTGTGGAGCATTTTTTAGCGCGGATTGAGCGCCTGGATCCACAAATCGGAGCTTTTCTGCTCGTATTGAAGGAGCGCGCGCGCGCCAAAGCCAAAGAACTGGATGCCAAAAAGGCCGCCGGAGAAAAGCTCGGCAAGCTCGCTGGCGTGCCAGTCGCTTTAAAAGACAACATGCACATCCACGGTGAAATCAGTACTTGTGCTTCCAAATTCCTTACCAACTACCGCGCTCCGTTTGACGCTACGGTCACGAAGCTTTTAGAGGCGGAAGATGCAATCATCATCGGCAAGACCAACTTGGACGAGTTTGCGATGGGCTCTTCGACAGAGAACTCTGCCTTACAAGTTACCCGCAATCCGTGGAACCATGAGCTATCTCCCGGTGGCTCTTCGGGCGGTTCCGCAGCCGCTGTAGCGGCCCGTCTGTGCTGTATCGCCTTGGGCAGCGATACCGGCGGGTCGATCCGTCAGCCTGCCTCTTTTTGCGGCATCATGGGTTTTAAGCCTACCTACGGGCGAGTTTCGCGCTTTGGTTTGGTAGCATTTGGATCCAGTTTAGACCAGATCGGGCCGCTCACTTATACCGTTGCCGACGGCGCGCTAGCGATGGAAGTTTTGGGCAGGCATTGCGAAAAAGACTCCACAAGTATTGCTGAAGGACCAGAGGAGATTATTTCGCATTTCAACGCATCGATTGCTGGCAAAAAAATTGGCGTACCTTGGGAGTATCTCAAGGATTTCAAAGGCCAGTCTCGAGAGAGGTTTGAAAAGGCGCTAGAAGTGTATTGCCAACTAGGCGCAGAAATTGTCGATGTAGACCTGTCACTGATCAAATATACGCTTCCGGCTTACTATATCATTGCTCCAGCCGAGGCCTCAACCAACCTAGCGCGCTTCGACGGTATCCGTTACGGCGTGCGCTCCAAAGAGGCTAAGACGCTGCGGGAAGTGTATGACCTAAGCAAGGAAGATGGCTATGGGACTGAGGTAAAGCGGCGTATCATGATCGGCACCTACGTGCTTTCTGCCGGATTTCAAGATGCTTATTATCGCAAGGCACAGAAGCTGCGCACCCTACTGATTAATCAGTTCCAAGCTGCCTTTAAGAAGTGTGATGTGATCTCTATGCCCACGACTCCTGATGGCGCGTTTAAGCGTGGGGCGATCAAGGATCCCCTGCAGATGTATCTGGAAGATGTATTTACCATCGCACAAAATCTAGCGGGCGTACCTGCGATTAGCATTCCCTCCGGCTTCACATCCGATGGCCGGCCACTTGGCATCCAGCTGATAGGAAACCTGCAATGTGAAAAAGAGGTATTCCTGATGGCGCACGCGTTTGAACAAAAGACCAAATTGACAGCTCTGCTGCCCGAGGGGATCGCATGAAACAGGACTGGGAAATCGTTATTGGCCTAGAAATTCACGTAGAGCTGAACACAAAGTCTAAGTTGTTTAGTGTAGCGCCCAACCGCTTCGGCGATGAGCCCAATACGAACATCACCGAAGTATGCACAGGCCAACCCGGAGCCCTCCCCGTACTCAACAAAGAAGCGGTTCGCAAGGCGGTGCAGTTTGGTTGCGCGGTCAACGCTACTGTCGCAAAATCGAGCAAATTCGACCGTAAATCGTACTTTTACCCCGATAGCCCGCGTAACTTTCAGATCACGCAGTTTTATGAACCCATTGTCATCGGCGGACATGTAATTGCCGAAGTAGAAGGCGTGGAGCAGACGTTCGAGCTCGACCGAGCGCACCTGGAAGATGACGCGGGTATGCTCAAGCATTTTTCCAACTTTGCAGGTGTGGACTACAACCGCGCTGGCGTGGCGCTCCTCGAGATCGTCTCACAGCCTTGCATCCATACGCCTAAGCAGGCTTCTGCCTACGCAATGGCCGTGCGCGCTATTATGCTTTATCTTGACGCCTCGGATTGCAATATGGAAGAAGGCTCCATGCGCATGGACGCCAACGTCTCTGTACGCCCCAAGGGTGAAACGACGCTACGGAATAAAATTGAAATCAAAAATATGAACTCTTTCAGCTACATGGAAACGGCTTTGGAGGCCGAGATTGACCGGCAGATCCGATTGTACGAGTCGCACCCGGATGAAGAGCCAAACGCCGTTTTGAAGCAAGCGACCTACCGCTGGGACCCAGCCAAGAAAGAGACCGTACTGATGCGCAGCAAGGAACAGTCGGAAGACTATCGCTATTTTCCAGAGCCAGACCTGGTACCTATCGTATTGACAGACGCCTTTATCGATGGGATACGTGCAACCCTCCCCGAGCTTCCCTTACAACGCACGCGCCGGTATGTGAAAGACTTTGGCCTACATCCGGACAGCGCCTTTGTGTTAACCACAGACAAGCCGCTGGCAGACTATTTTGAGAGCGCTTTAGCCCATTGTAAAAATGCGCGCAGCTTATGCAATTGGATAATCGTCGAGTTTGCAGGCCGCCTAAAGGCACAAGGCAAAACACTCCTGGGTACCGGCATTCCCGCAGAGCAGATTGCAGCACTGGTGAATTTGATCGATAACCAGACCATCACAGGAAAGATCGCCAAAAATGTGGCTGACGATCTACTGGCCGATCCATTCAAAAAAGTTTCGGAAATTGTAGCCAGCAACCCTGCGTACCAGCCCGTACACGACGAAATCGAGATTGAAGGCTATGTCGACCAAGTCCTCAACGAAAACGCGCAGAGCGTCGCGGATTTTAAAGCAGGCAAAGAGCGCGCTTTCGGATTTTTGGTGGGCCAGGTGATGAAACTCTCCAAAGGCAAAGCCTCGCCTCAGGTCGTAAACGACTTGCTAAAGAAAAAAACCAGCTGATGTAGGGCGCAAGCCCCACGCTTTAAAGCTTTGGCCACACGAGGCCCAGTAGCCAAAGCAACTGAGAACCTAGTGGTTAGTTCTTTTACGGCGTCAGAAAATGTCCGATAAGCGCTCCAAGAAATGCTGCTACATTATGTGGGAGGGGTTACCCCCCTTTCTATCATACTCCAAGCAATCGAGTTCGGTTGCAATGTAAGCTTGGTAGGCTACGAGCATTTTCTTTTGATCGTCTCTGCAAAGCTCCTTTATATGTGCAGATTCTTTAAATACGGACCAATCTTCTATCTCGAGGCTTGGCTTTTTAGCACTATTGGTAACGAAGCACTTTTGGGCCACTCCATCCGCTTTCTCGCGGGTCTTTTGCGCCTTTAGGCATATTTCTTCTGGTAAATTGGAAGAGGAAAAAGCCATACGGCCCAAACGCGCCGATGGGCCTCGTCCCAAAGTTGAAGCCTACATTCCTAGGCCATCGGCCCGCCGTTTTGAATTAGCCTAGATCCAGGC
>CAYUJS010000030.1:0-22785 GCA_964445105.1 uncultured bacterium | reverse complement strand
TTTGAATCAGTTTTTTGTTTAGGGGCAAAAAGGCAATTGAGAGGCGGGTCTTTTTGGGCGGTCGTCAGGCGGGTCTTTTTGGGCGACCGCCAGATGGTACCTTTTGAGTGGCCGCCAGATGGGTCTTTTTGAGCGACCGCCAAGTGGGTCTTTTTGGGTGGCCGCCAGGGTGGGGCCCTTCAGGTAGCCGCCAAATGGTACCTTTTAAGCGACCGTCAAATGGTACCTTTTCGTGGTCGTTGACATATTGAGGCGAGCTCGATCCTGATAACGACAAAAGCGGTCTAACTGATCGCGCATGACGGCTCAAACGGGAGCTGGCGTTGGCGATTGACTTAAATATCTCTTCCAAATAGAAGAGAGCAGCTTAGCAAATGTGTTCAACAACAAGAAAGTTAAAATGACCTCTTCATTAAATATATTAATAATAGAATATAATAAGATTGGGATAATACCTGGTCCGGAAGAAAGTGAAACGGATTTTATTAGGCGCGCAAAAAGCTGTTTGGGTATGAGGGCGCGCATAACGTCTGAACTGGGTTCAGCGCTCCCTCTAAGACCTGAAGAGCTGGCACCTTGCGAAGTTCTAGCCAAACCGCTGGATGGAGCGGAACGGTTGTGGGGCGTAAGGCCCGATTGGGTGCCGGTCTTCTTCAGCAACTACCGCCTCCTGCCCTGGCATGGGGGGTGTGCCTGGATCATTCAATTGAAAGCAGAAGATCCGCCGCTGGCTTTGTTTCAGCTACGTCGTGCCTTTGCGCACAAGGAAATCTATTTGGGTTTTTACCCTAGGGACGAACTGATCGAGCACGAGCTTTGCCATGTGGGCCGCATGTGCTTTGAGGAACCGCAGTTCGAAGAAATTTTAGCCTATCAGGCGTCTAGCTCCTGGTTTAGGCGATGGTTTGGGCCGCTTTTTCAGTCATCTAGTGAGAGTGTGATTTTTTTGACTACCTTGCTATTGATTTTGGCGGTTGATGTGTATGTACTGCTATCATGGGGTCACGAAATTTATGCACAAGTTTCTTCATTAAAGTTACTGCCCGGAGCAATGATGGCTTTTGGGCTCGTTAGGCTTTTACTCAGAAAGTGGCAGTTTCAACGTTGTCGCAAAAACCTCGCCAGTTTCTTCAATGGCGATGAAGCTCGCGCCAACCAGGTAATGTACCGCCTCACGGACAGAGAAATTGTAGCTTTCGGGCAAAAGGAAAAAATTAGCAAACACCTCCACGACGAAACCGAACGGTCCCTGCGGTGGCAGCTTTTGCGCAAAGTATATTTTGGGAGCGGCAATTCCCGCTAAAAAAAACATTGGTTCAGCGAAGGCCGACCGCAAGCTTAGCTTGCGGCTACGAATCAAAGAGCAAAATGAGACTAAACCAGCCGTTCTTTTAGCTGGAGCTACTGCTTCTAGAGAGGCCTTTTGTGGTGACAATCCCAACCAACCAAAAGTCTTCACGTTAATATCGTTTAGGTGATATCTTGTTTTCTTCTCAAACCAGACTAAAAAAGGAAAATTATTTCTATGACATCTCAGTTATCGGCTATCGGCCTACCACTTGGCAACCTATTTCATAACTTGGCCGTCATTTCCGGCCAAACTGATGCGCTACTCAACATCGCCAATATCGTTACGCGCTCACATCAACTTATGGCAAAGGTATGCCCAAAAAGCGACTTCGTACAGCAGACGCAGCGGTTGATGGCAAAAGTTAGTAACTTCGAACGGGCCGAGTACGCCAGCTCACTCTTTCCTAGCATCAGGGCCCTCTATGACTGGGATAGCAGTTCACAAACTGATCGACTCATCTCTGCCGCATCCGTTGTTGCGGGCGCTACCTGCTGGGTGGGCTACGGGCAATTAATGGGACTCATCGGCCCCGACGTCGGACAAAAAATTGGTAGTCTCTCAGTACTTGGCCGTGCACCTTTATCTTGCCTAGGCAAAGTCGCAAATCTCCCTCTACACAAATCCATCGATGCCCTAGGCCTAGCCGCCACCATCGTCGCGCTCCTTGGATGCGCATATGCTAGCCAAAAAGCGTCTGTAGAGAGCTCCAAGGATGGTAGTGAGGAAGAGGCAAACTTAGTGAGGCTGCGCCGTCAGGAGGAGGGCAGAGCAACCCGCGATGCGAGCATCATCAAAGCTGTCTATTACAGCCTAGTACTAGCCTCCCTATTCCACAGTCTGTGCCGCCCCGTGCGAACCGCTACCCTGGTTTTAGGTATTGCAGCTGCAGGTTTTGGTCTACGCCAATCCTGGGCCAAGGGACAAGTAGCTCACGCAGAAAAGGGACTAAAACCAGCAAACATTTCACAGCAGCAAGCAGCTGCAAGTTCGTCCAAGAGCGGCCCCTTGAATCACTGGGTTTGGCAGCCTGCGAAGAAAGCGTTTACAACGTTCGCGGACGCCGTTGTGCTCAACCACCAGGGCGTCGACAGCCAGGATAAAACGTATAAGCTGCAACGCGCCGCTGTTACCTTGCTGCAAACCACCTACGTCGCCGCAGGCCTTGTCCCGCCCAAAGCGTTGCAGTCCATGTCAGGCGTACTCAAAAGCGTTAGTGCAGTAATCAATAGCTCCATGCTCTGCAGCAGAATCGATATGTTCAATCCGTACAATCCTGACGGCCTGCTTGCTGCCGGGAAATACCAGCCAGCAGATTGGACCTGGTGGGCAAAAGTCAACACGAATTTATCCTACGCCGTAGGTAAACTCTGTGAGGGCGCTATTCTATGCCGCGATACCGGAGTGCTCCATTACGCCTACGGTCTGAGCTCCAGCGCCCTGTTAGGCGCAGGAAGCGTAAATGCTAACCAACAGCCTCTAGGGCAGTGGTTTGAAGGAGTCAAAGACCTAAGCACGACCCTTGCCGTCGTATCAGATTCCGTCCTCAAAGCACGGGATCTTCGTCAAGGAAAAGGCGATGCTTGGGAACATAAGCTATCGCTTATAGGCAATGTACAGAAGATTTTTCTTTGCCAATACGGCCGCTACCTAGAGAAGCCAATAAAAGCTACCCTGCCAGAAAAATACCAATTCCTTTCTGGTCTGCTCTTCAACACAGTAGGCATTGCTACAGCGCTCACGCTTGGCTACAAGGCCTACTACAGAGGGGACAAAGAAAGAGCACAACTTCAAGCTAAGCTAGAAGCTGCGAACGTATGATTCAACGGGCCTAGGAGCAATCCTGGGCCTTTTTTTGCACCTAACATGACTACTGATAAACTAGCAACACACGAACGTATAGCCGCCGGAATCATCGGCGGCTCTTTCTTACTACTCACTTTGCACACCTTCCTCGTTGCCTCCAAGCCAACACTAGGGCAGCCGCCCCCACCTAAGGGCTTTGAAGTCGCCATCATCGGCGCAGTAACAGCTCCTGGAGACTACGAATTACCCGTAGGCGCCAACCTGAAAGATCTACTGGAGCTCGCCCAGCCCACACGTGAGGCAGACCTCAGCCGCATACGCAAACAGCGTAAGCTGACCCACGGCGAAGAAATCATCATTCCCACTAAACAGCCTTTAACCATCTACCTGAACGGTCAACAGGCCCAGGTGCCCAAAGGCACCCGCGTGCGTGATCTGCGTCTTTGGATCGACCTAGATCCTGAAACCACGGCTCGGCTTACCTCCAAACGCGTCCTGAAAGATGGAGAACAATTGTAGCCGCCAGGCCAAATCGGCATATTAAGCACAAAAGGGCACATTCCCTGTTGTGTTAAAATGCGCCTCTTTGGTAACCTCCTCGTTTAGCTTTCTCTTGGGGCGATTTGTCTTGAAAGCTTGGATCAACAAAATGTGTTAAGGAAGCAGCCATGGCTCTAAAATTGATGGGTAAAAAGCGCGGAATGATGCAGGTCTTCGACGAATCCGGTCAGACAATTGTCTGCACGGTCATTGAAGCTGAACCTAACGTGGTTACCCAATTGAAAACAGAAACATCTGATGGCTATACTGCCATTCAGCTCGGATTCGAAAAAGTCACCGCAAAAGATCCACGCCGCGCTGAAGCACGCACTTGCGGCCCTCAAAGAGGCCACTTCAAGAAAAACGACATTACAGCCCGTAGGCACCTGCTCGAATCTCGCCTAGACAACATCGAAGAGTATACGCTAGGGCAAGAGATCGGTGTGACCACGTTCGCCGAAATTTCCTTTGTCGATGTAATCGGCATCTCGAAAGGTAAAGGCTTTCAAGGCGTAATGAAGCGCAATAACATGGCCGGCGGCCCCGCCTCACACGGCTCGGGCTTTCACCGTCATATGGGCTCTACGGGTATGCGTAGCACACCAGGCCGTTGTTTGCCTAACCGTCCACGCCCCAGCCAAATGGGCCGCGATCGTGTGACGACACAAAACCTACGAGTTGTGCAAGTAATCGAAGAAGACAACCTCCTGCTTATCGAAGGAACCGTTCCAGGTGCGAATGGCGACCTAGTCATCATCCAAGAAGCAGTGAAGAAGCCTAAGCAAAAAATTAAATCTAGCGGAGTGAAACTGTGGCAACAGTAACGAAATATAACCTCTCCGGCGAAGAGATTGGGCATTTGACGGTCGATGACCTTTTCGCCCAAGCCGAAGCCAACGCACAGATGATCAAAGACTACATCATAGCTCTGCGTGAAAATGCTCGCCAATGGTCCGCAAACACCAAGACACGCGGTCAAGTACACCACACCACGAAAAAAGTGCAGCCGCAAAAGCACACCGGTGGTGCGCGGCACAGCGATCTAGCTGCGCCACAATTCCGCGGCGGAGGCAGAGCTCACGGACCAAAACCCAAATTCGATCAGCATGTCCACATCAATAAGAAACAGCGACGTGCGGCCATCAAATTTCTAATCGCTGAGAAAATCCGAGACAATAAATTGCGAATTGTGGACAATGTCTCGCTAAACGCTCCAAAAACTAAAACGGTCTCCCAGTTCCTGGAAGTAACCGGAATGAAAGGCCGTGTTCTCTTCCTAGCTGAAGGGTTCTACGAGGGTCAAGTCAGTATTGCAGACAGCTCACACAAAAATTTTGCGAAGAGCGTACGCAATCTAGTTAAGACTGACTTTGCGCTAGCAAAGAATGTCAATGGCTATGACCTCCTCCGAGCAAACGAGATCGTCCTGACCGAAGCGGCATGGAATGAAATTAACGATTGGCTGAAATAGCAAGGGAACCAAAAATGACGACAAAAGATCCCTATAAGGTTATCTTAAACCGACATGTGACCGAAAAAGCTCAAGTTCTTCAAGAATTGAAGAACAATAACAGCAATCCGTCCGTTAGAAGGTTCCTGAACCCAAAGTATGTGTTCGTGGTCGACCCAGCGGCAAATAAGCGTGACATCAAGAATGCCTTGGAAGAAATCTATAAAGACCAAGACATCAAAGTGAAGTCCGTGAACACCATTAACGTGAAATCCCAGCCTAGGCGTCGACGCGGCAGAAGCGGGCGAACAGCCTCTTTCAGAAAGGCCATAGTGACGCTCGACGAAAAAGATAGCTTGGACAACTTATAAACAGAAGTCAGAAAGTATGTAAATAAAGCAGAACAGACGTTGTAGCGAAGTAGACGAAAACCAGTCTTGAAAAGTTTATAGATGAACCTTTCAGACCCCTAACGCCTATCCTCAATCCTGACTTCTGAATAGAAAGTGTAATTACAGGAACTGTAAGAATATGCTGAAAAAATTTAGACCTATCACTCCCGGAACTCGGCAGCTGGTCCTATCGACCAATGATGCGCTGACACGCTTAGGCTCAACACGCCAGACCGTAAAGCCCACCAAATCTTTGCTGACGCCAAAAAAGCGCTGCAACGGACGCAACAACCTCGGTCGCATCACCACAAGACACCGCGGGGGTGGACACAAGCGACACTATCGACTCGTCGACTTCAAACGGGATAAAGAAAACATCCCGGCTAAAGTTGCCTCCATTGAGTATGATCCGAACCGATCTGCTTTCATCGCTCTTCTCAACTATGTTGATGGCGAAAAGCGCTACATCTTAGCCCCAGAAGGCCTCAAGGCCGGCGATGTCGTAGAAACAGGCGATAAGCCTCCCTACAAGACCGGCTATTGCATGCGCCTCAAGGCTATGCCTCTCGGTTCCATGATTCACAACATCGAAATCAAACCAGGGCTAGGCGGTAAACTTGTACGTTCAGCAGGTCTCAGTGCGCAGCTTATGGCTCGCGCCAACGGCTATGCGACCATCAAAATGCCATCAGGCGAAGTGCGAATGATTCACGAAAATTGCCGTGCGACATTCGGCGCCGTTTCCAACTCGGAGCACAATCTCCGCGTAGAATCAAAAGCTGGTCGCATGCGTTGGCAAGGTATACGACCTACCGTTCGTGGCGTCGTCATGAACCCCGTTGACCACCCACACGGTGGCGGTGAAGGTCGTGGTAAAGGTAACGTCCCGCAAACACCCTGGGCACAATTCACCAAGGGCATGCGCACAAGAAAACGCGAAAACCGACTTATGGTTAAGGATCGAAGGAAAAAATAATGGGAAGATCTCTCCGTAAAGGTCCATTTGTGGACCACCACCTCCAACAGAAGGTGGAAAAGCTGAACAAAGAGGGCAGCAAGAAGCCGATTAAGACTTGGTCTCGCCGCTCAATGATCATTCCGGACATGGTTGGACACAACTTCGATGTTCATAACGGTAAAAAATTTATTAGTGTATTTGTCACCGAGAACATGGTCGGGCACCGTTTAGGAGAGTTTTCTCCCACCCGCACGTTCAAGGGGCACCCCGTCAAGAAATAATGGGTAGATAGAATGGATTACGCAACTGCGACAACAAAATACGTACGAGTGCCCCCGCGAAAGGCCCGCTTAGCAGCTGACCTTATTCGCGGACTTCCAGTGTCTCAAGCACTGGAACAGCTCACTTTTGGACAGATGAAAGGCGCACGCCTTCTTCTGAAAACGCTCAATAGTGCCATCGCCAACGCCGAAACCCAGAGAGACTGGCGCAGAGAAGATCTTTTCGTCGTTTCCGTTCGCGTTAACGAGGGTCCTAGACTGAAACGCGCAAAACCGAAAAACCGCGGCGGCAAGCACCCCATCATTAAACGTACCAGCCACTTTACGGTGGACGTCGCAACCAAAGAGGGAGCAAATTAATGGGACAAAAAGTTAACCCAATTGGACTAAGGCTCGCCCTCAACAAAAAATGGCGCTCCAAATGGTACGCAAATAAGCAGCAGTTCGGCGGTTTCCTCATCGAAGACCACAAAATCAGAAAATATCTGATGGGTAAAGACCACCTTACAGGTACAAGCCAGATCAAAATCAGGCGCATGGCGGATAAAATAGAAGTCACCATCGTCACTGCTAGACCAGGACTTGTCATCGGTAAAAAAGGCACCGAAATCGATACACTGAAACAAGAATTACTAAAGCTAACCGGCAAAGACGTATGGATCGAAGTTGAAGAAATCAAACGACCCGATCTAGACGCCAAGCTTGTTGCCGATGGAATTGCCAAACAACTCGAGCGACGAATTCCTTTTCGTAGAGCAATGAAACGCGCTTTACAAGCTAGCATGGACGCAGGCGCCGCAGGAATTAAAGTTCAAGTCTCCGGTCGAATCGGTGGAGCTGAGATCGCACGCTCCGAGTGGTATATTAATGGCAGCATGCCGTTGCATACTCTCAGAGCAGACATTGACTTCGCGCTCGGTCGCGCAGAAACCACCTATGGAAGCATCGGAGTCAAGGTTTGGATTAACCGCGGCATCGAGCAAATAACTGCAACGGAGGCCTAAACATGGCACTAATGCCCAAACGAACAAAATTTCGAAAGTCCATGAAAGGCAGTATGGCCGGACTGAGCAAAGGTGGTAATTTTGTCCACTTTGGCGAATTTGGCATTCAATCCCTTGAAAGAGGGTGGCTTACCGCACAACAAATTGAAGCTTGCCGTGTAGCCATTAACCGCTACTTCCAGCGTAAAGGTAAGGTCTGGATCCGCATCTTCCCAGACAAGCCAGTATCCAAAAAACCAGCGGAAGTTCGTATGGGTAAAGGAAAAGGCGCTGTGGACCATTACGTAGCCGTCATTCGACCAGGCCGAATCCTGTTTGAAGTCTCTAACGTCGCTCGCGACGAAGCCCAAGACGCACTTCGCCGCGCTGCAGCCAAGTTGGGCATTAAGACCCGTTTCGTCGAACGCGTAGAGCAAGTTTAGGAGACTCTAATGGTAAAAGTTAAAGAACTAAAAAGCCAATCCACAGAAGAGCTGAAAGCGGGTCTAGTTGACCTCTCTAAGCAACTCTTCCAGTTGAAAAACCAGTTTAAACTAGAAAAAAAGCTAGATCAACCACACAGATTGAGGGAATTACGACGCGATAGAGCGCGAATTCTCACCGTCATGGGCGAAAAAAACCGCTCCAGTGGTAACTAGGCTTTGAGGATCGTATGACAACAACTGAAAAAAGCAATCGCAGGATTAAGCAAGGCGTCGTGGTGTCCAATAAGATGGCAAAAACCATCGTCGTTAACGTCGCCCGCACTATGCGGCATCCCAAATATGAGAAAATTGTAACGGTCAATAAAAAATACTATGCCCACTGCGAAGACCCCAATGTCAAAGTCGGTGACACAGTCCGGATCATGGAATCCAGGCCCTTGTCCAAACTGAAACGCTGGGTCGTGGTCGGAATCTAACTAGAGCGGGAGTGACACTACTATGCTACAACAGGAAAGCCAACTCAATGTTGCCGATAATTCTGGCGCAAAACGGGTCAAATGCTTTAAAGTATTGGGCGGCTCTAGACGTCGGTATGCCAAAGTTGGCGATATCATCATTTGCTCCGTTAAGGATGCCGACCCAGATGGCCAAAAGAAAAAAGGCGATGTTGTGCGAGCGGTCGTCGTGCGCACAAAAAGATACATTCGGCGTAAAGATGGATCTAAGCTGCGCTTCGATACGAATAGCTGCGTACTTATAGATGACAAAGGCAACCCCATCGGTACCCGTATTTTCGGCCCTATCGCTCGTGAAGTGAGAGAAAAGGGTTATTTAAAAATTAGCTCCTTAGCACCAGAAGTGATCTAGGAAAGGAAAGTATAATGACCCAAGAGCGTGAAATTAAAGAGCGTCAAAATAAATGGATTCGACCGGGCGATAATGTAATTGTTATTGCAGGCAACCAACGCAAGCAAATTGGTACAGTTCTCTCACGTACAGAGGACCGCGCCGTTGTACAAGGCGTTAACCTGCGTAAAAAACATCAGCGCCCCACGCAAGAGAATCCTAAGGGAAGCATTGTCCAGATTGAAGCCGCTATCCATGTCTCTAATTTGCGCCACTGCCCTAACCCCAATCAGGCGGTTAAGGTTCGTTTAAAGCAAGAGGAAGAAGGAAAAGTGCTCTATTATCGCGATGGCGAAAAAGAAGTTCGCCTGCGCTCCATTAAGAAAACTGAGAGTCAGTAAAAGGGTATCATGTCTAGGCTAAAGAAAAGATATCGTGAAAAAGTAAAACCGGCGCTGCAGGAGACATTCCATTACAGCAACCCCATGCGGGTACCCGGACTCGAAAAGATCTCCGTGAACATGGGAATCGCTGAGGCATCCAAGGATAAAAACCAAATCCAGGATTGCGTGAATGAACTAACACTCATCGCCGGCCAAAAAGCTGTTCTCACACGGGCCAAAAAGGCGATCTCAAACTTTAAGCTGCGTGAAGGGCAGCCCATTGGCGTCCGCGTCACCTTGCGCGGACAGCGTATGTGGGACTTCCTTGATCGTTTCTGTAATATCGTCTCACCACGTATTCGCGACTTCCGAGGCTTTAATACCAAATGCGATGGAAGGGGAAACTACTCGCTTGGCCTCGACGACCACCAAATTTTCCCAGAACTTAACCTCGATAAGGTCAAGCGTGCACAAGGGATGAACATTACGTTCGTCACAAGTGCCAATAGCGACGAAGAGTGCATCGAACTACTCAGATTACTGGGCATGCCTTTTAAAAATAGACCCATCGAAGTAACCATTTAGGAAACGAGGAGCAGGCGCGAATGACCACTAGCGATCCAATCGCCGACTTACTGACAAGAATCCGCAATGGCCTTATGGCCAAGCATCGCTACGTCGATGTGCCCTGGAGCCGGATGAAACAAGGCCTAGCCGCTATTTTGAAAGCGCAAGGTCTTGTCGAAGACTACATCGTGAAAGACACCGATGCCAAGGGCGTTATGCGTGTTTTCTTGAAATATATGGGCCGTCAGCCTGTTATTCAAGGATTGAAGCGCGTCTCTAGACCTGGAAAACGTAAATACGTAGCCTCCGACAATATTCCCCACTTCTACGGCGGACTAGGTGTTGCTATCGTCTCGACTTCTCAAGGGTTACTTGCAGGGGATGAGGCAAAAAAACGCGGGATCGGCGGCGAACTGCTGTGCACTGTATGGTAATGGTAAGGAGCTGGATTAGTCATGTCGCGTAAAGGAAAACAACCGATCCTCCTCCCAAAAGGGGTAGAGATTAAGGTCCAAGATAAAGAAGTCACGGTTAAGGGACCTAAAGGGACCCTCTCCCACGAAATCTGTGAAGGGATCAGTTTAAGCATCGAAGGCGATCAGTGCCTTGTTCTGGTAGCAGAAGGCCGCGACGATATGCGTCGATGGCACGGTCTCTACCGCAGCATCATCGCCAATATGGTCACAGGTACCTCTACAGGCTTTCAACGAACTCTCGAACTTATCGGAGTAGGTTACAGGGCCGCTGTGAAGGGCCAAGTAGTCGATCTTCAATTAGGTTACTCTCACCCCACTAGCGTTGAGATCCCTCATGGAGTCACAGTTAAAGTAGAGAAGAGCACCATCACTTTAGAGGGGGCTGATAAGCAGCAAGTAGGACAATTGGCAGCTGATATTCGCGCCATGAGACCTCCTGAGCCCTACCAAGGTAAAGGCGTTCGCTACACAAACGAATACGTCCGTAAAAAGGCTGGTAAAGCCGCGGCCAAGAAGTAATTTCGAGTTCAGGATTTAGCATTTGAGATCTAGAAGAAAAATTCTTCTAAGACTTAAGTTTTGAGTCCCTAAAAAAGAAATAGGAACATATGGATAATCAGCTCAAGAAAAAAAATGCTTTGCGACTCAGAAGATCCAGACACGTCCGTAAGCGCGTGCAAGGCACCGCTGCGCGGCCTAGAATGTCCGTCAATAAGAGCCACAAACACATCCAAGTGCAGCTCATTGACGACGAAGGCCAGCGCACCATAGCCGGTACAGCTACCTATGCAAAAGAATTCCGTGAGACTAGCTATAACAGCAAAAGCAAAGAAGCTGCTAAAGCCTTAGGCACACACATCGGACAGGTAGCAAAGAAACTTAATATTCACGAAGTTGTGTTCGACCGCGGACCCTTCAAATACCACGGTGTCCTCGCAGAGCTGGCAGACGCCGCGCGAGCGACCGGACTGAAATTCTAAGGTAGGAAACAGAATGGCAAAAAAGGACAAAGAGGGCTTCGAAAAGAAACCGGACGACCAGGGGATTGAAGAAAAAGTCCTCTACATCAATCGCTGCGCTAAGGTGGTTAAAGGTGGACGCAAGTTCAGCTTCTCCGCTTTAATTCTCGTCGGCGATGGAAAAGGCCGTGTAGGCTATGGCTTCGCAAAAGCTAACGAACTCACTGATGCAATCCGTAAAGGCGGCGAAGCAGCACGCAAGAATATGATCAGCTTCGCTACTGAAGGGACTACTATCCCGCATGAAATCGAAGTGGCTTGGGATGGTGCTCGCGTCCTTCTGAAACCAGCCCCGAAAGGCGCGGGTGTGGTCGCAGGTTCTCAAGTCCGTGCCGTTTTAGAATTGGCAGGCATCAAGGATGTGATGGCCAAGAGCGTGGGCGGGAGCAATCCCATCAACCAAGTTCGTGCGACTTTCAGAGCCCTTGCAAAATTGAAATCAAGACAAGAAATTAGACAAGCCAGAGGCATCGCATGATCTCCCTACACACGCTAGAAAATAGCACCCAAAAGCGCAAACCCAGAAAACGCGTAGGTCGTGGAATAGGCTCCGGCACAGGTAAGACCTGTGGACGCGGGCACAAAGGGATGGGCTCACGTGCAGGCTACCAAGCCCGTCACGGTTATGAAGGCGGTCAAATGCGCTTTTTCATGAAAATGCCTGCGCGCGGTTTTAACAACGTTCGCTTCGCAACGAAAGTTTTCTCCATCAACCTTGGACAAATCGACAAGTCCTACAGTGATGGGGAGATCGTAAACGAAGCTTCTTTGCGTCAACACGGCCTACTTAATGGGCATTTTGATGTGATCAAAATTCTCGGTAACGGCGAACTAACCAAGCAAGTTAAGATAGAAGTTGATGCCATCTCCAAAAATGCTCAAGAGAAACTTAACGAAGCAAAAGTGCCTTTCACGTTGAAAGAACCAAAGACAGAAGTAGCCCGCTAAGGTAGCTGCACCTCCCCCTTCTTAGGGGCAAAGGGGCTGTCCGTAACGTGACAGCCCCCATAATTTTTTTAACCTACGAAGCTGCAAACAGCGGAAGTGCCATATGGAAGGTATCAGAAGGATGTTTCAGGTCCCCGAGCTGCGGGCCAAAGTGATCTTTACCCTGCTCATGATCGTGGTGTGCCGTATAGGCGTCTTCATCCCCGTGCCCGGCATTAACGGCGAACTAGCGCTTAGTTACTTCCGTAGCGGAATCGGTGGCGGCCAAAACCTGCTTCAAATGCTAGATATCTTCTCAGGTGGGGCGTTCGCCCAAATGACTGTGATCGCCCTTGGTGTTATTCCTTACATTTCCGCTAGCATCATCATGCAGATGCTTGTAGCTCTCTTACCAGGTTTACAGCGGGAAATGCGCGAAAATCCCGACCAGGGAAGGCGCAAAGTTAACCGCTACACGCGTCTAGCTACTCTTATCCTCGCGTTTTTACAATCCTGGGTCTACGCAAGATACGCCTTACAGCTAGACATCGAACGTCCAGGCGTCGTTGCTCCTGAACTAATAGCCATCACCGCTTTCGGTATTCCCTGGCTCTACTACCTGGTCTTTATAGCCACCATGACAACGGGCACACTATTCCTTATGTGGATCGGCGAGCAAATCACCGAGAAAGGCATTGGCAACGGAATGAGCATGATCATTACCGTAGGCATCGTTTCACAACTGCCCACCGCTGTCGGCATGATCCTCCAACAACTTAACCTCGATTCTCCCCAACCCGGTCAGATGAACCTTGCCAGCGTTCTATCCATCTTGGGCGTATTTGTCTGTGTTACCTGGGGCACCATCATGGTCATTCAAGGTCACCGCCGCATCCCCTTACAATATGCTAGACGCGTGATCGGCCGCAAAGAAACACAAGGCGGAAGCAGCTATATTCCTCTCAAAGTAAACTACGCTGGTGTCATCCCCGTTATTTTCGCTACTTCCTTGCTTATGTTCCCCGCCACTATTGGGCAGCTCGTCGGTGGTGGCTCATGGCTGGCCACTTTCACCTCCTGGCTGTCGCCTGGGAGCTTCGTTCACCTCGTAATCTTCGTCTCTCTTATCATCTTCTTCACTTACTTCTGGACCGCGACACAATTTCGACCCGACCAGATCGCTTCAGATATGAAAAAGAATGGCGCGTTTGTTCCAGGCATACGCCAGGGCAAACCCACCGAAGACTTCCTCGAGAGCACTATGAACCGCATTACGCTGCTCGGAGCCATCTTCCTAGCCCTCATTGCTGTGCTGCCGAACATCGTCGGACATATAATGGGCGTCCCCACAGCCATCAGCTATTTCTTCGGCGGTACCTCACTGCTGATCCTAGTGGGTGTAGTATTAGATACCATGAAGCAAATCGAATCTCACCTTCTCATGAAGCGCTATGAAGGCTTTATGAAGAAAGGAAAGGGACGATAATGGACCTAGAATCCAAGATGCAAAATTCAGGATTTGGCAAAAAGAGATCAATCTCTGGATCCGAGAGCCTGAAGCCTGAACCCTATGTAAAAACAAACCCCTTCCATAATAAGACCCAGTTTGCTAAAATGCTGACACTGTTTAGTAGGAGAATTCAATGCCACGCGTGATCGGAGTAGATATTCCTGACAATAAGCGATTAGAAATCAGCCTCACATACCTATATGGGGTGGGTCTGATGCGATCCAAAGAGATCATCGCTAAGCTTAACCTCAACCCAGATATGCGCGCACGCGAATTGACGGAAGATATCATCGGCCGCATCAACCAGTTGCTGCAGGCCGAATATGTAGTGGAGGGAGATTTAAGACGTCAAGTACAAAATAACATCAAACGTCTCATCTCCATTCACGCCTACCGTGGGACTCGTCACCGCGTCGGTTTACCCGTTCGTGGCCAGCGTACCTCCACCAACGCCCGTACACGTAAGGGGCGTCGTAAAACTGTAGCGAATAAGAAAAAATAACGCATAGGAGTACTAGCCTTGTCTAAGCAACCGACCCCGAAAAAAGGGACGAAAGTTAAAAAGAAAACACTACGGCAGGTTTCCTCCGGCGTAGCACACGTTTCTGCTAGCTTTAACAACACGATCATCACCATCACGGACCCAGCCGGCAACGTCATTGCTTGGGCCTCTGCTGGTACCTCCGGGTATAGCGGATCTCGCAAATCGTCAGCTTTTGCTGCTACTGTCGCAGCGCAAAACGCAGCTAGAGCGGCATCAGCCTTCGGTTTACGCGAAGTGGAAGTTATTCTGAAGGGACCAGGGGCCGGACGAGAGTCCGCAGTACGCGGCCTTCAAAGCTCTGGAATCGCGATTTCCATCATTCGTGACCGCACACCAGTACCACACAACGGATGCCGTGCAAGAAAACGGCGTAGAGTTTAATTAGAAATCCAGTCAAACAGTAAGCCCTGCAGGAGTCCCTCAATGGCAGTCAAGTATGGCAAGTTCGAAATGCCGTCCAGAATCGTGGTAGACGAAGATACAGCCACAACCAGGTTCGCACGCCTCATCGCCGAGCCTTTCGAGCGAGGATTTGGTCATACGATCGGTAACGCAATGCGCCGCATCATGCTAACTTCACTCGAAGCACCAGCGATTGTATCGTTCCGCATCGAAGGCGTTCCGCATGAGTACATGTCTGTCGAAGGCATTATCGAAGATATGACAAACATCATCCTCAACGTTAAGGGTGCTCTTTTACGAAAGCTTCCGACCGAAGAAGATGAGGGCGATCGAGAACTACGCCTCATCACCACGCCGCTTGACATCACGCAAGAAGATCTCGATGCAAGCAAAGGACAGGTCTCGGTAAAGCTGGGTGATCTGGTGGACGGGAGTTATTTTGATGTCGTCAATCCCGATCTGCATCTCTTCAGCGTTACTAAACCGATGAAACGCCAAGTTGATATCAAAGTCGCCTTCGGCCGCGGCTATGTACCCTCAGAACGCCATGTAATCGCTGAACGCATCGTCGACGAAATTGTGGTCGACTCCGCCTTCTCTCCAGTTCGCGTGGTCAACTATTTCGTCGAAAATACCCGCGTCGGACAGGACACAGACTTCGATCGACTCGTTATCGAAGTAACCACGGACGGGCGCGTAACACCTGTAGAGGCCGTATCTTTCGCCTCCCAGATAGCTATCAGGCACTTCGAGGTGTTTGCTAGAATACGCTCTCACAGCCTTCTGTTCGAAGAGAGTCTCTCCGATTCAGATCGCGACCTCGACGAAATGATGGATAAGCTATGCCTACGTATTGACGAGATCGAACTCTCTGTTCGTTCCGCCAACTGCCTAGCCGGTGCTAACATCGAAACCATCGCAGAGCTCGTATGCATCCCAGAAAGACGCATGCTTGAGTTCCGTAATTTTGGAAAAAAATCCCTCAACGAAATTCGCGCGAAACTATCTGAAATGGACCTGCACCTAGGTATGGAGCTTAACCGCTATGGCATCAACTCAGACAATGCCAAGCAAAAAGTCTTCGAATACCTAGAAAAGAGGAAAGAACAGAGAGAATTTGCTGGATTAGAAGAATAGGCGGAACATCATGAGACATCGTAAAAACACCGTTAAACTTGGCCGTACTTCTGCACATCGTCGCTGTATGTTTGCAAACATGCTCAAGGCACTTGTAAGCCACGAGCGCATCGAAACTACCGTAGCTAAGGCAAAAGAGCTCCGTCGGCATGCCGATGGGCTGATTACCCTGGCTAAGGAAAATAGCCTACACAGCCGCCGTCGCGCTATTGGCGACCTAATGATCTGCTATAACAGCCTCACACCAAAAGAAGCTCGAGCCGCCAAGACAGGCGACCATTCAGCCTATAATACCGACAGAAATGTGATCGGTAAGCTATTCGGTGAGCTGGGACCCAGGTTCGTTGATCGCCAAGGCGGGTACACTCGCATCATTAAGAGCGGGTATCGCCAAGGCGATAACGCCCAGACTTGCATCATCGAGTATCTCGCTGATTAAACGAATCCAAGTGACAGATAGCGAACGTTAAATCCTTCACAATCTGTCACTTTTTTTTAGGTTCATACTTTACTTTACAATCGCAGTCGATTATGATCGCTTCGACAGCACGTGGAGGTTACCATGGCATTGAAGATCGCAATCAACGGATTTGGGCGCATTGGCCGTCTTGTACTACGCCTAGCCGCTCAACGTGCTGATCTACAAGTGGTTGCCATCAATGATCTCGTGCCCTCAGACAACTTAGCTTACCTACTTAAATACGATTCCACTCACGGACGATTTCCCGGCACTGTAGAAGCCCACGGGGACACGCTGATTGTGAACGGAAAGACGATTCAGGTATATCAGCAAAAAGATCCCACTCAACTCCCTTGGAAACAACTAGGTATCGATTCCGTCATCGAGGCGACCGGATTGTTTACCGATAGGGCTGGAGCGGCAAAACATTTACAAGCAGGCGCAAGAAGAGTCATCATCTCGGCGCCAGCTAAAGACAATATACCCACTTTTGTCGTGGGAGTAAATCATTTAACCTATAACCCTAAAGCCGATCACATTGTCTCCAACGCCTCCTGTACCACGAATTGCCTAGCGCTCATCACTAAGGTGCTGCTCGACAATTTTGGTATCGAAGAGGGCTTGATGACGACTATACATTCGGTCACCGCTACTCAACCTATCGTAGACGGTCCTTCTAGAAAGGACTGGCGCGGCGGGAGAGGCGCAAGCCAAAATATTATACCCTCCTCGACCGGTGCTGCTAGGGCAGTCGCTTTAGCTATCCCACAGATCGAAGGAAAACTCACCGGCATGGCCCTGAGAGTCCCTACCGTAGATGTATCGGTAGTCGACCTCACCGTCAAGCTCTCCAGAGACACCTCTTATGAAGAAATTTGTAAGGCTATGAAGCGTGCTTCCGAGGAAGAGATGAAAGGAATTCTCGAATATTGTGACGAAGAAGTTGTGTCCAGTGACTTCATTGGCAATACCAGTTCAGCCATATTCGATAAAGGGGCCGGCATCGCCCTAAACAGTAAATTTTATAAAATTATTGCCTGGTACGATAACGAAATGGGCTATGCAGCCCGTGTGGTAGACCTCGCAGCCTTTATGGCCTCGAAAGAACCCGCCGTCGTTCACGCAGAAAAAAGTTAACCGCTGCTACCAAACTACGGGAACCCAGTGCCCTTTGTATGCTAGACCGCAACACCGCGTTGATGACCCTCCAGCCATGTTGAGGGCGAGACGTGTGGCACAGTTCTCAGGTAAAAAAGGATTAAGAGGATGACCTCAAACAGGTACTCATTCGTTTCTATCCATTGGGATACCCGCACACCGGCAGCAGCTACCGGAAACCATTTAACGATTGGAATGATCCCTTGGATTTTACACGACAACCCATTATCGAAAGCATTATCACCCCTAAAGAAGGGTGCAAACTGGTTATAAGAAGCAGCAAAGGCGTTGCACAGGAAGAATTTTTTGTTGATTCCCTAGAAGTGGTCTCTTTCAGTAATTTTCTCTTTTACCGCTCCCTAGAAAGGCCTAAGTCCTTTATGGTCCCCGTTTCAGACTACGAAGTCCTAGAAGTACGCGAAACACGTATGGTGCTGAAAAATGTAGGCGTAGACCGCACGATCAAGATTGGTGGCGGGCGCGCGAAATCAGATGCCCCACTAGAAAGGCCAGAGGCCACCCTCCTTAACGAAGAAGAAGCCAGCGCAAAGGCCAAAGCTGACGTTAAGGCAACCGACAAGAAACGCGAACGCCGTCGCCATGGCCGCCGCCGCGGACGCGGTCGCGATGACGCTACTGGCAAGACAGACGAAGAGCTTGCGTCCGATAACTATGAAGACGTTCTGGCAGAAGAAGCCAACGAACCCTTGCCTTTGCCACACCCTCGGGCCTACGACGAAGAAGAAAGACGCGATATCCCGCCTCCTTTTTCGACCATGCTGCCCCCTCCTGCGCGCCTCATCTCCGAGACTCTCGAAAGATACCGCGAAGATGAAAGCTTCCGCGGCGTCTTCCTGCCTCGCAATGAAGTAGAAGTCAACGAAAGCAAAAGTGAAGAAACAGCACCTGACGCCGAACAAGACCAACAAGAAACTGTCAGCGAAGAGTAACAGCACGGTGCTCATCGCTTAGCGATGGGCACCTCTTCTACAGCAGCTCCCGCTCGGGGCACACAAAATTAGAACAACTTTCTGATCGATCATGACACGCGGCCCGCGACCAACTAGCCCCTGCTCGCGAGGCCTCTTCGTGAAGCGACTCGATCAACCCCGAAAAACTGCTCTCAAGGCAAGCCTGAACCTGCATTGAGACCTGTTCGTCCCACCCATCCAGGGTATTGTTGGCGAGCAAAAATTTGTTCTAGTTTTCTTTGCCCTGGCTCCCGCTAAATATCGGTTGACCCAAAAGACGACTCGAAATATCCTACGTATTCCATTTCCGCTCGGATGGTGAAATCGGTAGACACTAGGGACTTAAAATCCCTTGCTCGCAAGGGCGTGACGGTTCGAGTCCGTCTCCGAGCATTTCGAATACCTAAGAACTTCTCGCCAGGCATCAGCAATAGAACGGCCGCTCCACAATCTGCGGGTAAGTATGCACTACCCGACTAGAGACGGCCATGAGCCCCTCTTTCATACATATCGCGTCACAGTGGTAATTCGCTAACCCAAGTTCAGTGATTCTCCAGTGAGAGGTTGCAGATTCGCCACTACAAATCGGTTAAATGGCCGCTTTTCTAGACCCCAAAATTGAGGACAGCAATCCTTAGCCTAAAGTAAGAGGTAATGGTAAAAGCAGAAAACCAACAACTTATCAGAGATAAATTCTAACACTAGTTCTATTTTTATTTTTAATTTTTAAAACTCTTATTATTAGTGCTTTAAGAAAATTAAATGCTCACAGAGGTAAATTTTAATAGATTTTTATTTTTGTTTTCTTAAATCTAAAAAGATGAAATGAAAGGGCATGCGTGTAAAAAAGCTCTCGAAATAAGCCCAGCCCACGTTAATTCTAGGCTCTAAAAAAGCCGATTTATTCAATTTGTAGTGACGAATCTGCAACCTCTCCCCGGAGAATCACTGAACTTGGGCTAAGAGCGTCATTGGCCTTGGCCCACTGTCAAGCTGGCGAGCGGAGCTAGCCTGGGTGTACAGCGGACCTCTTTTCTGGGCGGGAGCAGACGCGTAATAAGCGCTAATTTTTAGCACCTTTTTCTTGCTGAACGCTTAAAGCACTTGACTTGACGGCTCTTCGACAGCAAGATGGGAATGTGAGCGTTAGACTCGATACGGCTAAAACAGTTCTTATTTCGCATCGAAAGCATCTATCCAGCTTGGGAACTCGGCATCTGACGGTTTTCGGCTCCACCGCCAGACAGGCAGAAACCGAAACCAGCGACATCGATCTCCTCGTTGATTTTGATGCAACAAAAGGACTTTTCGTCTTTGCGGAACTAAAATTCTACCTGGAAGATATCCTCAATTGTAAGGTAGACCTAGTTAGCGAGCGAGCTCTGCACCCTGCATTAAAAAAAGAATTCTCGATGAAGCAAAGCAGACCTTCTAAAAACTGGGCTTTCCGTGTCACGGATATTCTACACGCTATAGATAAAATCGAAAGCTACCTAGAAGACATGTCTGCCTTAGAGCTCAAAAAAAACGAGCTTGTGGTCGATGCCGTGATCCGGAATTTCGAGGTTATCGGAGAGGCAAGCAACTGTATTCCACGCTCAATTCAGCAATCTCACCCTCATATCCCTCTGGAAGCAAATGGCAGCAATGAGGAACTTCCTAATCCATGAGTATTTCGGCGTGGATTCAGATACCATCCGGGAAACCCGCGCGCACCCATTTGCCTACTTTAAAGGAGCAGCTACGCGCAATCAGCCAACGATCACCGATGTCGACGCCACCTAAAGCTTCATGCCCAAGCGGCCCGCGGCCAGCGGCCCGTTTGAGCCGCGCGAGCAGGTCTGCGAGAGGAAACTACCCTAACCTCAACAGCCCCCCACTAAAAGAAAAGAATTTTTCGCTTTTATCAGCGAGAGTACGAATTGCGGAAAAATGATGTCCACCCTTGAAAAAAAAACCGTCTCCCAGCACATTAGAACGCATGTATAGACAACAGCCTCTAGATTACGCCCGTTCACCTTGGGTTCGCGCTATCGAACGCCTCGCCGTACGCTTTTGGTGGGTCGCACTGTTTCTGTTGCTCAGCTACATGATTTACGAGCGCGCAACCAAACGGCGCCATGACGAATACGTAGCCTTGAATACCCATTGGGAACAGCTGCAGACCCAGCGCATAGACGCACTGTTTGAACGGAACCGGTTAGAACGTGAAATTGCCTCCAGAGGCAACTCCGCCTACATAGAGCTGCTTCTAATGCAAGAGATAGGACTTGTCCCTCAAGGGCAAATCAAAGTGCTGTTCGAACCTACCCTATGATCTCCCTTTGCCTTGTCCTTTTACTTGTCCTGCTGACCCTCGGCGCAGCATTTGCCGCTGGCTCAGAGATCGCTCTTTTTTCACTCTCTCCCATGACGCTGCGCACCTATCGATTAGATAAAGATCCGAGGCGGCGGCTGATCGCAAATTTAGCCAACCGGCCCCGCGAGCTATTTGTCACTTTGTTTGGCATCAACATTACAGTTAATATTCTCCTCCAAAACACCTCTTCGGTGCTTTTTGCAGATGGGGGATGGGTACTTCAGATTGGCGTGCCGCTACTGCTGACCCTGGTACTGGGCGAAATTATTCCCAAATACATCGCGATGAACAATAATGCGGCCGTCTCCTATATGGTAGCACCTACCGTGTCTGCGATAGAGAAATTTGTAGCGCCGGTCCGCCAATCTATTCTGGCCGTGGCTGGGCCTATCTCGCGTGTGATGTTCTTTTTTCTCAAGAAAGAGTCTGACGTTTCCCGTGAAGAGCTACACCACGTTCTCAAGACCTCGGAAGCCTACGGCGTCCTCAACAAACAGGAAGCAGAGCTAGTCAATGGCTACCTAGACCTACAAGAAGCGACGGTAAAAGAACTAATGCAGCCCCGGGAAGATGTGCTGCAATACGATATCCAAGATCCCCTTTCGGCCCTGCTGTCGCTTTTCGTGGATAAAGAACTTTCACGCATACCCGTTTGTGATGGGGACCTCCAAAACATCCTAGGAGTAATCCATAACCTGGATTTTTTCCTAAATCGCGACCAAATCCATCAGCCGACCGACCTGCATCCACACCTACACAAGCCTTTTTTTGTGCCAGAAAGCAGCCATGCAGACCAATTGCTCCGCCAGCTGGACGAACGCGATGAAGAGACCGCTCTTGTGGTAGACGAATATGGCAATATCGTGGGGCTCATCACGCGCGAAGATTTGGTAGAGGTCGTCATCGGAGAAATCTCCGACCGAAGAGACGAGAGCGCCCACTACACCGCCGCAGGAGAGGGTGTGATCATCGCAAGCGGTAAACTGGAATTGTCCGATTTTGAAGAATTTTTCGGCGTTGCCTTAGAAAGCCAAAACAACATGGTCACGTTAAGTGGCTGGCTCATAGAGCAGATGGGCGGCATCCCCAAGAGCGGCGCCAAGCACCAGACGCCAGAGTTTTTATTTCAAGTGTTAGCTGCAGACCCCAATCGCCTCCGACGCATCTATGTACGCAAACTTCCGACGGCTGAGGAGAAGCGATGAATAGCGCCTTCTGGTGGATCTTAGCCACCCTATCCTGCATCATGGCTGAGTCGTTCTATACCTCAATGGAAATGGCCATTGTCTCTTTTAACAGAGTCCGTCTACAGTACTATGTGAGCAAGGGTAGCCTTCGCGCCAAGTGGTTGAACTGGTTGCTACAGCACCCCTCTCGTCTATTTGCCACCACGCTTTTCGGCGTTAATATAGCCCTAATTGTCGGTTCGGAGTGCTCTCGACGCCTCTATACAGCTATGGAAATCAACCCCAACCTAGCACCGATCACCCAGGTGTTACTGGTATTGATTTTCGCCGAACTGGCCCCCATCTTCGCAGCGCGAAGGTATGCAGTGAACATGGCTATGCTCGGCGCACCTCTGGTCTACTTTTCCGCGCGAACCATGATGCCCATCACCTATGTCCTCAGTGGCATCTGCACGCTCGCCAATAGGCTCGTCGGGGGGAAAGTCAGCGACCAGTTGATTTTTTTAAGTCGTGAAGAACTCCAGACCATTCTTGAGTCCCATGAGACCGACGGCACTGGAATGATGCACCAAGAGACGGACGAGTTTAATGCACTCGCCCGAAATATTTTTGCCCTTAGCAGCAAAAATGCCTCT
>CAYUJS010000029.1:0-23089 GCA_964445105.1 uncultured bacterium | reverse complement strand
CATTACACGAAAGTGGAATTAAATGAAACGAGAATTTCTAACTAGAGGTTGGTATCCACCCTGCAACTTCTAATCCAAAAACGGTAAGGCCAGTCTGTCTACAGCCTCCAGCACCTTCTGCTTGGAAGCGAAAGCGCTGATGCGCACAAACCCCTCCCCTGCCGAACCAAAGCCTGAACCCGGTATAGAGATGAGGTGGACGCGCTCTAATAGCTCCGCAAAGACATCCCAAGAAGATTTTGCTGGAAAATGCACCCAAATATACGGAGCGTGCTCCCCACCGTAAACGGCATAGCCCAGCTTCTCAAAAGCCTCTTTAAGAAGCGCTGCGCTCTGGAGATACTCTTGCACGATTTGTTTGCACTCCAGCTGCCCCTGGGCGCTTAGCACAGCCAGCCCTCCGCGCTGAGCGATACAGCTGGCTCCGTTGAAGACTGTAGTGACCACGCGGGTCCAGTCTGTCCAAACGGAATGGCCCTCAGCATAACACAAGGCTTTCGGTACGACCGTCCAGCCTAAGCGCACCCCTGTGAACCCTGCAAGTTTGGAAAAAGAGTTTATCTCAATAGCCACCTCATGGGCGCCGGGCACTTCGTAAATAGATTTTGGTAGAGCAGCATCCTGGATGTACCCCGCATAGGCCGCATCAAAAATAATGATCGAACCGTGTCGCTTTGCCCAAGCAACCAGCTGTGCCAGCTGCTCGTGGGTTGCTGCTGTACCCGTAGGATTATTTGGCGAACAAATATAGATGAGATCGCTACGCCCGGTGGTGTGAAAATCGGGAAAGAAGCCATTTCCCGGATGGCATTCTAAAAGCGTTGCTGAGGGCATGCCCTGAATCACAGCGCTGTCAAAATAAGCGGGGTAGGTGGGATTTTGAATCGCGATCGAACTGTTAGCACCAAACAAAAGCTGCAGCCGCCCTATATCGCAAGCGGCGCCGTCGGAAACAAAAACCTCTTCCCAGGATAGATTAGGATAAAACGCAGAGGCAATAGCACGCCTTAAGGCTTCTTGACCCTGCTCCGGTCCGTACCCGCTGTACCCCTCCACAGTCGCCAATTCCTTAGCACAGGCTGCCATGGCATTAGCAACAAACGGTGCAAGAGGGCGTGTCGTGTCGCCTATGCCAAGATTGATAAGTTGCGCTTCGGGGTGTTGCGTTTGAAACGCTTTTGTACGGCGCTGAATTTCTGGGAAGAGATAACCGGAGGTGAGCTTAGCGATGTGTGGATTGCGGGGAACGGCCCCTTTTTCTGCTAGCATTTAGAATCCCTTTAGATAGTTTTGCGCCACCAGCAACTCTGCCGTTAGAACTCCCCCGCCGGCGGCACCGCGAATGACATTGTGTGAGAGGGCCAGGAATGAAAAATCCAGATGAACGCACGGTTTAAGCTGTCCCACACTGACGGACATACCATCACCTCGCATAAGATCCCATTGCGTTTCAGGCCCCTCGACATAGACAACCGGACGTTCTGGCGCGGAAGGAAGGTGCAGAAGCTGTGGCAGCGGTTTATAGCTATCCCATAGCGCTAAGATTTGCTCTTGTGTAGGCCGCTGCGCAAATTTTACCGCCACTTGGATGAAGTGGCCATCGCGCGTAGGTATGCGATTGCATTGGGCAGAGATAATCAATTCCTCGCACCCTAAAATTTTAAGCGGCTCCTGGCACAGCTTCTCTTCTTCACCCTCGATGAAAGGACTCACAACATCTACAATGTCGAGCGCAGGGATCCCTGGATAGCCAGCACCGCTGATAGCCTGCATGGTGGTCAAGCTAAGCTGTGTTGCCTTAAACACATGGTGAAGCGGGGCTAAAGGCAGTAATAGACATTGAATCGTACAGTTGGGCTTAGTGACGATAAAGCCCTCAGCCCAGCCTCGTGCCTTCTGCTGCTTAGGAAGCCATTCGAGGTGCTCTGGGTTAATTTCTGGAATGATCATCGGAACATCGGCCGTATCGCGGTGGCAAGAAGCATTGGAGATTACCGCCAAACCCGCCGCTGCATAACTCTCCTCGAATTGCTTGGCAGCGTCAGACCCGACCGCAGAAAAGATGAGGCGGCAGTTTTTCTTGGCCTGCTGAATATCCTTGATCGATTGTAAAGGCAGATTGGCCAGCGAGGCTGGGGCTGTGGGCACTGCTTCTAAAAGGGTCTTCCCCGCAGATTTCTCCGAGGCAGCGATGTGCGTTACCTCAAACCAGGGGTGGTCGGCTAGCAAGCTAAGGTAGTGCTTCCCTACCAACCCAGTAGCGCCCAGGATACCTACAGGGATGCGCATTTATAGACCTGCTTTTGCCAAGGGCAGCAGCTGCATTTGCTCGAGGAGTTGTTTTAAGTGAGCCAAATTTTGCGGTTGCAGCTCGCAAAGAGGTAGACGCAAGGGTCCGGCGGCTTTACCGCAAAGCGACATGGCCGTCTTGATGGGAATGGGATTCGACTCAATGAAGGCCGCTTGGATGAATGGATAGAGCTGAGAAAAAAACTCGCGCGCTTCCGCTAGTTGCCCGGCAGCATGCGCCTTAACCATTTGTACAACTTGCCGTGGAATTAGATTAGAAATCACTGAACAAACACCAGTTGCTCCCAGAGACATCATCGGCAAGACCAGAGAATCGTCACCGGTCATCACGCAAAAATGGTCCGGCGCCTGGGCCAGTACAGTGGCCACCTGATTCAGATCGCCCGTACAATCCTTAATGCCGATGATCTGACGATTTTTGGCTAAGCGCAGCACAGTTTCTGGCCACAGAGTAACGCCCGTGCGCCCTGGATGATTGTAGAGCATAATAGGCAGCCGCCCAGCAGCCGCCACCGCTTCGATATGCCGGACCATGCCCTCCTGCGAGGGCTTGTTGTAGTAAGGCATGCAGAGAAGCAGTACATCGGCCCCACCTTCTCTTGCTCGAGCCGCCTTATCGACCGCACGCGCTGTACTGTTGTCAGTGACGCCGACAATCAAAGGCACCTTCCCCTTAGCTGTCGCCACCGCCACTTCCATGATTTGTGTACGCTCAGCGGATAAAACTGTGGTGTCCTCCCCCGTGGTGCCTAACACGATAAGCCCATTCACCCCAGCAACAAGCTGATCCGCTATGTTAGCAGCCAACCCCTCGCAATCGACCCCTTCGCCAGTAAAAGGAGTGACAAGCGCTGTGATTACTCCGCGTAGAACCATGAAATGCTCCTTTGATGCCAAGAGAATACGATGTCCCAGTAATTCTAGCAAGACAGGGCGAATGCTAAAAAAAGAGCCTACTGGCTCCGAGAGGGCCCTACGCCTAAATCCAGCTGTCTGAACAACTGTCCACCACTTTTTTAGCGGCTTGCAAAGCGGCACGGCACGCCTCGACTGTTGTTGGTTGTGCGGCAAATTTGACCAAATCTGCCTGCATTAACAACTCAGCAATGGCCTGGCGATCCTTGACTTTCAGCGCGGGGCTATTTGCTAGGGCAGCGAGAAACTCTGGCGTAGTTTGCTCTGGCGCGTTGCTACCGGTAACCTGCTCGAGGTAAGCCCTGATCGCGCTGCTTAGTTCAACAAAAAAAACGTCGTGGCCTGCCACAGTTTTTGGGATTCTGTTTTCGAGTTTGGATAGCTTGGATAAAACGACCGTATAAGGCTTCGGAGCGATAGTGGCTGCCTTAAAAACTTTTCGGACACGCCGGTAGCGCAATCCTCCCAAGGCTGCGAGCGCACAAACAGCAAAATAGCCTACTAAATAGTGCCAAGGAAAGGTATGCCTTTCGGCGGCTGTTCTGTTGCGCAAAGGCTGCTGCAATTTCTCTTCGGTCAAATACCTTTGATTGAAAGTGTCCAACTCTAACTGCGGATTAAGCGTGACGACTAGAGGGGAAGCGGCTTGTAGTACGATCTGCCCAGGTGACAGAACCTCAATTTCCACCGTGTTAGACAAAACAGTTACTTCTTCTTGTCCATTTTTAAAGAAGATTACTCCCAGACCCAATCGATGTTTACCCTCTTGCCAAGGTTCTAGCTCATAGTGAAACTGCTGCTGCAGAGTCCCAGAGAGCGCCACAGCGGGATCATTGCGCTGAGAGACTAGCGTAAATGCAGGTTGGGTAAACGCAATCTGCTGCCAGAGCAAGCGGCTTGCGTCAGGAGCTTTGAGGGTATAGCCAGAGGGGTACTCTACAGTCAATGTCAAGGTAAATTGATCGTCCAAAGAGACCACAGATTGGCTACTCTTGAGTAGAGCAGAGGCAGCGTACAGGTTCGCGGTCAAACAGATTAAAGCCAATAGCAACCAGCGGTTCATCGCTCTCGCTTGTGTTTACGTCGATCAAAATAACAACGGATGGCTTCTGTATAGGGATGATCAGTACGGATCGGTATGTAACCTACGCCCAAACGAGACATCGTTTGGGCCAGCCCTTTAGCACGCGCTTCAGCACGTCCAGCAAACCGGTCGCGAACAGCTAAAGATGAAGTGTCTACCCAGCGTATCTCCTCTGACTCAAGATCGCGCACACGAAAAAGGCCCAGCCCGGGGAGCAACCCTTCGCGTGGATCGGAGATACGCACAGTAATTAAGTCAAAACGCTTGCTAGCTATTTTCAAAGCTTGTTCGTAACCGCTTGAAAGAAAGTCTGAGAGCAGAAAGCAGACACAATTTTTGCGCTGTACCCGGCCTAAAAAACTGAGCGCCTGCTCGATGTCTGTGCCTCGCCGCTTTGGCTCAAAGGTAAGCAGCTCGCGAATTATCCTCAAAGTATGCCTTAGACCGATTTTTGGAGGCACATACTTCTCCACACCATCGGTGAATAGAATAAGACCAATACGATCGTTGTTTTCTATCGCTGAAAAGGCAAGAAGCGCACCGATCTCAGCTATGATGGCGTTTTTTCTTCTCAAACCTGTGCCGAAATACGACGAAGCAGAGATATCTACCACCAGCATCACCGTGAGCTGTCTCTCTTCATGATAATTCTTGACATAAGGGCGATTCGTGCGGGCCGTAATGTTCCAGTCGATACGCCTTGCGTCATCTTCTGGCTGGTATTCTCTCACCTCGACAAATTCCAGCCCTTGCCCTTTAAAGGCAGAATGGTAGGCACCTGCCAACAACTCTGCAACCAGTTTTTGGGTACGAATCTGTATTTTACGGATGTGCGCTAAAGTCTCCAAAGAAGCCATCTTAAGGCACCAGTACGGACTCTAAGATGCGGTTAATGACGTCGTCAGCAGTAAGCTCTTGTGCCTCCGCTTCATAACTTAATCTGAGGCGGTGACGCAAAACGTCGTGCGCGACGTTCTTGATGTCATGAGGGGTCACATAGCCTCGACCTTGCAGAAAAGCGTGCGCTTGGCCGCAAATCTTCAAGGCCATGCTAGCACGCGGCGAGGCGCCGAATTCCAACAAGCCCTCTATATTCGCTTCATACTGCTTGGGATAGCGGGTGGCAAAGACGATCTGTAAAATATAACTTAAGATTCTGTCGTCCACATAAATTGTATTCACCACCTTGCGAGCAGCCAAAATCTCTTCTGCTGAGATCACAGGTTGCGCCTGTGGGGTCGGTCCAATATATGCCCACCTTTTTACGATCTCTTTTTCTTCTTCCAGGGTCGGATAGCCTACCTTCACCTTCATCATGAAACGATCTACTTGCGCTTCGGGCAAGGGGTAGGTCCCCTCTTGCTCAATGGGGTTCTGCGTGGCAATGACCAAATATGGTGTACCGGTTTGATAGGTAACACCTAAAATCGTGACCTGTCTTTCTTGCATCACCTCTAGTAGCGCTGCCTGCACCTTCCCAGGCGCGCGGTTGATCTCGTCAGCTAACACGATATTGGTAAATATCGGTCCTTGCCTGACCGAGAAAGTCCCCTCCTTCGGATTGTAAATTGATGTCCCTATCAAATCCGAAGGGAGAAGGTCAGGTGTAAATTGGATGCGTTTGAAATCGCAACGCGTCACTTTGGCCAAGGTAGTCATCGCCAAGGTTTTAGCCAGCCCCGGCACTCCCTCGACAAGAATATGGCCATCCGCTAACAACGCAATCATCATGCGATCGAGCAAAACCGTTTGGCCTACGATCGTTTTCGCTATTGCCTCGCGCGCCTCTATAATTTTTTCACGCGCAGCGCGCACTTGATTAGTAATTGCATCCACATCCAACGGCATGTGACAGCCCCCCCTTTATAGTAAAAAATGCGCTCACCCTATAGCATTTTTTTGATGTGCGCGGGTAGAATAATCGTAAAGTCCTAATAGACGTCCCGTAAGTAGCGCTTCTCTTGGCGCAGTTGCTTGACGTAAGCTTTGGCTTGATCAGCGGAGAGCCCGCCATATTGGCCGAGAATTTCATGCAAAACGGCGTCGACGTCCTTAGCCATGGCCTGCGCCTCCCCGCAGACAAAGAAATAGGCCCCGTCTTGTAGCCAACGCACTATGTCGTGTCCACGCTCGCGGATACGATGCTGGACATAGATTTTTTCTGCCTGATCCCGGCTGAAAGCAGTATCGAGACGCAACCAGCCGCGGCGCTGCAGCTCTGTCCAATACTCTTCGTAGTAAAAGTCAGTCGCGCGGTTCCGTTCTCCAAAAAAGAGCCAGTTGTTTCCTGGAGCAGCGCAGGCAACGCGCTCTTGCATGAATCCCCTATAGGGCGCCACACCAGTTCCAGGCCCTACCATGATGATCGAGGCCGAGCTGTCTGCCGGTAAAGTAAACTCTTTAGATGGTTGAAGATAAAGAGGCACAACCGATTCCTGCGTGGGAGCTAAACGCGACAAGTAGTGCGAGCATACTCCCAAACGTCTACGCCCAAGCGTCTCAAATTCCGTTAGCGCTACGGTTAGGTGTGCTTCATGGGGGTGGATAACAGGCGAGGAGGCTATCGAATAGAAGCGGGGTAACATAGGACCAAGCAGACCGCATAGCTCCTGCGGCACCAATCTTCTCTTGTCTACATGCTCCTCAAGGAAATCCCAAACCTCATATTGCTCCAAAACTTCCCTTGACAATGCCGTCGCGCCGACGCTGGCCGCTAATTTCTGTGAACAACGATTAATGTTGGCATGTGCATTTAAGAAGACCTCCAAAGACATCTGTTGGCCTTCGCGCGTTTTGATCAAAGATGCCCCGTCCCCCTCGACACAATGAATGATCCGCTGGACCAAATCGGGATCGTTAGTAGGGTATATACCCAAACTATCGCCGACCTTGTAATTGATCCCCGAGGTAGCAATATCCAGTTCTAAGTGCAGTGTCTGCTTGTCAGAGGTAGGCCCTGTAAGCATGCGCCTGTCTTTGATCGTAGCAAGAAAGGGACGTGTACGGGAAAATTCTATTTGCTCAGACATAAAACCTAGACAACAAGTGATCTCTACCCAGAGTAGCGTCTGAAAGGAGATTTGGACAAGCGGTTATTTTTTCACCCAGCAGCTCCCGCTAAAAGCAAAAACCGGCTCAGTGAGGGCTGACAGTAGGCTCAGTTTGCAACGAAATCGTAGTCGAAACTTAAGGGTAAGGAGCAAAATGAGGCTGATGGCCGCTCCGGAGCCAGTCTGTTTCCTTTTTTAGCGGGAATTACTGTTTTTCTCCGTGACCTCCTTTCCCTAAACTCTCGCATAGGTTAAAACAATCCTCTTACGCATACTTAGGACATTTGTCGAGATGTTTGAAAGACCATCAGCTGCTTATTCGTTGGGACTAGAGCTTGAAGGGGGCGCTTTGCGTGGGGTGCTCTTGGCTTTAAAGGGACGGTCACCTTGCGTCGAACGTGCTTTTTGCGTCAAACTCGTGATGGAAGAAAGCGGCCTTCCACAGCATACTAACCCCCTGATTTCGCTTACTCCATCCATTCCGAGCGGGATACTGAACGATGCACTCATCGTAACCGGTTTGAACAATGAAGAGACTTTAGTGCGCTCTCTAGAGGTAAAACTGTCAAAACCGAAAGACGTAGATGCGGTTTTGTTGTTCCAGGCAGAGCCTCTTCTCCCTTTCGCGCTAGATAACGCGATCATCGACCGGCAATTTCTAGGGTTAGAGGAAGGCGCTTCGCAGTTAACTGTTTTTGCTTCTCGAAAAGATCGCTTGCAGGCCCATTTGGAGTCTTATCAAGGGCTTGGAATAGAACCAGAGGCTGTTTCTTGCTACCCAGCCGCTTTGGCTGCCTTTGCAAAACTAACGGTCGACACCTCGCTGCCTATCTTCATCTTGCATTTAGGCCGAGAAAACGCGGTCTGCCTGCTAACGCATCAAGGCTGCGTGGTGGCCTCGCACGCTCTCTCTCCAGGCATAGCGGATTTGCTACCTTACATTTCAGAATCTCCAGATTTTGAAGAGATTGCAGCTCAACAAGACCACCCCGCAGCCTCCGCTTTGGAAGCGTTGCGCCTAAGCGTAGGTCGGACCCTCTATGCCTTGACGAAACAGAGCCAGGGAGAGCAGATCCCGCATGTGCTGGTGACTGGTGAAGGCGCGGTGATTGGCAACTTGGCTACCTACCTCTGCACAAGTTTTAGTAAGAAAAATCTGGCCGCCAAAACCATCCCAGGATGCTCGTTAGAGGATTTGGTGCGTTTTGCGATCCCCATCGGCCTGAGCTTGGGAGGCTTATCCGGCAGCACAAATACGCTCAATTTTCGCCAAGCGGAGCTGGCTTACCCGCATCCTTGGAAGCGATTAAAGAAGCCCGTGGGCCTCTATTTTGTGGCTTGTCTCGGCATTGCTTTGCTGGTTACTTTAGTCGGGCATTTTCGTTCGAACTACGAGCTGCACGACCTAAGGGAACAGTTTGGTAAACTTTTGGTGAGCATAGGTAAAAGCTACGAAATTTTTGAAGCAGACTATCATAAGGCTACCGACAGCCCCAGCGCGACGAGCTTTGCCAAACTGTCAGCTATCGATATCAAAAACCGGATTGATCTGATCCGAGAGCGCGTCCAAAACACCCCCTTGACCTTCCCGTTGCAACCCAACACTCCCAGGGTCAGCGATATTTTGGCCTGGATCGCTTCCCATCCTAAGGCGCGAATTCAGATAGAAAGCTTCAGTTATAATATGGTCAAACGGCCTGATAAAAGTAAGCCGAAAGAGCACTACCAAGTGCGTGTGGAGATGGAGTTTTCCAGCCCCGATGCCAAATTGGCGCGAGATTTCTATGATGCTTTGGTAGCTCCAAACGATTTTGTCGACTCCAAAGGAGAGGTGAAGTGGACCTATGCACAAGGAAAATATCGCATCTCCTTCTTTTTAAAAGATAAAACTTTTTACCCCTAGGAACGACCCGTGAATCAGCTGCTTCAAAGTCGCGTTGTTGCCTACCTAGCCATCCTAGGACTACTACCCATCTGTTTGGCGATTTACCATTACAACTCTGCTCAAAAACTGATGGAACACCTGAATCAAGAGCTGGAGGCAGTACAGCAGCAGGTCTTTTTGCTGAATAGAAAGCAAACTGCAAACAATCTGGTGAGAGAATACTACCGAGGCGCTGACCCTTTTTACATCGCTAAGCATGCGCAAACGCTGCCCTTGCTAGATCAAGAGCGGCAGGCGCTAGATAAATTGTTCCACCAAGTCGATGTCGCACCAGATCCTGTGATCGCTAAACGCCTAGATGAGCTAAAGACGAATGCCCTCGATTTTTCTGAAGGAGCTGTCCAAACTTACCCTTTCTTCAGAGAAATTCCCATCACTCAGAGCCGTGCGGTAGAGGTAGATAAAAACGACATCGAGCATATGCTCTCTCTGCTAGAAGGAGTGGATATTGGTCCTTATAAATCCGGCCCCAATCGACCGCAGGTGATCATTACAGATTTAAAACTTGACCGTAAGACGAGTTCTGGAGGCAGCCAGTGGTACCAGCTGTCGATGAAATTGGTGAAACGCGAATATTTTTAATGCGAGTGCTTAAGTGAATAATCGGATTCGTTTTTTCAGCTCTGTGGTTTTGCTGCTTTGTTTGATGGCTAGCTGCTCGAGACAGCAGTGGTCTTGTCCGATTGCTTGTTTGAGTTTCATCGATCGCGATGGTTTTTCTTCCACCATCCGAGCACCAGACCGCCTCTCTAACTATACAAATACAGACTTTTACTCTCCCCAGCCCTTCCAAAAGGTTATGTGCGTATACAAGCCCGACAGCAATGGATGCGTGCCCTCTTTTGTGGCGAGCTACTACGAAAACGGGCAGATCAAACAGCATTTGGATATAGTCGACAGCCGTGCGTGGGGCTATTATCGCGAGTGGCATGAAAATGGAGAACCAAAATTAGAGGCGCCCGTGCGTGGGGGTACGGCTGACATCTCTGCAGAAGCTGAAAAGTCGTGGCGTTTTGAGGGTATCTCGTCTGTTTGGGACGATTGCGGCCGATTAGTTGCAGAAATCGGCTATTGCAACGGGAAGCTAGAGGGCCCGTCCGTCTACTACTTCTCTTCGGGAGCAATTCAGAGGCGTTTGAATTTCCACGCTGGCCTCATGGAGGGGCTCGAACAGGTTTTTACAAAGGATGGCTCTCTTTTAGAGACGATTGAATACCATCAGGGGGAACGTGCTGGCCGCACCATGCGCTATTGGACACCTGAATCGCCCGCTGCGGAGGAGCTCTGGTCACGAGGACAACTAATTTCTGGGACCTACCATAATATCGACGGGAGCTCGGTAGGAGGGATTACACACGGAAATGGCTGGCGAGCTCTTTTTGATGGCACACACACGCGCGCGTTGCAACAATACACCGACGGCCAGCCGCACGGACAGGTGCGGGTATTTGACGAGACCGGACAGCTAGCAACCGTCTACCAGCTGGAACATAACAAAAAGCACGGTCAAGAAATCGTCTATTATCCCGGTTCGATCCAACAAAAACAAAGCGGAGAGATCGACATCGACCCCCAGCCAGAGCTATTGATTTGCTGGCATGAAGATATGATTCACGGCACCGCAAAAACATGGTACCCAAATGGCGTGCAAGAAAGCCAACGCGAATTTGCAGACAACCTGAAAAATGGCATTGCCACAGCCTGGTACCGCGACGGCAGCGTGATGCTGATGGAAGAATATGATAACGATCGTTTGGTCAAGGGGCAGTACTTCAAGCGCGGTCAGCGTACCCCGGAATCCAATGTGCATGAGGGCAATGGGGTGGCCAGTCTGTACGATGCAGATGGCCGCTTGCTCAAGCGGGTCACTTATTTTCATGGCCGACCGCTTGATTAGCCCTAAAAACAGTGGCGACTAAAGCCGCTAGCTGTTTCTATTGAAGCATAATAAAAAAAGGTAGGCGAAAACAAAATGAAGAATCTACCGATTGGCTTGCAATCCATCCAAAAAATTATCGAGGATGACTGCGTTTATATCGATAAAACAGGTATAATTCATAAACTGATAACTAAAGGTCAACATTACTTTTTGCCGCGCCCGCGAAGATTTGGCAAGTCACTTCTTTTGAGCACACTCGAAGCAATTTTTAAAGGCAACAAAGAGTTATTTAAAAACCGCCACATATACAACACAAACTACGATTAGAAAGAGCACCCTGTCATTTATATTGATTTCGCACGGATCTCTGGTGAGGGTCCCGAAGAGTTGGCGGCCGCCCTACAGAGAGTCTTAGAAAAAACCGCTTTGTCATACAACAAGCCTATCAAATGTCCAAATTTACAAGAGGGGCTGGTCGATCTTGTGATGAATCTTGCGGATTTGGGCCGCGTTGTTGTCCTGATCGACGAGTACGACAAGCCATTAGCCGAAAATCTGGAGCGAATCGACATAGCCAAAGCAAATCAGCACCTGTTAAAAAAATTTATGAGACCCTCAAGACCCTAGATAAGCAGTTGCGGTTCTTATTCGCCACGGGAGTCTCTAAATTTTCTCAAGTTTCACTTTTTTCTGGATCGAATAACTTGCATGACCTCACGGCCAACCCAAGTTATGCTACCTTAGTGGGCTACACAGTGGAGCTGCAGGAATTTCTGAGCGATCGAATAAAACAAGTGGCCGAAGATCGCTCTGCAACAAAGACAACCACTACTACCGAGGCCGCCTTATTAGCTGAAATGAAAGAATGGTACAATGGCTACCGATTCGCCTGGGGCGAAGAGCCTGTCTATGATCCTTACTCCGCCCTGAGTTTTTTACAGACCGGAAGGGTGTAAAACTACTGGTTTCGCACGGGTACGCCAACGCTTCTCGTCCAACAAATCCGCAAACAACTCGTTTCTGCGCTGGAGTTTGGGGCGCTAGTGGCGGAGAAAAGTAATTTTTTGGGTATCAATGATCTCGAGCAAGTCGAGCTCATCCCTCTCGTGTGGCAAACTGGTTATCTTACAATCCGAAGGTACGACGAAGTCAACCGAAACTATAAGTTAGATTTTCCCAATCGCGAGGTTCGCGAGGCCTTCTTTAAAACGCTTGTTCGTCAATTCGCTGGGCTTGGCATTTCGAAAGTCCTTAGCGTCGCCGCACAATGCAGGCAGCAGCTCGAACAACATGAGTTTTCCCAGTTCATTAAAACTATGAGGTCCTTGTTTGCCAGGATCCCCAGCACGCTGTTTAACTACGAATCTGAAGCTTCTTACCACGCTGTTTTTCTTATCATTCTCGAGTCGATGGGCCTGAAAGTACAGGCTGTGTTACAAACGAACGTCGGGCGAATAGACTTGGTCGTTGAAATGCAAAGTTGTACCTAGATAATGGAACTTAAATTTGGCAGAGACGCCACTGGTGCTCTAAAGCAAATTGAGCAGAAGGGCTACAGGTAAAGATATGCGACAGAAGACAAAGATTTAATTCTAATGTGGATAAATTTTAGTTCAGAAAATCGTAATATTTCGGATTGTAAAGCGATCATTTGCTATAAAGATGGATCTAAAAGTGCAGAGATCGACCTCTCCAGTTGACCCCAGACACAGAAGAGCAGCCAATTCAATCAAAGAATAGCCTTATGGAATTTACAGTTCAGCAACTGCTCGATCGCCTGCAGAGCTGCGATGAACGCCAGCGCATTGAGGCAAAGGGGGCAAAAGCCACCTTAGGCAAAAGCGCGCTGAAGACTATATCGGCATTCTCCAATGAACCTGGTCTAGGTGGAGGCTACCTGATTTTAGGGCTTGAGCTAAACAATGACGGCCCATGCACTCGTTACAGCATTGTGGGGGTGGACGACCCGGACAAGATCCAGCGCGAGTTAGCAGATGTCTGCAGCAACACTTTTAGCACCCAGACCCGCCCTACAATCCAGGTGGAGGCTATCAACGGCCGGCCGATCGTGATCGCGTTCATTCCAGAAGCGCCACCAAGAGAAAAACCCATCTTTATCAAAAAGGATGGGGCAGAAAAGGGCGCGTACCGGCGCGTAGGATCTGCAGACTACCGCTTTACTACTGCAGATCTCGACCTTCTCTACCAGCTTCGCAGCGGCACCCCTTACGAGAGAGAAGCGCTCCCTGGAATATCTTGGAAAGACATCGACCCTGATGCTATCAATGTCTACCGGCGAAGACGAGCACAGGTCGAGCCTGAAGCCGCTGAAATCGCGCTGGCCGATACAGACCTGCTACGATCTTTGGGATGTGTAGCCCATCATGAGGGAGAGTATGTGCCCAATATTGCCGGGCTCCTGCTGTTCGGCACAAAAGCTGCGCTCCGCCGGGCGCTGCCGATGGGCGCCCGCTTGGATTACATAGTGACCGAAGGCCCCGAGTGGATCGGGGACGCTGCCACCCGGTTCTACTCCACCGACTATCGTGAGGCGCTGATCACTCTTTTCCCGCGGTTGCATGCACAAATTATGGGCGATTTACCGGCTCGTTTTCATTTAGAGCCGGGCCAACTACAACGCACCGATATACCTAGCATCCCCAGAGAGGTGATCCGGGAGGCGTTGGCGAATGCACTTATGCACCGCAATTATCGGGTTGGCCAACCAACACAGGTCATCCGCTACTCCAACCGGTTAGAATTTCGGAATGCAGGGCACTCCCTAAAGCCATTTGAAGAGCTCGGCCAGCCCGGTTCAAAACCCAGAAACCCCACCATCGCTTCTGTGTTCCATGAACTAAGATATGCAGAAACAAAAGGTACTGGCATCCGAGCCATACGCAAGTTAATGAAGGAGGCTGGCTTGACTACACCTCCTATCATTGAGACGGACAGGGACCGAAACGAGTTCGATCTCGTGCTTCTTCCACACCATTTACTGGATCAGAAGGATCTCGAGTGGCTATCGCAGTTCAGAGAATTCAATCTTACAGATGCAGAGCGGCGAGCTATAGTCTTGACTCGCGAAATGCGAGCGATTACTAACCTGGACTACCGGCAAGTAAACGGCACGGACACTTTGGCCGCTAACAAAGCTCTCGGCCATCTACGCACCTTAGGGCTACTAACCATGAAACGCGCCGGCAACGGTACTTACTACGTTTTGAGCCCTGAGATCTCCGGGGCTAGTGAGGGAACGGGCCAGCCCTCCCCCATAAGCGGCTTATCGGGGGGGTTACCCCCCCTTATAGACGAATCGTGCAGGGGCTTAGATGCGCTACCCAAAAGCTTCCCTTCCCTATCGACTGAGCTAACAAAGCAAATTGCTGCCTTAGGCGAGCGCGCCAAGTCGAGTGAGATTAAAGAGCTGATCAAGGGGCTGTGTTCGCATGGACCTCTGCAGTTAACGCAACTTGCTCAGATCCTAGATCGAAACCCTAAGTACCTACGGGATCAGTTCCTCTCGAAAATGGTTAGGACAGGTCAGCTGATCTATCGATACGCCGACCAGCCAGCCCACCCCCAGCAGGCGTACAAGGCGCCGGAAGGCAGCGGCAACACACCGCTTTTCGGGTAAGCAACTGCCCTGCTGTTTGCTCAACCTTCCTCCTTCATCCTTATTAGCCCAATCTGCTACTATTTGAAGCTTATGAAAAAACGAAAACTAGCGATTCTTGGCAGCACGGGCTCAGTAGGAACGAACACTCTACAGGTGGCCAGGCACATCGGCATGGAAGTGGTCGCTTTGGGTGCTAGGGCAAATATCGACCTACTGGAGCAGCAAGCCCGCGAATTTAAGCCGAAGCTGATCGCGGTTTTCGAAGAGCAAAAAGCGCAAGAATTACAAAAACGGCTGCCCCATATACGCGTGTTGGGCGGTATGGAAGGGATGGAAGAGGTAGCTGCATGCACCGATGCTGACCTTGTTGTTTCGGCAATGGTAGGCACCGCTGGTATTTTGCCCACGATTGCGGCTATCCAGGCAGGCAAAGATGTGGCCCTAGCCAATAAAGAGGTACTAGTCTCTGCAGGCGAACTGGTGATGGGGCTCGTACAGAGACACCAGGTTAAGCTACTGCCCATCGATAGCGAACATAGTGCGCTTTTTCAGTGTCTAAACGGACAAGAGACAAAAGCCATACAACGGCTGATTTTGACAGCATCCGGAGGGCCATTTCGCGACCTAAATACCAAAGCTTTAGATCATATCACCCCTGAGCAAGCACTCAAGCATCCTAATTGGTCCATGGGCCCCAAAATCACAATTGATTGCTCTAACTTATTGAACAAAGGACTAGAAGCGATCGAAGCGCATTGGCTGTTTGGCATCCCCTACCAGCAGATTGAAGTAATCATCCACCCGCAAAGCCTGATTCATAGCATGGTTGAGTTCGTAGACGGCTCCATGCTAGCTCAAATGGGAGCGCCAGATATGCGTGCGCCCATCCAGTACGCGCTGACTTACCCCGCGCGGACAAGCGGCTTAATCACACCTTTTGATTTTACAAAGCATAGTGTGTTACAGTTCTTGCAACCTGATCGCGAAAAATTTCCCTGCTTGAATTTAGCATATGCAGCTGGACAGATCGGTGGTACTATGCCCGCATACCTGAATGCAGCAAATGAGATTCTAGTGCAACGGTTCATTGACCGGGAGCTGAGTTGGAAGGGAATAGCCGCAGGGCTAGAGAAGCTGATGGGTAAGCACAAGTCAGTTCGAAGCCCATCTCTAGAGGTTATTTTAGCTGTTGATCGGGAAGCGCGCTACGAAGCGGCAAATTTATGATGTATAGAAATGGATCTTACAATGTTAGGTAGTGTGGTGTATTTCCTATTGGCCCTTCTGGTGTTGGGCACCCTCATTTTTGTGCATGAACTCGGCCACTACTGGATGGCTAGACGCGTAGGAATGCGCGTGGAAACCTTTGGAATAGGGTTCGGCCAATCAATCTGCCGCTGGATTAGCGATGGCGTGGAGTGGAGGCTCAATTGGTTGCCCTTTGGCGGTTATGTGAAAATAGCTGGCCAGGACAACGCTGACGAAACGGAGGCTGGCTGGCTAAACCCTGCGCCAGATACTTTTTACGCCCGCCCTCCTTGGGATCGTGTGAAAGTCGCTGCCGCTGGGCCTGTTGCAAACCTACTACTTGCATTAGCTGTTTTCAGCATTTTGTGGCTATGGGGCGGACGAGAAAAAGCGTTTCGCGAATTTACGCCAAAGATTGGCTGGGTAGACACCCGCTCTGAGCTATTTCGAGATGGCTTGCGCCCCGGCGACGAAATCACTTCCTACGACGAGAGCGCCTATATTGGGCTGAAAGATCACCTCTATGCTCCGATGACAGCGACAGATCCCCTGCGAGTAAAAGGCCTTAAAATAGACTATCAGAGCGGCCAAAAAAGCCCCTACGAGTACACTGTATCGGCCTACCCGCATCCGCGAGCGCTAGACAAAGATGTGCGCACGGTGGGTATTTTAGATTCCGCCAGCTACCTGATCTACCAACCGCGCAGCGCAGCCGAGCTAAAGGGATTAGCAGAGGGCTCACCCCTTCTCACAAGCGGAATTCAGCCAGGTGACCGTCTGATTTGGGCCAACGGAGAATTATTATTCGGTCAACAGCAGCTAACCCACCTAATCAACGATGGTCGAGCTTTGTTGACCGTTCAAAGGGGCGATAAGATCATCCAGAGGCGTGCACCAAGGGTTCTGGTACAAGAACTCCGCCTAGATCCGTCCGTTCGAGAAGAGCTGGTTGATTGGCAATTTGAGGCTGGTTTACAGCAAACAAAAGTGCTTAAGTTGTTCACCCTACCATACAATATGACCGTCGAAAATGTGATTGAGAACCGTATCTCTTTTATTGACAAAGACATGGAAGAGCAGGTGTTCCCAGCGTACCTTTCCTCTATAGTAGATGAACCCCTGATGCCAGGTGACAAAATTTTAGCAGTAGATGGCCTGATAGTGAAAAAGGCCCATGAGGCTCTTACCCACTTGCAGAGCCCACACGTGCTCTTGATTGTCGCGCGTGAGCCAGACGCTTTTGTCAACGCCGTCACACCTCAGCAAGCAAATGACTCTTTTTCTCAAGAAATCAACGTAAATCAGCTCTATAGGATCGTCAGCAGCATAGGTACTAATCGCCAGACCAACAGCGAGGGGAAGCTATTTCTGCTCAACCCCGTTATTCCAAAAATGCTACCGGCGTTTGCCGTTTCACCTGCTGACAGAGCAAAGTACGCGAGCGAGCTAGCCGACAGGCGAAAACTAATAGATGCCATTGACAACCCCGAGCAGCGCGCACATGCGCAGCAGCTCTTGGACGAAAGCGAACAGCAGCTCAGCATAACCCCCCCCTATCTACGCGACCGACGCGTAATATATAACCCATCCCCGGTCGCATTGTTCAGGGAAGTAGCCGGAGAGATATGGCGCACCTTAGGCGCATTGGTAACCGGTACACTTAGTTTGAAGTGGGTAGCCGGCCCGATCGGCTTACTGCAAATTGTGCAGGAAAATTGGGCGGTCAGCGTAAAAGAGGGGCTATTCTGGATAGGCGCTATTAGCCTTAACTTAGGGCTCATTAATCTTTTGCCTATCCCTGTTCTAGATGGGGGCACTATTGCGCTCTCTTTTCTAGAAATGGTGACCAACCGTCGACTAAAGCCAAAAACGATGGAGCGATTGGTTGTTCCTTTCGCATTGGCGCTGATCGTGTTATTTGTCTTTTTGACTTACAACGACCTCATGCGCGTATTATCTAAGTTTGCGCAGTAGTTCTGAACTCAGGTTAGTGATGATGATTCGTCTCATTTTTAAGTTTGATGGCCAGACCGTGGAAAGGTCTTTCTCGCAATCAACCGTTACGATTGGCTTGGATTCGCCAGATCTCGAAGGCTTGCCTCTAAACTCATCTGAGCTAGATCGTGAGCACTTAAAATTTGTGGAGCAAAACGGTGAAATCTATGCAATCAATGAAGCGAACGACCCTTTTACCACGTTGAATGGCCGTCCTTTCGGGCGTAAAAAGCTAGTAGGTGGCGACCAGTTAGAGGTCGGGCAGATCGAAATTTTATACAGCGGTACAACAGAGACTGGAAAAAATTTGCCAGATAGCTTTGATCCGGAAACCAAAAGCGCTACTCTCGCCTCTTTCGAAGAAGACGATGATCTAAAGTCGCTCATCGCACAGGTTGAGGACTTAGAACATGAGGACGATGAGGAAGGCCAAGAGCCGTCATCAGTTATTATTCATCAAAACATGTCTTTTACTCACGAGCAAGAGCGGCAACCTGCGCGCTGGAGGCCGCACAAAGAGGCCGCAGAGGAGTACGAACAGCAGCGGGAGGATCCGTATCGCAGCCAAACCTCGATTTGGGGCTCGGTCATTGCCTATGTAGCGGTCCTGCTAGCGATCATTGCGACATTAGGCTCAGGATTGTACTTTACCTTCAGTGAACAGAGCGACGCCCAAGAATTTATCACGGCCGAAGGCGTAGCCGACATCTCGATGGCCTTTACCTACGCGCACCAGCACCAGATTAAACCTGCGCATCAAAATTGGTCTGACGGCGACTTCATTAATAATATGCTGGCTAAGTTTCTGCCGGAAGGAACTCGTTCCTACGCATCAGTGGATAGACAGAGCAATTTTACAAATACAGACTATCTGCTCAGAGTCTATTGGACGCCTGACTTATCTCGTTTTTTGTTGATTGCACAGCCCAATCCGACCCTTCTGCAGTGGCTTTTACCACGCGCGACAATCGTCATTGATTCACAGTCCATGGAGCTGCGCCACACCACGGAACTCAAAGAGCTAAATCGTCTACTAGCTAACCCCAGTCCCTTAGACGGGGATAATGCAGCTGCTATCTTTAAGCTTATCAGCGAAGCTAAATTGGTGCGCTTAGCTACCCTAGCACAAGAAACGGGCCACACAGAATTTAATCCGCCGGCAAGCCTCAGTCAGACGCGCTCGACCGCCACCAGCCTGGTTTACAATGCACCCAGATACTACTTATTCGCGCAGCCGTTAATGCAAGCATTGGCCGACAGTCAAGAAGGAAAAGAGCAACGAATATTGGAAGAGCTGCTACGCTCTTGGCGGAAATTTCCGGACCTAGTGCTCTACGCAAAAGAGGATAAAAAAATAGCAAATAGCGCATTCAATACATTGAAGGAGCGCTTTCCAAAGGAGACATTTCTTGTAGCATATATTGGGGCCGGTTCAAACACTGCCGAAATTCTCACCGAACCGTTAGAAGACCTCTCTCACGCTGATCTCCAAGAACAGGAAAGCACTCCGGTGGATCAGCAGGAGCTTGAGCGTTTGGCTCAGCGCAAACACACGCTCAAGCCGCTGAGCAAGCAAATTAAGCAATGGCTAGACACACATACGTCTACACCTCAGACAGATTTTTACGACAAACTCACCTCTTTCATTCAGGGCTACCACGATCGCGATCTGGCCCTTCAAGGCTATCCGGCGGAGAAACTAGTAACCCTTGCTTTCCCCAATTTACAGGGAGGGAGTAGAACAAACGAAGAGGGCGTCGTAAGTCAAGAAATGGCGGATGCGATCCTGGAGCAATTCCAGACGTTTGCCGACCAAATCCAAGAAGCCAAAACATTAGGGCAATTGCAGGCTACGGCACGCGAAGTGGCTCTATGGGAAAAATCTGCCCGTACGGCCACTTCGACTCGTTTCTCAGCCTTTAGCAACAAGCTCAGAGCGCAATTATTGCGGCGCCTTGAATTACTGTTATTCTCAGCGGCAAGCCCATTGCAACAAGAAGATCTTCAGCCACGCCAACGTGTAGTAGTACAAAGCATTCTCAATAATATAGGCATTGAGGATCCGTATCAGCGCGATTATTATCTTAAGGAGTTCGACCTGCTGGTCGAACGAAATTGAGGCCACTATGACATATCCTTCCCCCCCAGGCGTCTTTGATATCGTTCCTCAACCTCCCAAGGATTTGTGGCGCGCGTCCGCTACGTGGCAGTACGTAGAGGGCATTTTTCGCGAGATGGCCTTGCTGTACGGGTTTCAGGAAATCCGTACGCCCGTACTAGAGCGCACTGAACTATTTTTGCGCAGCGTTGGGGAAAGCTCTGATATCGCGTCGAAAGAGATGTATACGTTTACTGATAAGGGCGGTCGCTCGCTATCGCTCAGGCCTGAGGGCACGGCCGCCGTTATGCGCGCCTACATTGAAAATCAGATGCATAATCTGAGTACAACGCATAAACTCTACTATATCGCGCCGATGTTTCGATATGATAGGCCGCAAGCCGGCCGGTACCGCCAGCACCACCAATTTGGCGTCGAAGTGATCGGCGTAAGAGCCCCAGAGCAAGACGTAGAGCTAATTGACCTCGCTTGTGCTATCTACCGAAAATTGGGGTTAACGCAACTAACAGTCTATCTAAATTCTATCGGCGACAGCGCCACGCGTGAAGCTTTTCGCAACGCTCTGCAGGATTACCTAAGACCTCATTTCGCGCAACTCTCGGACGAGAGTCAAAAGAGATTTGAACAGAACCCGTTGCGCATTTTAGATTCCAAAAATTCCACCGATAAGCAGCTCTGCAAAGACGCACCATCAATTTTGGACTTTCTCAGCGCTGAAAGTAAAGAGTATTTTGAGCGTGTAAAAACTCTGCTCACCGGCCTTCACATCAAGTACGAGATCGATACCTCACTGGTGCGTGGTTTGGATTATTACAATGAAACCGTCTTTGAGATCGTTTGCGGCAACTTAGGCGCCCAGAACAGCATCTGTGGTGGCGGCCGCTTTGATGGCCTTTTGAAGAGCCTGGGCGGCCCTGACGCACCTACCGTAGGCTTTGCCTCAGGAATAGAGCGGGTGATTCAGACGATGTTACTGCAAGGCGCACCTATGCCAGCGATACAAAGCCCTGTGCTGCTTCTGATCGCACTAGGAGAGCAAGCGCGCTTACGTTGCTTTGATCTACTCCATCAACTACGCGAGCAAGGAGTAGCCGCGCAAATGGATTACACCGGACGCAAGCTCGGCAAAGTCATGGCGCACGCCCATCAGATCGGCGCGCGCTTTGTCGCCGTGATAGGTGAGCACGAGCTCGCTTCAGAATCCGTAGAAGTCAAAAACATGCTCTCAGGCGTAACACAAAAGCTTCTCTTACAAAACTTGGTGAAACTCAACGATTGTTAGCGCTGCACTGCGTACATAATTTCGGCCAGTGTTATGATCGTTGGATTCTTGCGCTTCAGTAGCACATAATTGACCGTAGCACATCCAGCTCCCCTAAGCCACTTTGATTTATTCACAACGTACAGTTGGGCTTTTATGACTTTCGCCTTTAGGATCGTTTTCCATAAACCTACATTCCTAGGCCCTCTGCGAGAATTCTTCTGAATCAAACGACCGGTACGAGATCGACGCTTACTGGTACGTAGCTTGGATCGTTATACTCTGCTATCTCTGCTGCCGCTGGTTCGATGACTTCTTGGTAAGCCACAACCTCTACGGTTTCTTCAGTTGTACAGCCTCTTTCCCTCATGCGTAGTACTCTTTCTCCGCAGCGATCTAAAGCAATCGACGCAATCGCGCGGATTTCTTCGAAGCTGTAGCCGTCGATTTTCGCTGCTATCTTCTGGAGAGCTGGTTGAATACCTTGATCAACTCTCTTAAACATATGGTCGGCGTTAAAGTGAATTTTAAAATCCGGGTAGAGCACAGTAAGGTCCTTTTTTGTTAGAGTAAGTAACACCCAGCTATATCAAACATGGCTCCTCCATAATAATAGGCTGAGTTTTAATAAATCTAGCGGAATTTTACGATTTATTTTTTACTTATAACGTAAGATTTTGAGCGTATTATTCTCCCTGGAGTTTAGACTAATTTTACCGGTTCTACTTGCAAAACCGGATCACTAGCCATGCCCACCGTTTGATTTCCAACATCGTAGGTAGGGGGCAATTTCTCGGCACAAATCGCCTCACGCGTCGGTACTGCACCCTACGCGACTTTGCTTGCGCTTTAGTTTTTTTGCTTGGTACCGGTTAGAATCGGAGCAATTGCTTTGGAATCGCCTTTTTGAGCAGGCTTCCGATGCCTTGCGTGACAGAGTGTGTTGTAAGCTAAGAGCCCTATCAATGCCAGCACTCCTCGCGGCGTATCTCGCACGTTTGAGAGTTAACCAACCCAAGTCTTTGCTTTCCGAAACGAAAAAAATGCTCGATGTCATATCTTCGACCATAGCTTAAATAGTAAGCGTCTAATATAGCCATCTACGCGAAAAGCCAAACGCCTCTCATCTTCCTGTAAAAACCCAGGAGGGCATATGACACGTTACACATCTAAAAAGCGCCAGCATCGATGGAAAAAAGATATCTTTGGTCGGCTCTGCAGCCGATTTTCTACTACATCGTGGCGCCTGTATACAGTTGCTTTGCGCATTTTTTGCTGCTGCTAATACCAATTATTCGCCGGAGGAGAGCCTGACAAGGCTTTATCTGGCAAGCAGTTCCTGTTCTGGAGTAACCAAAAAGCTGACATTTGTCTTGGCCGCTGCTTCGAATCTTCCTTCCTGCAAAGGTGCAGCAGGAGGCTAAAAAAATGGCTGGGAGCTAAAAAGAACCAATAATAAGTGCCTCAGGCGTATTGCAAGATGCTTTCGGAGTTCTTGACGCCCTGCGAGATTTTAGGTGTCTGTCGATAAAAATTAAAGCGCAGGATCTGAGAGGCAGGGCATCTGTAAGAAAGGGCGGTTTATCTTGGCGACTAATCAACTAAATTTGCAGGAATATACAGACGAACAGATCCTTAGCGAGTACAAAGAACAACAAAATGTG